>JAHZEF010000006.1:17044-32132 GCA_019422005.1 Clostridiales bacterium
TTCCAACGGCATCATGGTCCTGCAGAATGTCTATGAGACGCTGACCCGCTACAATCCCGAAACCGGCGGCCTGGACCCCATGCTGGCCACGGATTGGAGCAGCAACGACGACGGCACGGTCTGGACGTTCCAGCTGCGCGACGACGTGACGTTCCACGACGGCACGGAGATGAAGGCCGAGCAGGTGGTTCGCTCCATTCAGCGCGCCATCGACCTGGGGCAGGGCGGCGCCTATATCTGGGATGCGGTCGCCCAGGGCGGCAAGGTGGAGGCCACGGGCGAATATGAAGTCACCATCACCTGCGGATATCCTGCGCCGATCGACCTGATTGCATCCGCCGGCTATGCGGCCTACATCATGTCCGACAGCGTCGTGGATCAGACGACCGAATGGTTCAACGAGGGCCATGACGGCGGCTCCGGCCCGTATATGATCGCGCAGGCGACTGGAGACACCGTGGTGCTCAAGGCCTATGAGGGATACCGCGGCGGCTGGAGCGACAATCAGTATAAGAATGTCATGATCAGAGAGGTGCCGGAATCCAGCGCGCGCCGCCAGATGATGGAGACCGGCGAATGCCAGCTGTCCAGCAGCTTCTCGGCGACGGATCTGGAGGCGCTGAAGACGAAGACGGACAAGGTTTATACCTACCAGTCCGAGACCTTCAACAATATCATCATGTTCCTGAATACGGCGTCGGAGCCCTGTGACAATGCGGATTTCCGGCGTGCCCTGGCCTATGCCTTCCCGTATGAGGAAATGGTCAATGAGATTATGAACGGCAATGCCAAGCAGTCCATTGGAATGGTGCCGTCCAGCCTGTGGGGGCATTCTGACGACATCCTCCAGTATACCTGCGATCTGGATAAGGCCAGAGAATACCTGGACAAGTCCGGCGTGGACACCAATGGGCTGAAGCTGACCGTCACCTATATGAACGGTTACGACGAGTATGCCAGCGCGCTGCAGCTGTATCAGGTGAACCTCAAGCAGCTCGGCATCGAGCTGGAGCTGCGGAGCATGGAATGGGATCAGCAGTGGGCGCAGGCGCAGAGCACCGACCCCGAGGCGCGGCAGGATATGTTCCTGTTCATCTGGTGGCCGGACTATGCCAGCCCCATCAGCTGGTTTACGACGCTGCTGCACAGCGAGGATCAGATTGTCTACAACCTGTCCTATCTGAACGATCCGGAGCTGGACGCCATCATTGACGAGGCTGCGGAGCAGACCGTCACAGACCGCGAGGCCGCTGAGGCCAACTATATCAAAGCCCAGGAGATCGTGGCTGACAATGCGTATCTTCTGAATCTGTACGATCAGATGCATACATTTGTGATCAGCAACAGCATCGAGGGAGTATCTGAAAACCCGTCCTACTCCGAAGCGATTCTGTATTACAACGTTACCCGCAAGTAATAAATGCAGGCAAAGCGCAGGCAAAGGGGCGGCGGCCCGGTTCGGTACCGGGTTTTCCGGACGCCGGGCGCGCCCCCGGAATGCCGGCGCGGCAAATGGACTTGCTTGAATGCAGAAGGGAACCCCGGCGGTTCCCTTTTGCGCGTTCCTCCCGCGGGGCCTGCGCAGGAATATGCAGAGGCGTCCTGGCGCGCCCGGGATGTCCCGGCCGGCAGAGCGCTGCCGAACAGACCGAAAATGAGGTGTCCCCATGCTGAAGTACATCGTAAAGCGCATCCTCAGCAGCATCCTGGTGCTGCTGGGCGTGGTTACCATTACATTTTTTATCGCCCGTGTGCTCCCATCCAGCCCGGAGGTCAAATGGGCGGGGCAGCGCGCCACGCCGGAGCAGCTGGAGGCCGCGCGCATGGAACTTGGGCTGGACAAGTCCCTGCCTGAGCAGTATCTGATTTACCTTGGCGACCTGCTGCAGGGCGATTTGGGCGAAAGCCTGAACAGCCATCAGCCGGTGGCGACGGAACTCAAGCGCTATGTGCCGGCGACGCTGGAGCTGGTGCTGATTGCGTTCTTCCTGGCGATTGTCATCGGAATCCCGCTGGGAATCTATTCTGCCAAGAAAAAGGACCGGCTTTTGGATCACTGCAGCCGGATTTTTTCCATCGGCGCCGTGTCGCTGCCGACTTTCTGGGTGGCGCTCTTCCTGCAGCTGATTTTCTATAAAGGGCTGAGCCTGCTGCCGATCGGCGGCCGCCTCAGCGTGGAGGCGACGATCTTTGAAACGGTGCCCGACATCACCGGCATGCTGCTGCTGGACTGCCTGCTGACCGGAAAGTTCTCCCTGTTCCTGGATGCGCTGCAGCATATCATTCTGCCGTGCATTACCATTGCGCTGTATCCCATCGGCCTGGTGTCCCGCATGACCCGGAGCGCCCTTCTGGAGATCCTGGGGGAGGACTATATCACCGCAGGCCACAGCTATGGCCTGAAGGACACCAGGATGCTGTGGAAGTACGCGCTCAAAAACAGCCTGGGCACCACCGCCACGGATGTGGCGCTGTCCATGGGCTATACGCTGACGGGAACGTTTCTGGTGGAGGCCATTTTTGCCTGGCCGGGCGTGGGCAGCTACATTTCCGATGCGGTGACGACGCTGGATTACCCGGCCATTATCGGCGTGACGCTGTTCGGCGCCACCTGCTATATCGTTCTCAACCTGCTGGCGGATATTTTCATTGCGATGGATCCCCGCGTGCGGCTGTAAGGGAGGAACTGTGTGATGAAAAATCTGATTGAAGTACTGCGGCCGCGGATCAAGCGCTTCCGCGAAAGCCTGTACCTGCTGGCGCGGAACAAGCTGAGCCTCGTTGCGCTGGTGATTCTGGTGCTGCTGGTCCTGGCGGCGATTTTTGCCCCGTATATCATCCCGTATCCCGAGGATCTGGCCGACGCCGGACACCTGGAAATCAAGCTGCAGGCGCCCAGCGCCGAGCACCTGATGGGCACGGATGAGCTGGGACGCGATTTGTTCAGCCGTGTGATCTACGGCGCGCGGGTCTCCCTGTCGGCGGCGCTCACCGCCGTGGCCCTGTCGCTGCTGATCGGGATTCCCCTGGGCGCCATTGCCGGCAGCTTCGGCGGCTGGGTGGACAATGTGATCATGCGGATCACCGATGTGTTTCTCAGCTTTCCGCCGCTGTTGCTGGCCATCGCCATGGTGGCGGTGATGGGCAGCAGCCTGAAAAATGCGATTCTGGCGATTTCCCTCTCCTGGTGGCCCTGGTATACGAGGCTGATCCGCGGCCAGGCCATCTCAGTCAAGGAGCGGAAGTTTGTACAGGCGGCGGAAACCATCGGCACCAGCCGGATGAAGATCATTTTCAGGCATATCATTCCCAACTGCATCAGCCCGGTGATTGTGCAGGCTTCCATGGACATCGGCGGCGTGATTCTGACGGTGGCCAGCCTCTCCTTCCTGGGGCTGGGCGCGCAGCTGCCCACGCCGGAATGGGGGCTGATGATTTCCATGGGCCGCACCTATTTCCCGGATAAATGGTGGTACTGCATTTTTCCCGGCATAGCGATCTTCCTGACGGTCCTGTGCTTTAATCTGCTGGGCGACGCCATCCGCGAGATTCTGGACCCCAAAACCAGAAAGAAGTGAGGAGGGGAGACTATGGCTTATTTTGAAATCAAAAATCTGCGCATTGCTCATCACTCCTTTGAGGGCGTCAAGACCGTTCTGGACATTCAGCACCTGGCCATCGAGAAGGGGGAAACATACGGCCTGGTGGGGGAATCCGGGCAGGGAAAAACCGTTCTGGCGCTGGCTGTGCAGCAGCTGCTGCGCTGCCCGCCGGGGGAGATCGTTTCCGGTGAGGTGCTGCTGGACGGGGTGGATCTTCTGAAGCTCAAGCCGCGGCAGATGCAGCGGGAGATCCGCGGCAGCAAAGTGGCGATGATTTTCCAGGATCCCATGAGCTGCCTGAATCCGGTGTTTACCGTGGGCAGCGTCATGACGGACGTCCTCCGGACCCGGCAGCCGTCGCTGAGCAGGAAGCAGGTGCGCAGCCGCGCGCTGGAACTGCTGGGAGAAGTCAAGCTGGCCGACGCGGAGAGCATCATGGGGAAATACCCGCATCAGCTGTCCGGCGGGCAGCGGCAGCGCGTGATTATTGCGCTGGCCCTGGCATGCGGCGCAGAGTTCCTGATTGCCGACGAGCCGACGCGGAATCTGGACGTCACCATCCAGGCCAGCGTCCTGAAGCTTTTGAAAGAGATCCAGGTCAAGCATGGCATGACGGTGCTGTTTATTGCGAACAACCTGAGCTTGGTATCCGCTTTCTGCGACCGGGTCGGCATCCTCTACGGCGGAAAGATCATTGAAGAGAACACGGCCGCGGCGCTGGTGGAGGCGCCGCAGCAGGAATATACCAAAGTCCTGATCGACGCGGTCCGTGCAGAAAGCAGGGCTGCCGAGCCGCCGCAGAACGGCGGGGTGCTGCTTCGGGTGGAGCATCTGAAAAAATACTTTGATATCAACGACGAACTGCGCCATCAGAAGCATCTGACCTTGAAAGCGGTGGACGACGTCAGCTTCGAGCTGAAGAAGGGGGAAGTCCTCGGCATTGTCGGAGAATCCGGGTGCGGCAAGTCCACTCTGGTCAATACCATTCTGAATTTGTTTGAGCCGACGGAAGGCAAGGTCTATTTTGAAGGGCAGGATGTGTTTGCCGATGCGAAAAAGGGCGGCAACGCGTTCAAAAAGAATGTACAGATCGTTTTCCAGGATCCCTATTGGTCCCTGAACCCCCGCTGGCTGATCAAGGATATCGTGGCCGAGCCCATCGACGTATACGAAAAGCTGCGGGAAAAAGAGCGGCTGGAGCGTGTGGTGGAGCTGCTGGAACTGGTGGGAATCCCGCCGGAGGCCTGTTATCAATATCCCCACGAGTTTTCCGGCGGCCAGCGGCAGCGGATTGCCATTGCCCGCTCCCTGGCGTCCAACCCGAAGCTGGTGGTGCTGGACGAGCCCACCAGTTCCATTGACGTTTTCAGCCAGGCGCAGATTCTCGCGCTGATTCAGGATCTGCGCAGGCGGCTGCAGCTGACCAATATCCTGATCAGCCACGACCTGGGCGTGGTGCATGAGCTGGCCAACAAGATCGCCATTATGTATTTGGGGAAGATTGTGGAATTCGGGCCGGCGGAGGAGATCTTCTGGCATCCGCGCCACCCCTACACCAAGGCGCTGTTTGATTCAATCCCGACCCTTTCCACCCACGGGATGGACAGCCTGCGGACGCTGGAGGGGCAGATCCCCAGCCCGATCAATCCGCCCAGCGGCTGCGCGTTCCACCAGCGCTGCAGCTACGCCTGTGAGCGCTGCAGCCGGGAGACGCCCCAGCCGGTCTCCGTGGGAGCGGAGCATGCGGTCAGCTGCCTGCGGCTGGAGGAGCTGCGCTGGAATGCGGACGGGGCGGATTCCAGGCGGCACGATCACTGAAAAGGAGAGAAAAGCATGCGTATTCTATCCCGTGAGGATCTGATCCACATCCTCTACGGCTGTGCCATTCTGGGCACCGGCGGCGGCGGAAGCCTGGAAGAAGGCATCGCCATGATCGATGAGGCGCTGGCCGCCGGCCGGGAGTTCCGGCTGGCCGATTTCGCGGATCTGGATCCGGAGGATATCATCGGGACGCCGTATGCCTGCGGCGCCATCAGCCCGCTGACAGAAGAGGAGATTCAAAAATATGCCCGCCTGAAAGAGACGGAAGAGAGCTTTTACATTCTCTGCATGCGGCAGCTGGAGCAATTTCTGGGAAGGGAAGTCAAAGCCGTCATCTCCACTGAACTGGGCGGCGGCAATACGGCCACGGCGCTCTATGTGGGGGCCATGACGGGACGCTGCATTGTGGACGGCGATCCGGCCGGACGCAGCGTGCCGGCCCTGCAGCACTCCACCTATTTTCTGAAGGGCGTGCCCATGTGCCCCATGAGCGGCATGAACCGTTTCGGTGAAGGCGCGGTGTTTACCAATGTGTTTGACGACGCCCGCGGCGAAGACATGGTGCGCGCCCTGGCGGTGGTGAGCCAGAACACCATTGCGGTGATGGATCATGTCAATACCGCCGCCGTACTGCGCGATGCGGTGATCCGCGGGGCGATTTCCCATGCCGAGACCGTGGGCAGGGCGTTTCTGAACGCGCGGGATGCCGGCGGCGACTATGTGGCGGCTGTGACGGAGGCCGGAAAGGGACGGATGATGTTTGAGGGCGTGGTTTCGGAAAGCGGCTATGAGACCCGGGACGGCTATACCTTCGGCAATACCGTGATCGAGGGCAGCGGCGCTTATGCGGGCCATACGCTTCGCATCTGGTATCAGAATGAGAATATCATCAGCTGGCTGGACGGGGCGTTCTTTGTAACGGTGCCGGATCTGATCTGCATGTTCGATCTGGATGGGCAGATGCCGCAGCTGAACCCCTTTGCAAGGGTCGGGGAACGCGTGGCGGTGACTGCGCTGCCGGCGCCGGCGGAATGGATCACGCCCAGGGGGCTGGAGGTTTTCGGACCGCGCAGCTTCGGCTATGATGTGGACTACAAGCCTTATTGCTGAGGCGAAAGGAAAGGAGTACGGCGATGGATCGACAGCAATTTCTGGACGCGCTGCTGGGCCTGGTGGCCATAGACAGCGTGGCCATGACGGATCCGGATGCGGCGCATCCTTATGGGACCGGGCCGGCCAGGGCGCTGGACTATGTGATGCGGCTCTGCGGGGAGCTGGGCATCCGGACGGAGAATCTGGGCGGCCGGGTTGCCTGGGCGGAAATCGGGCAGGGGGAAGAACTGGTCGGGATCCTGGGGCACCTGGACGTGGTGCCTGCGGGGGAAGGCTGGACGCATGATCCCCGCGGAGAGGTATGCGGGGATCGGCTGTACGGTCGCGGCGTTGCCGATGACAAGGGGCCGACGCTGGCGGCGCTGTTTGCCATGAAGGCGCTGCAGGACGCCGATGCGCCCCTGCGGCGGCGGGTTCGGCTGATTTTTGGCCAGAGCGAAGAGACCGGCGGCTGGGAGGATATGGAGTATTACAAAGCCCATGCGCAGCTGCCGGTATTCGGCTTCACGCCTGACGCCGACTTCCCCGCCATTTACGGGGAGAAGGGGATTCTGAATTTTGAGCTCTCCATGCCTTTGGAGAAGAGCGGGCTTCTGGAGGCGGAAGGCGGCGACGCGGGGAATATGGTGCCCTCCTGGTGCCGTGTGTCGGTTCCGGGCAGTGACGGGCCCGTCTCCTATGCGGTGAAGGGCCGCAGCGCCCACGCCAGCACGCCGGAAAAAGGGCTCAATGCCATCAGCGTGATGATGGAGCAGCTGGCCCAGCTGGAGGCGGAGGGGCCGTTTGCGGAGTTTTATAACCGGCATATCGGCTACGACCTGCACGGCGTCAATCTGGGCTGCGGCTTTGAAGACGCCGAAAGCGGCCGGCTGACGCTGAACGCAGGACTGCTTCGAACCGACGGGGACCGGCTGGTTCTGACGCTGGATATCCGCAATCCCGTGACGTTTACCTGCGCAGACGTGCAGGCGGCGCTGGAGCGGGCGTGCACGCCGTACGGCATCACCGTGACCTGTACCGAGCAGCTGGCGCCCATCTATATGGATCGGGAAGGGGCTGTGGTGCAGGCCCTGGTTTCTGTTTACCGGGAGGTGACGGGAGACAGTTCGGAGCCCACGGTGATCGGCGGCGGCACCTATGCGCGGGCCATGCCCGGGATTGTGGCCTTTGGCCCGATGCAGCCCGGCCGGGAGTGCACGGAGCATCAGAAGGATGAGTATATCCTGCTGGAAGATTTGTACCAGGCGGCGGAAATTTATCGCCGTACCATTGAAAAACTGGCGAATTTGGAGGCGTAATATCATGAAAACTGAATTGCAGACTGCCGCGGACAAGCTGATCCGCGAAATCTTTGGCGTCCGGCCCGGCGAAACCGTGGTTCTGACGGCAGATTATGAATCCAATGAGGCGGTGCTGCGGGCTGTGTCCGACAGCGTCAAAGAAGCGGGCGCCCAGGTGATGACCATCACGGTGCCCACGCCGGGCTCCGTGGGAAAGGCGGCCGACCCGGATCTGCCGGTGGAGCCTTTGGCGGCTGCGCTGTGTGTCTGCGATGTCTGGATCGAATTCAATCACCAGTGGCTGCTGTACTCCACGCCGTTCGAGCGGGCCAGCAGCGAGAATAAAAAGCTGCGTTACATGTGCCTGGTGGATTTTGACGAAGATCTGATGATTCGCACCATCGGCCATGTGGAGACGCATCAGCTGCAGATCTTCATGCGCCGTGTGGCGGAGCTGACGCGCAATGCAAGAACCATGCGCGTCACCACGCCGGCCGGCTGCGACGTGCGGTTTGAGATCGACCCCAATCACTATGTGGCCTGTGACTGCGGCGACGCCACCTTCCCGGCGGTGCATATGCTGACAGGGCAGCTGAATGTGGTGCCCCGGTTCGGCAGCATCCAGGGGACCATTGTGTTTGACGGTTCCGTAACGCCGCCCTTCGGCCATTCGCCCAAGGAACCGATCCGCCTGACGGTGCAGGACGGTGTGATTGTGAAGATCGAAGGCGGCGAGGAGGCGGCGGCCTACGAGGCGTATCTGCGCGGCTTCAACGACCCGGGCATGCTGAAAATGGCGCACATTGCCTACGGCTTCAACCCCGGCGCCCGCCTGACCGGCAATATTGTGGAGGATGAGCGCGTTTGGGGATCCACGGAGTGGGGAATCGGCTATGTGAGCAATATTGACGCGCCCCCCTGCGGCCAGGACGCGGTCAGCCACACGGATGGCATCTGCCTCAACAGTTCTGTCTGGCTGGACGGCGTGCAGATTATGGACGAGGGGAAGATTGTCCTGCCGGAGCTTCAGGCCATCATGCCGAAGCTCTGAGGCTGCAGAAGAAGCGGCTGTATGAAAAAGATGCGGCGCATTGCTGTTGACAGCAATGCGCCGCATTTTTATGAAAAATCGTATGGGATCTGCCGGAGCAATCAGCCGGCCTGCAGGTCGAGGCCGTTGATGACATTGGTGGAGGCGCTCATGATCGCATTCAGCTGCTTCAAAGCGCTGAGGTACGCGTTTTTCGCCCGGAGAACATCGCCGGAGGTGGGATCAGAGCCCTTGCCCACCGATTCAAACAGATCGACGGTGTCCGCCATCTCCTCCGCCAGATCCCCGGCCGAGGACTTGACGTCGGCCCAGTAGCTGCTGCTGCCGCACAGGGAGACGATGTCGTCCACATCGCCGGCAAAATCTGTGATCCCGTCAATGGAAAACAGAACAAACTGCGCTGCGCCGTGGGGGTTGTCGGCGTACTGCGGCTCCGCGCATTTGGACATATATTCCTGCACCGGCTCCAGATGCTTCAAGGCGGATTGGAAGACGTCCGTCATGTCCACGCCGATCTGCAGGGCCTCGAGAACCTCGGGATCCGTCTCGGGCTCCGGAGTCGGTTCCGGATCGTCTGAAATGCCATCCACGGCCTTGTCGCCGGAGTAGCTGAGGAATTCGATTTTGGAGGCCTTTTCCAGAGCGTCTGCGCTGATGGTAAAGGTTGACTGCACGGCGAAGTCCTGGTTGACGCCGACCGCCTTGGAGGTGAAGTCCGTATCCAGCAGCGCGCCGCTGCTGTCAAAGAGGTTGATCCGGACGTAGAAATCCGGGCCGGTGTTGGTGCCCTGAATGGTGGCGGACAGGCGCACATCCCCATTGGACTGCAGGACCGCGTCGGTGAAGAGGAAGGACGTAACTTTTGCGCGGTACTGGATGGAGCCGCTGGTATGATAGGCGGTTACGGTCATGGGGCCGTAATTGTAATCCAGCTTCGGCGTGGAAAATTCGGGGGGCTTTGTGGAGGCCTTTACCGTCACGCTGCAGGAATCGGATTTGCCGTTTTCGGCGGTTGCGGTGATGCGGGCGGTGCCGGCCCTGACGGCGGTGACCTTGCCGCTGCTGCTGACGGTGGCCACGCCGGTGTTGGAGGATTTCCAGGTGACGTCGGTATCCGTTGCGTTATCGGGGTAAAAGCTGACGCTCAGCGTTTCGGTCTCCCCCTCCTCCAGCGTCAGGTACCCCGGATCCACATACACGCTGCGGACTTCCACGTCCTCCTCGGTGACCGTCACTTTACAGGTCGCTTTTGCACCGTTGGAGGCAGTGGCCGTAATGGTGGCGGTGCCGGCCCTGACGGCGGTGACGACGCCGCTGCTGCTGACGCGGGCCACGCTGCTGCTGGAAGAGGTCCAGGTCACGGTTTTATCCTTCGCGCCGGAGGGCGTGACCGTGGCGGTGAGAGTTGCGGTTTTGCCGGCCAGCAGAGACAGCGTGCTGCGATTCAGGGAGACTTTCAGGTCGCCGCTGCTGTCCTTCAGGGTGATGGACTGGCGCAGGCTGGGCAGCGCCATGCGGGAGACAATGGCGGCCACGCCGGAGCGGCTGATGGTGGCTTCCGGCGTAAAAGTGCCCTTTGCGTCGTTGCCGGTCAGAACGCCGGCGCGGTACAGAAGATAAATCTCATCACAGCTGGCCGAGCCGGCGGCCACGTCGGGAATCATGCCGTCGTCCACTGTGTTTTTCTGTTCCAGCGCCGTTTCCGGAAGCGCGTGGGCCAGAATGGCGGCAAACTGCCGGCGGGTGGCGTTGGCGGTATAATTGGTGAACTGATTCTGCCGGATGATCCCGTTTTTCACAGCGTAGTCCACATAGACCTGATACCAGGGGCTGCCCTGGACAAACTCCGCTGTGCCGGTGTGGTAAATGCTGTGCAGGCGGCAGGCCAGCGCGACAGTTGCCGCAATGGTCATATTGCCGCTGGGATTGAACCGGGAGTCGCTGACGCCCTTTACCAGATCCAGCTCGTAGGCGGTTCTGACGTTCCCGGCATACCAGGCCTGGGCCGGGACGTCGCTGAACGTATTGCCGCTGTAGGTGTTGACGGTTTTGAAGTTGGACAGCCCTGCGCCGGCGGCCGCTGCCGTGGGCAGCAGCGCGAGGCACAGTGCCAGAACCAGCGCCGCCGAGATGATGCGTCTCTTCATTCTGATTGTTCCTCCTGTTACTCTCTGATTTTCCCTTCGGAAGGGGGCTAGAACAAGGTTTTCTCGCCTTCGGCAAACAGCTTGTCGTTTACCGAACTCAAATCGATCCCGTGCGTCAGGCCATGCAGAATTATGGCGTCGCGCCTGCTTCTGGGATAGAGCTGCGCATAGCCGGCCTGCTTCAGCAGCTGCTGTGTTTCGGCCAGAGAAGCGTCCAGCCCGAAGCAGAGGCACAGAAGACGGTCGCGGGAGGGATTCCGCCGCCCGGAAAAAACCTGGTGGAGGTATACCTCGCTCATGCCCGCTTTCCGTGCCAGAGCCGCTTTGGAGACGCTTTTGTCCTGATAGAGCGACGTCAGAAGGTCTGCAATCGAACTGTCCAGAAAAGCGGAACGGTTGCGGCTGAGATAGGAATCGATGCTGGCACTGCCGATCAGCTCACTGCACAGATCGCTGGTTGATTTTTCTGACATTCGGTTCTCACCCCTTTACTTCCGATTGAAAATCATTTATACTTAAATATACAATATCTTGTGTTATATAACAATAAGCGCACTGCATAGTGCCAAAGAATGGATGCGGAGGCGGTTCTTGATGTATGCGTGGCTGACAGGGATCCTGCGGGAGGAATACCGGCAGGTCCGGGTGCTGAAGGAAAGCCCGCGGGGCAGCGTCCGTATCATTCGCCATCAAGCGACAGGACGGAAGCTGATTCTGCGGAAATATACCGGCAGTGCGGAGGTCTATCGGAGGCTTCTGGCCTATTCCTGCGGGAACCTCCCGCAGGTGCTGGAGGTTGTGAGCCGGGGAGAGGAAAACCTGGTTCTGGAGGAACTGATTGAAGGGGATACGCTGGGGTTTCTCCTGCAGGGCGCGCTGTGCACCCCGGAGGAGACGCGGGCCATCGTCAAACAGGTCTGCAGGGCGCTGTGGGTGCTGCACTCCATGGCCGCCGTCCACCGGGACATCAAGCCGGAAAATATCATCCTGCGGGGATCGCAGGCGGTTTTGATTGACTTTGACGCCGCCCGGCTTCATAAGCCGGAACATGAGGCGGACACGCAGATTCTCGGTACCACTGGTTTTGCTGCGCCGGAACAGTACGGCCTTTCCCAGTCGGACATCCGGACCGATATTTATTCCCTCGGGATCCTGATCAACGTCATGCTCACGGGGGAACACCCCTCAAAGTGTCTGGCAGAGGGCAGGCAGGGGAGAAGTGTGGAGCGGTGTACCCGGGTGAACCCCCAAAAGCGGTACAAAAATGTGCTCCGGCTGATGGAGGCGCTGTAAATGCAGAACAGACCCGTATGCAATCAAACCTGTCCGCACTGCGGCGTTACCCTTCCGGAGCAGGCCTCCTTTTGCCCCCACTGCGCCCGGAGCGTCAACCGGCGGACGGAATCCCGCCCGCCGAAGGCCCTGCCGGGAAGGATCCTGCGCGCGGGCGCAGTCCTGCTGGTGCTCCTGGGGATTGCCCTGGGGGTTTTTCTGGCGGAAAGGCCGAAAGAATACGAGGGGACGGGGGAGATCCTCTATACCGATGAGGATGGGACCTATCAGATCCTTCTGGGACGGCCCGGCGATTGCTACACCCCGGCGCCGCAGATCGAGCAGAATGCGGAGGAAGGGGGCGAATACCGGTTTCCGGTGTGCCTGTATATCAACCATGTGGAAAGCGGCGCCAATGCGGCGCCCATGTTTTTGAAAAAGGTGGAGAAAGTGACTGCGGAGTTCCGTGAACCGGTTCACGGAGGCGCCGTCTCCTATACGGAGCCGGCGCCTGATGATTACTGTCCGGACGCCGCCATGGTCGGCTATGTCGATTTCATCGGAGCGGAGGAGGAAGCGGAGGGCATTTGGACGGTCACCATGGAGAACGGGGATGTGCTTCGCCTGCGCCAGACGCTTCAGATCCGGCTGATCCAGACGTATGACTATTTTCCGGACACCACGCCCATGGATACGCTGGAGGAGCTTCAGGCGCTGGTGGATGAGGTTGCGCGGACGGTGGAGCCGTCCGCGGTGGTAAACGTGCACCTCCCGCCGGTGGCCTATGAGGGGAGCCTCGTCATGGAAGGGCGGCCGGTAAATCTCTACGGCAGCGCGCAGGGGGACGCCAGGACGACTTTCACCGACACGCTGCGCGTGGCCAGCAATGACTCCTGGATCTGCTATATTGAAGGCGTGGATTTTGTGGGGGAGGGGGGCGTCGGCATTTCCGCCGCTGCCCGTGTGCATGTGACGGACTGCAGCTTTTCCGGCTGGAAGACTGCGGTGCTGGCCTATGGGTATACCTGGGTCAACGTCCAGCAAAGCCGTTTTGAACAGAATGTGACGGGCCTGCATTTCAACGCGTCCGGAGCAAGCGTCTCTCACACCCAGTTCACCGGAAATGAGTTCCTGAACAATGGGACCGGCATTCTTTTGGAGAGCGTGCCCACGGATGTGACCATGAAGTTTGCCGATTGCCTGTTTTCCGGAAACGGAACGGATATCGACAACCGCTGCGGCCAGCAGCTGGATATTTCCCAGGCGGTGTTTCAATAGCCGGGATCCGGAGCTGCCGCACAGGGAGGCCGGGGCGCGCAGACCGCCTGCCGAAAGGGAGCTCAGGAAAAAACAGGGCCCGGACGTCCCATTGGGGACGTCCGGGCCCTGCTGCGAACCGCGGGCGTTATGATTGCTGTGAGGGATGGCAGCCGCTGCAGCTGCCGCAGGACTCGCACCCGCATCCGCAGCCGCCCTTATGGTGCCGGCGGTTGTAGATCCCGCGGCCTACAATGGCTGCAAAGACTGCCAGGATCACCAGAGCGATGATAATGGTAGGGGCGTTCATGGAATCAGCTCCTTATTTGGCGGCGGCGACAGCGCTGACCGTCAGCGTATTGCCGTCATATTTGTTTCTCCGGAACAGCAGATAGCCCAGGAGGGCCAGAAGCACAATGGCGGCTGCCGTTCCGATTCCGAACCCGGCTCCCGTGAAGAGCAGGCCCAGCTGATAGACGATCAGGGAAATGGCGTAGGCGAAGGCACACATGTAACCGATGGCGCCCAGGGTCCACTTGCCGTTGTTCATCTCCCGCTTGATGGCGCCCATGGCGGCGAAGCAGGGGGCGCAGAGCAGGTTGAAGATCATGAAGCTGTATGCAGCCAGCTGCGAATAGTGCGCAGCGACAGCGGCCCACAGCATGGGGTCATCCTCAGCGACCTCAGCGCCCACATGGAACAGAACGCCGAAGGTGGAAACCACGTTTTCCTTGGCGATCAGACCGGTGATGGTAGCGACTGTGGACTGCCAGTCGCCGAAGCCCAGCGGCCGGAAGAGGAAGGCAATGGCGGTGCCCACGGCTGCAAGCAGGGAATGGTTGTTGTCTTCCACCATGCCGAACTGATAGGCCGCGCCTTCCACGCCGCCGTTGACATTGCCGAAGCCCTGGAGGAACCAGAGAATGATGGAAGAGGCCAGGATGATGGTGCCGGCGCGCTTGATGAAGGACCAGCCGCGTTCCCAGGTTGCGCGGAGGACGTTGCTGGCGGCGGGGACATGGTAGGTGGGCAGCTCCATGACAAAGGGAGCCGGATCTCCGGAGAACATCTTGGTCTTTTTCAGGATGATGCCGGAGACGATAATGGCGGCCACGCCGATGAAGTAGGCGGAAACGGCCACCAGGCCGCTGCCGTTGAACAGCGCGCCGGCGAACAGGCCGATGATGGGCATCTTTGCGCCGCAGGGCACAAAGCAGGTGGTCATGATGGTCATGCGGCGGTCGCGCTCATTTTCGATGGTACGGGAAGCCATGACGCCGGGGACGCCGCAGCCGGAGCCGATCAGCATGGGAATGAAGCTTTTGCCGGACAGGCCGAATTTACGGAAGATCCGGTCCATGATGAAAGCGACGCGGGCCATGTAGCCAATGTCTTCCAAAATGGCAAGCATCAGGAAGAGGACCAGCATCTGCGGAACAAAGCCGAGCACGGCGCCGACGCCGGCGACGATGCCGTCAGACACCAGGCCGACCAGCCAGGCAGCGCAGCCCCATCCTTCCAGGAGCGCGCGGGAGCCTTCCTGCA
>JAHZEF010000006.1:32142-33003 GCA_019422005.1 Clostridiales bacterium
GTCCGTGAGGAAGGAGCCGAAGGGACCCATGGCAACCCAGTAGACCACAAACATGGCGACTGCAAAAATCGGGAGCGCCAGAATCCGGTTGGTGACAATCCGGTCGATTTTATCAGAAGTGGACAGGCTGTGCTTTGCCGCTTTCTTCTTTACGGATTTGCCGACCACACTGTTGATGTACGCATAACGCTGGTTGGTGATGATGCTTTCCGCATCGTCGTCCAGCTCTTTTTCGCAGTCGGCAATATGTTCTTCCAGGTGGGACTGCAGGCCGGCGTCCAGCTTCATATCTGCCAGGACTTTTTCGTCGCGTTCAAACACCTTGATGGCGTACCACCGGAGGTAACGCTCGTCAACCTTGCCGGCAATGGATTCTTCAATGTGGGCGATGGCGTGCTCCACGCTGCCGGTGAAGACGTGGGGGAGTTCGCCTGCTGCCTTGGCCTGGGCGGCGGACAGCGCCTGTTCTGCAGCTTCCATGCCGCCTTCGCCCTTCAGGGCGCTCATCGCCACCACCTGGCAGCCCAATGCGCTGCCCAGCTTCTGCAGATCAATCTGGTCGCCGTTTTTGCGGACCAGATCAATCATATTGACCGCGACCACCACGGGAATGCCCAGTTCGATGAGCTGCGTGGTCAGATACAGGTTCCGCTCAATGTTGGTGCCGTCGACGATGTTCAGAATGGCGTCGGGCTTCTCACCCACCAGATAATTTCTGGCGACGACTTCCTCCAGCGTATAGGGGGAAAGCGAATAGATGCCGGGAAGGTCCTGGATCACGACATCCTTATGGCCTTTCAGGCGGCCTTCTTTCTTTTCCACCGTGACGCCGGGCCAGTTGCCCACGTACTGATTAGAGCC
>JAHZEF010000006.1:33013-44380 GCA_019422005.1 Clostridiales bacterium
GGGCATTGAACAGCGTGGTTTTGCCGCAGTTCGGATTGCCTGCCAGCGCGATTTTCCATTCCATGGTTGGACTCCCTTCTCTTTATTAGTATAAACTAACTTCCTGGCGGAAAACGGACGCCGCCGGCGTCCTACCGGATTTCGATCATTTCCGCATCCGCTTTGCGGACGGACAGTTCATAACCGCGGACGTTCAGCTCCATCGGGTCGCCCAGAGGGGCTACCTTCCGCACGTGGATATCAACGCCCTTGGTGATTCCCATATCCATAATCCGGCGCTTCACCGGCCCCTCCCCGTGGAGCCGCACCACAGTGACGGTGTCTCCGACTTTTGCGTCTCTCAATGTCTTCATGCCAACTCTCCTCTCAAATCATGATCCGGTTCGCCATGGACTGATCCAGGGCAATCCGGCTGTCTTTTACCTGCAGAATCAGATTCCCCGCCAGTTCGCTGACCACCGTTACGGTGCCTTCCACAACGAAGCCCAGTTCCGCCAAATGCTGCCGAACTTCATCCTTGCCGGTGATTTTGCGGATTGTGACGGTTTCACCTGCTTTTGCCATTGTCAGGGGCATCACAGTGCCTCCCCCCTTGTTAAAAGTTAGCGATTTCTAACCTTTGCGCTGAAAACCGGAGTTAGATCAATCTAACTCCAGGGACGCTATGAGTTTACATCAACTAACTGCATTTGTCAAGAGAGGGAAGGCAAAAAATTGGCAGAGCGCAGTGGTTTCTGCATTTAGGCTGTGCAGTCCGGAAAAGGCGGCAGTACGTCCCGGGACAGCCCCTCATTCTGCGGCCTCAGCCGCCCCCTGCGGCGGCGGGCGGGCTGCCGGTGAAGACGCCGGCGCCCTGCAGCATGATGCCCTCCGCCAACCGGGCGATTTCACTGGGCGCGGCAGTCATCCCATCGTCAAACCATTTGCGCAGGAGGCCCATCACGCCCGAACTGATGAACGCATAGTAATAGTCAATCTGCTTGGCGGGAACATTTTGAAAATAATTGCGGTAGAGGTCGATGCAGGTTTCGCGGCCCATGTTGATCAGGCGGGCTGCAAACTGCTTGTCGCCGTAGTCGCTGAGCGTGACGATGCACAGGTCGGAGTTCTCCTTGAGAATCTCGAAAATCCGGGTGCTCAGCGTCACGGGGCCGGCGGCGTCCAGCAGCGGTTCCAGCGCTGCGGCGATTTCTGCGGTCATATCGTCTTCAATCTGCCGGAGCAGATCGTAAATATCGGTATAATAGGCATAGAAGGTCCCGCGGCTGACACCTGCCAGATCGCACAGCTCCTTGATGGAAATACTCTGGATCGGTTTCCGGCTCAGCAGCTCCAGAAATGCCTTTCGGATCAGCAGCCTCGTCACACGGGTACGATGATCATTTGTAAACTTTTTCAAAACGACCGCCCCTTTTATACAGATGTTGTGCAGTGTGTGCAGTATCCTCCATTTTGGCTGCAGCTGTCTATTGCAGGCTGCCCTCCTTTCAAATTATAATACAAGCGGAACGTGAAATCAACAAGCCGCTGCAGCGGCGGTAAAGGGTGCATGGCAATGAAAACCTTATATTTGATCACCGGAGCCAATGGCCACCTGGGAAGCGCTCTGACCCGGACCCTGAGCCAAAGGAGAGAGGAGGTCCGGGGGCTGGTGCTGCCGGGCAGCAGCCGGGAGCCGCTGGAGCATGTGGCTTATTATGAAGGCGACGTCTGCAGGCCGGAAAGCCTGGAGCCGCTGTTTGCCGGAGCAGAGGGCCGGCGTGTGGTAATGATCCACGCCGCCGGAATTGTGGATCTTTCCCCGCAGGTGACGCCGCGCCTGTGGGAGGTCAATGTGGGCGGAACAGGGAATATCCTGTCGCTCTGCCGGGCACACCGCACGGCGCGCCTGGTCTATGTCAGTTCGGTACACGCCATTCCGGAGAAGGACTGCAGCCGGGTTATGGAAGAAGTTACCCGCTTTTCGCCGGATCTGGTACACGGCGGGTATGCCAAGACCAAGGCCGCTGCCACGCAGCTGGTGCTGGATGCGGCGGCCGGCGGCATGGACGCCGTGGTGGTGCATCCGTCCGGGATTCTGGGCCCCTATGACGATTCGGGAAACCATCTGGTGCAGATGGTTCGGGACTATCTGCGCGGGCGCCTGCCGGCCTGCGTCAGCGGCGGGTATGACTTTGTGGATGTGCGGGATGTGGCGGAAGGATGCCTGGCGGCGGCGGAGCGGGGGAGGGCAGGCTGCTGCTACATTCTGTCCAACCGCCATTATGAGGTCCGGGAGGTGCTGTCCATGGTGCAGGCGATCCACGGCGGCCGCCGCCTGCCGGTGCTGCCGCTTTGGATGGCGCGCATGGCGGAGCCGTTTTTGAGGCTGGATGCCCGGCGCAGGAAGGAGCGGCCGCTGTACACCTCATATTCCCTGGACACGCTGCACAGCAACGATCGCTTTTCCCATAACCGCGCCACGAGAGAACTGGGGTATTCCCCGCGGGATTTGTTTCAAACCATATCGGATACGGTGGCCTGGCTCTGCCGCGCCGGCCCGCAGCGGGCTGCGGCGGGCCGGCCCCGGCTGCAGGGACGGCGCAGGGACGGGCTGCAGCAGGGAAGGCTTTGAGCGGACGGGGCATGGGAAGGGGCCGAAGGCATTTTTTCACCTTCGGCCCTCTGTTTTCGTGGACAAGCCTGGAAAATCGTGCTAAACTGTCCTTGTTGCAACCAAATGAACCGCGTCCTATGCGGAAAAGAAAGAGGGAACGGTATGGCATATCTGGGAGAATCCATTCGGAATCTGGGCTTCGGCCTGATGCGCCTGCCCATGAGCGGCGGCCAGGTGGATCTGGAGCAGACCAGGCAAATGACGGATCTGTGCCTGGAAAAAGGGTTTACCTATTTTGATACGGCTTACGGCTATCTGGGCGGAAAGTCTGAGGAGGCGGCCAGGCTGGCTCTGGTGGAGCGCCACCCCCGGGAAAGCTTTCAGCTGGCCACCAAGCTGCCGGCCTGGGACGGTGCGCCGGACCGGGCGGCGGCGGAGCAGATGTTCTGGACGTCTCTGAAGCGAACCGGCGCCGGCTATTTTGATTTTTATCTGATGCACAATCTGGGGGATAACCGGACGGCCTTTTTTGAGCGGTATGATACCTGGAATTTCCTGCTGGAGCGGAAAAAGGAGGGGCTGATCCGGCATCTGGGCTTCTCCTTCCATGACCGGGCTGACGTTCTGGATCAGCTGCTGACGCGCTATCCTGAGGCGGAATTTGTCCAGCTGCAGATCAATTATGCCGACTGGGAAAGCCCGTCGGTGCAGTCGCGCCTGTGCTATGAGACGGCCCGGCGCCACGGCAAGCCGGTGGTGATTATGGAACCGGTAAAGGGCGGTTCGCTGGCAGCGCTGCCGGAGGAGGCGGAACGGGTCCTGCGTGCGGTCCATCCGGAGATGTCCATGTCCTCCTGGGCGATCCGCTATGCGGCGTCTCTGGAAGGGCTGGTAACGGTTCTCAGCGGCATGTCCAGCCTGGAACAGGTGCGTGACAATGTCTCGTATATGGAGCATTTCCAGCCGCTGAACGAAGCGGAATATGCAGCCATAGACAAGGTGCGGGAGATCCTGGACGCGCTGCCGCAGATCCCGTGCACCCGCTGCCAGTACTGCACCAAGGGATGTCCTCAGGAAATTGCCATCCCCGGAATCTTCCGGGCCATGAACAATTACCTGATTTACGGGAACCTGGCCGGAGCGCTGGGCAACTATGCGTTTGAGACGCGGGAAGGCGGCGTGGCGTCCCGCTGCATTGCGTGCGGCCAGTGCGAAGAAGCATGTCCGCAGCACATTTCCATCATTCAGGAGCTGAAGCGCGCGGCGGAACTGCTGGAGCGGCCCTGAGAGCGCAGGCCGGCAACAATGGCGCCTGCCGGAAGACAAACTGCAAAGCAGACTGAAACGGGCCCGGACTTTTGTCCGGGCCCGTTTTGGCCTGCAGTGTACTTAGGGGACAATGAAGATCGGCAGGTTGGGAGCGGCCAGCGTAAAGACCATCAGGCTGACGCCATAGATGGCGGAGAGGACGATCAGAAGGCCAAGGGAACGTTCTGCCGCACCGGAACCGTAGAGCGCAAACGAAGCCCAGAAACCGGCGGCCAGCACGGCGTAATAGAGCAGGATGTCCAGGAACAGCGATTGGAAGCCCAGGCCGCTGCGCAGCAGGTAAAACAGCGCCGTCAGGACAATGGGCTGCAGCAGCAGGGATGCGAGAAACGCGCTCCAGGCCCGCAGACGGCCCTTCATGGTTCGGGTCAGGAGGACGGCAGCCAGAAGAAACGGCCAGTACAGCAGCTTCAAATGCTCCCAAACGCTCTCATTGACCGGGACGAACAGGCCCACCAGCGGGACGGGCCAGAGCGTGTACAGAAAATGCAGCCCGGTGCCCACCAGTGCGGTGATGAGAAAAACAAGTACGAAGCGTTTTTTCATGAAGAATCCCCCCTCGTCATACTGTATGAGGAAGGGGGATTCTCTATCACAAAAGGATTGCACGGCTGCCGGACGGCAGAAAAGGCCGCCGAAGGCGCGGGGCCGGCGTTTTGCGTCGAACGCCGGCGCAAGGCGCTTACTCCAGGACGGGAATGGCGGAAAGAATGGAGAAACCGCCGCTCTGCAGCGCGTCCAGCCGGGATTTTCCGATGGGGCCGGTGAGAAAGGCGCCGTTTTTGCCGGGCAGGAAGTCCACTTTGCCGAAGGCGGCCTCTGCAGCGCCGCGGGCCGCGGCCGTCCGGATCAGCCAGCGAAGGGGAATCCGGCCGAACTCTGCGACGTCGTCCGCGCTGCCGGCCGTCCAGTCGACGGCGCGCCGGCTGTCGCTGTGGAGCACGCAGTCGATCACGTCTCCCACCACTGCGCTGGCCGTGGGGAGCTTGCCGGCGCCGCGGCCGTAGAACATGACGTCGCCGACGGCATTGCCGCGGATCATGACGGCGTTGAAAACGCCTTCCACGCCGGCCAGGGGATGGCCGGCCGGGATCAGGTGGGGGGAGACATAAATTGCAATCTGCTTCTCCGCCGTCCGGAATGCGCGGCCGAAGAGCTTGATTTTCATGCCGGCGGCGTCAGCGCAGGCGACGTCCTCCGGGGAGACGGCGGTAATGCCGCAGGTATAGACCTGCTCCGGGTAGATATGGATCCCGTAAGCCAGCGCGGCAAGGATGCAGATCTTGCGGCAGGCGTCGATCCCCTCCACATCGGCGGTGGGGTCGGCCTCGGCGTATCCCTTTTCCTGCGCCTGCCGCAGCACATCCTCAAACGCCTGGTTTTCATTGATCATTTTTGTCAGGATATAGTTTGTGGTGCCGTTGAGAATCCCGCAGATTTCCTCAATCTGGTTGCCTGCCAGGCAGAATGTCAGGGGGCGCAGCACCGGAATCCCGCCGCCGACGCTGGCCTCAAACAGAAAGTTGCGGTTGTGCTCCCTGGCCAGCGCCAGCAGTTCCAGCCCATGGGCCGCTACCAGCGCCTTGTTGGAGGTGACCACATGCTTGCCGGCCTTCAGTGCGCGGGTGGTGAAGTCCAGCGCCACGCCGCAGCCGCCGATGCACTCCACCACGACCTGGACGTCCGGATCGTTTTCGATGACGGAAAAGTCGTGGATCACCAGATGCCGGTAAGGGCTGTCCGGGAACTCGCGGGTGTCCAGAATGTATTTCAGCGTCACAGGCTCAGCGGTTCTGCGCCGGATTTCCTCCTGGTTCATGGTCAATACCTCCGCAACGCCGGAACCGACGGTGCCGAAGCCCATAATTGCAATGTTTGCCATTTCTGCTTTCCTCCTGATCCTTGATTAAAGCCGCTCGTTGGCCGCGGCGAAAATTGCGCGCATATCCTGTTCGTCCAGCACCCGGAATGTGCCGATGGTCCGTGTACCGCGGTAGCTGCACAGAGAAGCCAGCTGATCCAGCACAGCGTCGTCCTGCCGTCCGATCAGCGCCGGCAGGCCTGCCGGCATTCCCAACGCCTGGAAATAGGCCTCTGTGGCGGCAATTCCGGCCAGGGCTGCCTCTTCCACAGAAAAAGAGGCTTCAATATCCCATACGTTTCGGGCATAGCGGGCAAAGCGGGCGGGATTGGCCTGATAAACGTACCGCGCCCACGAAGCCCAGACGGCTGCCAGACAGGCCCCGTGGGCCTGATCGAACATCGCTCCCAGAGCCTGGCTCAGCTGATGCGGGGCAAAGTCTTTCTTTCCTCCCAGGCCGGTCAGGCCGTTATGCGACAGGCTGCCGCACCACATGATCTCGCTCATGGCGTGCTCGTCCCCGGGGTCGCGCACAACGCTCAGGCCATTGCGGATTACCACACGCAGCAGCGCTTCGGCAATGTCGTCGGTTGTCTCATTGTCGGTGACCGGGTTGAAATACCGGTCCAGGGTGTGCATCATGATGTCGGTGACGCCGCAGGCTGCCTGATAGGGAGGGAGCGTGCCCGCCAGCGCGGGATCCAGAATCGCAAAGGCCGGACGGTTGAACTGTGTGGTCAGGCCGCGCTTGACGCCGCTTTCTTCGTCGGTGAGCACGGCCGAATCGCTGGTTTCGCTTCCGGCGGCGGGGATGGTCGGGACTGCGCCCACCGGCATGGAACGGCAGAGCGCGTCCGGGCTGAGCCAGATCTCATTCCAGATATCGAGGCCGGGATTGGCAGCGCCGTGGGCCACGGCCTTGGCCGTGTCGATTACGCTGCCGCCGCCGACGCCCAGGATCATGTCCGCCTGCATTTCAATGGCGGCGGCAATGGCGTCGCGGGCAAAGGCGACCCGCGGGTTGGGCTGTACGCCGCCGAGCGGCCGGCAGACAAGTCCCGCGTCGCGGAGCTGCGCGCAGATCCGGTCGAGCAGGCCGGACCGGACGGCGCTGCCGCCGCCGTAGAGAACCAGTACGCGGCTGCCCCCGTATTTCCGGACATACCGGGCCGTCTGGGCCTCCGCGCCGGGGCCGAACACGACCTCCGTGGGCACCTGATAGGTAAAACCTCTCACGCTGTTTCCTCCTTGTTGAAATCCTGTGTTTCAGAAGCTGTCAGCCCGCCACAATCCCGGCCTTGACAACGCCGCTCTGGGCGCTGATCTGTTTGAGAAGCTCTTCAACCGGGCATAAAAGATCTGTGGTCTCGGCGGAGATGGTGACCATGGCTGCGCCGCTGGTGGGAATGGATTGATTAATGGTCAGAATATTGGCGCCGCAGGCGGCAAAAATAGAAAGAATGCCGGACAGAAGCCCTGCCTGATCCAGCAGCACCAGCTGAAATGTGATAATACGGCCCGCCATCAGGTTTTGGAACGGCGCGATGCTGTCGCGGTATTTGTAAAATGCGCTGCGGCTGATCTCCACCGACCTGGCGGCCTCGTTGACCGTGGAAGCCTCGCCGGTTTCCAGCATGCGCTTGGCTTCGGCGACCTTCAGAAATACCTCCGGCAGGGCGGCGGCTTCCACAATATAGTATTTCGGTGTCCGTTTCACGGCGTTCACCTCCCGGGTGTCTTCCCGACGCGATCATATGTGCGCCGGATACGGTTATGGTATCATGTTATTGCCGGAATTGCAACCGACAAAACTTCCAGTTTTTCAGGGAATTTCCCTCGTTCCTCGTATGATTCCACCAACACCTTGCCGGAAAGGGGCGGCTGTCGGTTTGAAGAAAAACAAGATTATCCGTGTGGTGCTGATTGTTCTGGCGGCGGGCGCGGCCCTGTGGCTGGGGGCGGTGTTTCTGCTGCCGGTGGTGCTGCCGTTTCTGATCGGGCTGCTGATTGCCCGGCTGGCGCAGCCTGTGGTCCGCTTCCTGCAGGAGCGGGTGAAGCTGCCGCGGTGGCTGGCGTCCGGACTGGCCGTTCTGGGCCTGTTTTGCCTGCTGGGCGCAGGGGTCTATTGGCTGTGCCGCAGCGTCTGCGGCGAACTGGCCCGGTTTACGCAGGAGCTGCCGGTACTGCTGCAGTCACTGGCACAGCCGATGGCGCGTCTGCGGAGCTGGGCGACGGGGCTGACGGAACGCGCGCCGGAATTTTTGGCGGAGACGCTCCGGGAGAGTGTGGACAGCTTTTTTGAAAATGGATCTGTGGTTGCGGAAAAGGGATACGCGGCGCTGTTTTCCCTGGCGTCCAGCACCATCGCGGGGCTGCCGGACCTGTTCCTGTTCCTGGTGACCACCGTTTTGGCCAGCTTTATGATCTGCAGCCAGTATGAGGCGATTTGGGCGTTTGCAGACCGGCAGCTGCCGGCGGCCTGGAAAAACCGGTATGAGTCCGTCGTCACCAGCCTGCGCACGACGCTGGTCGCGTGGCTGAAAGCGCAGATGAAGCTGATCGGCGTCAACTTTCTTCTGCTGACCATGGGGCTGATGCTGCTGAATGTGGAATTCCCGCTTCTGTTCGGCGCGCTGATCGCGCTCATTGACGCGCTGCCCGTGTTCGGTACGGGGACCGTGCTGATTCCCTGGGGGATCCTCAGCTTCCTGCGGGGCAACACCCGGATGGGCGTAGGGCTGATGCTGCTTTACGGCGCCGCCTATTTGACGCGCACAACGCTGGAGCCGCGCCTGGTGGGCAGGCAGATGGGGCTGAATCCGCTCCTGACGCTGCTGGCGCTTTATGCCGGCTATCGGATCATGGGCGTGGCCGGCATGATCGTATTCCCCATCGGGGCGATTTTGATCAAACAGTTCTGGGATCATACGGTGCCAAAGACGCGGTTTGAATCGCCCGGCGGCGGAAATGCGTGAGAAATCAAAAATATTGATCGGAAAACCGTTGACTTTGCACGGAAAATCCGGTATAATTCCTCTGTAAAACAAAGAAGGAGCGGCAGCCCCGCGCCTCACCCCAGGCGGCAGAGCCAAAGGGTTAACAGGGAGACCGGCGGAAACGGCGGGATCATTGTGTGCGGGTGCTGTGCGGCATCCGCATTTTTGCATTTTGAAATTGGAGGTGCTTTCCCATCGGTAAATTAGAACATCAGC
Source organism: Clostridiales bacterium (assembly GCA_019422005.1). Lineage (GTDB taxonomy): Bacteria > Bacillota > Clostridia > Oscillospirales > Oscillospiraceae > Avoscillospira_A. The sequence continues at coordinate 42,012 of JAHZEF010000006.1, forward strand.
TCAACGAGGAGATCCGCGATAAGGAAGTCCGTGTGATCGGGTCAGACGGCGCGCAGCTCGGTATTATGTCCTCTGCAGATGCGCTGAACCTTGCGTTTGAAAAGGATCTGGATCTGGTCAAGATCTCGCCCAGCGCTACGCCGCCCGTGTGCAAGATCATGGACTACGGCAAGTTCCGCTTTGAGCAGGTCAAAAAGGAAAAGGAAGCCAAGAAAAATCAGCGAATCGTGGAGATCAAGGAAGTCCGCATGTCCCCCAACATCGACGTGGCCGACTTCAATGTCAAGCTGAAAAACGCACAGAAATTCCTGGCGGACGGAAACCGTGTCAAGGTTACCGTTCGGTTTCGCGGCCGTGAGATGGCGCATACGTCCATCGGCGAGGAGCTTTTGAAGAAGTTCGGCGAGTCCTGTGCTGAGGTTGCCAATGTGGAGAAGAACCCCAAGCTCGACGGTCGGCACATGTCCATGTTCCTGAGCCCCAGGAACGCGAAGTAAAAACCATATTCGGAAGGAGAACCACCAAATGCCTAAGATGAAAACCCATTCCGGCGCGAAAAAGAGATTCAACCTCACCAAGACCGGCAAGGTAAAGAGAGCCCACGCCTTCAAGAGCCATATCCTCACCAAAAAGACCACCAAGCGTACCCGCGGCCTGCGCCAGACCGGCTATGCCGATGTGACCAACGAAGCCGCCGTCAAGAAAATGATCCCGTACAAATAATCGGGTGTACCGTATCTAGGATTTAGGAGGATATTGAAACATGGCTAGAGTGAAAGGCGCAATGATGACGCGCAAAAGAAGAAATAAGACCCTGAAGCTGGCGAAGAGCTACTGGGGTTCCAAGTCCACCCATTTCAAGATGGCCAAGCAGGCCGTCAAGAAATCCGGCGTGTATGCCTATGTGGGACGCCGCCTGAAAAAGAGAGACTTCCGCCAGCTGTGGATCACCCGTATCTCTGCGGCGGTGGCTCCGTTCGGGCTCAATTATTCCCGCTTCATGTACGGCCTGAAGAAAGCCGGCGTGGAGATGAACCGGAAGGCTCTGAGCGAGCTGGCCATTGCCGACGCCGCTGCGTTTGCCGCTTTGGTGGATGTGGCCAAGAAGGCGCTTTAAGGTATGCTTACAGGCCCCGGCAGCAGCGCTGCCGGGGCTTTTTGCATCGGCAGGCCGGCGCAGAAACTGAACGGAGGGAGTTAATTGGATCTGCAGCGTGGAGATGTGATAGGGCTGACCGCCTGTTCCGACGGGCGGACAGAAGCGGAGCGGGCGGAGATCCTGCGGCTGATGGCCGTACTGCAGGAAATGGGGCTGAGGCCGGTGCTGTCGGAAGAGATCTATGCCCGAACGGGGGCGTACCGGGAAACGGCCCGGAAAAGGGCGGAAGCGCTGATGCGCTTCTATGCGGACGACAGCGTCCGCGCAATCTTTGACATTTCCGGCGGCGACACGGCCAACGGCATTCTGGAGTATCTGGATTTTGACTGGATCCGGCGGCATCCGAAGCCCTTCTGGGGCTACAGTGACCTGACGGCAGTGCTCAACGCCCTCTTCTGCCGGTCGGGAGCGGTTTCCTGCCTGTATCAGATCCGGAATCTGGTGCGGGACCGCACGGGCAGGCAGTTGGAGGCATTCCGGGAATCCCTGTTTTCCGGAGGGGAGCGCTTATTCCGGGTGCAGTGGCGCTTTGTGCAGGGATGCGGTATGGAGGGGGTTGTGATCGGCGGCAACGCCCGATGTTTCCTGAAGCTGGCCGGAACGCCGTATCTGCCGGATTTTCAGGGAAAGCTTCTGCTGCTGGAGGGGTATGGGGGCGGCGCGCCGCAATTGGCGGCGTATCTGCGCCAGCTCCGGCAGATGGGCGCCTTTTCGAAGCTGTCCGGGCTGCTGCTGGGGAGCTTTACCCGGATGGAGGAGCGGGGGGAGCGTGCGGATGCGATAGGACTGGCGCAGGAGATTGTGGGGGATCCCCGGTTCCCGATTGCTGAAACCAGGGAAATCGGCCATCAGGCGTCGTCCGGCTGCATCAGGATCGGCGCGTTGTACCGGCTGAAGTGATCAGCAGAACAAGACAGCCAGGGCCCCGCGGCAGGCTTGCCGCGGGGCCCTGGCTGTTTTCTGCAGCGGATGTTACGGCAGCTGGACGGCGGCGGGGCGGGAAGCGGCGATGGTCTCTTCCGCAGTGACCTCGCGGCCAAGCTGGCTGGAGAGCGTGATGCCCTCCTGGATCAAAAGCGTGTCCAGCGCCAGCTGCGCCGTGGGCAGCAGCGGAACACGGCCCAGCAGGGCGGCGATCCAGTGCGCTTCCGAGGAACTGTATGAATATTCAAGAGGCTGCGTATTCTTCCAGCGGAAATCCATCTGTTCC
>JAHZEF010000060.1 GCA_019422005.1 Clostridiales bacterium
TCCAGGGCGTGGAGGACTTCCACGGCGAGATGGACTTCAAGGTGGCCGGCACCACGGAAGGCATCACCGCCATCCAGATGGATCTGAAAAATGACGGCCTCACCATGGAGATTATTGAAAACGCGCTGGAGATCACCCGCAAGGCCCGCCTGGAGATTCTGGAGCAGATCATGCTGCCCTGCATCGCCGCGCCCCGCGACCATGTATCTGAGTTCGCCCCCAAAATGCTTTCCCTGAAGATTCCGGTGGACAAGATCCGCGAGGTCATCGGTTCCGGCGGCAAGACCATTCAGAAGATCTGCGCCGACACCGGCGCCAAGATCGACATTGACGACGACGGTTCCGTTTTCATTTCCGCCATTGAGGGCGCGGCGGCCGAAGAGGCCAAAAAGATGATTGACGACATCTGCTTTGTGCCCGAGGTCGGAAAGCTGTATTACGGCAAGGTGGTGCGCATCCTGCCCATCGGCGCCTTTGTGGAGCTGGTCCCGGGCAAGGACGGCCTGGTTCACATCTCCAAACTGGAAAACCATCGCGTGGAGAAGGTGGAAGACGTGCTGAATATCGGCGACATGACCTGGGTCAAGGTGATGGAGATCGATGAAAAGGGACGCGTCAACCTCAGCCGCAAGGACGCGCTGAAAGAGATGAACGGCAGTTCCAAATAAATCCCGTTCCGCACAGCGCGAAGGATTCGGCTATCCCGTTCCATGATCAAATCAAATACGGCAAAGGCGTCAGCCCATCCGGGCTGGCGCCTTTGCCGTTTTGCTTCCGTCCGGCGGAGGCCGCTGCGCCGGACGGGCCCGCCGCAGAGCCCCTTCCCGCACGGGCGGAAAAGATCATACCTTTCGGCCGCCTGCCGGATACGCATTGTCTCAAATCTTCTTGCGCAGCAGGGTGTGGTGGAAAAAGCCGTCCGCATAGTATTCCCGGGAGAACAGCACCGGCCTGCCCAGCAGCGTATATCCCAGCTCCCCCATATAGAGGACCGGCGTCGCAAACGGCAGCTCCAGATGCTTCGCCACCGTAACGTCCGCCGCCAGCGCACGGACTTCCGTCACGTCCAGGTGTATGTCAATCTTACAGTATTTTTCCAGGAAGTCAAAAATCGGCTGCCGGAAAGCCTCCTCCGACTCATACGGTTCCAGGATCAGATCTGCCGAAAAATAATCGATGCAGAAAATAGCCGGCTGCCGGTCCGCGTAGATCAGCCGGGAGACGGAAAAGACTGCGGAACCCGGGGCAAGCTGCAGGGCATGGCAGATCGCCCCGTCCGCAGGCCCCTGCCGGACCTCCAGCAGCCTGGAATGCGGTTCAAAGCCGCAGGCCCGCACCTCTTCACAGAATTCCTGCTCCAAATCCATGCGGTTTGTGATTGCGATCACATGGCGGTTGATCACCGTGCCCAGCCCGTGTTTCCGGCTGATAAACCCCTCTCGCTCCAGCACCGCCATGGCGTCCCGCACCACCGTGCGGCTGACGCCGATCTGCAGCGCGATCTCCTTCTCCGGGGGCAGGCGCTGCGCTTCCCGATACTCCCCCTCCCGGATCTGGGCCAGGATTTTTTGGGTCGCCATCTCAGTCAGCGACATTTTTTCATGCACAGAAAGCCCCCCACACCGTCAATTTGATAATACCATATCACAATCTCCGCTTCCCTGTCAACGATAGTTATTATATAAATTGCACAATATTTTAAATATATATCTATATAATCTTCCCATTTTAAATAAAGCCGCCCAATGATATTGACAGCGTTCCGTTTCTGCTTTATAGTGAAACTCGAAAATAGATAATACCTATTTCAGCAAAAGGACGGTCAATGGCATGAGAACATTTGAAGAAATCAAACACACGATTGAATCCGGGCTGGGGAAATCCCCCTGTTCCTTACGCCTGGAAAATGTGCAGCTGGTCAACACCTTTTCCGGCGAAATTTATCCCACCTGCATCCATATTCAGGGGAAGCGCATTGTCTCCATCGACCCTGATGTGCGGCTGGAAGCCCGGGCCGTCATCGACGGAGGCGGGCAGTATGCCATCCCCGGCCTCATCGACAGCCACATGCACTTTGAAACCACCATGCTCTCTCCGGAAGCGCTGGCCGGTGTGGTCGTGCCAAAGGGTACCACGACGCTCTGCGCCGATCTGATGGAAATTGCGAATGTGGCGGGGGAAGACGGCATCCGCGCCATGCTGCAGGGCGCCGCCAATCTGCCCTATCGCCTCTTGATTGAAGTTTCCTCCCGCGTCCCCACGGCCCCGGGCCTGGAAACCACCGGCGCCGTTCTGGACGCGCAGGCTGTCGCCCGAATCATGGACTGGGAGCAGAGCATCAGTCTCGGAGAACTGGATCCGTCGAAAATCCTTCTGGTTCAGGAGGAGTACATCCACAAAATAGCGGACGCCCTGCAACGGCGGAAAATCGTCAACGGCCATGCCATCGGCCGCCTGGGGCAGGAACTGAATATCTACGCCTCCGCCGGGATCTCCGATGACCACGAATGTGTTACCGCGGAGGAGCTGGTCGCCCGGCTGCGGGCCGGCATGAGGGTCCTTGTGCGGGAGGGCAGCACGGAGCGCAACCTAGACAGCCTGATCAAAGGCGCCATCGAGGCAAACGTCCCCATTGAAAACCTCTGCTTCTGCACAGACGACAAGCACCCCAACGAGATCTACCGGGAGGGCCATATCAACTATAACGTCCGCCGCGCCATCGAGCTGGGCCTGACGCCCATGGAGGCCATTTCCATCGGCAGCATCAACGCCGCCCGGCATTTCCGCATGGATGACGAGCTGGGTTCCATTACGCCGGGCCGCCTGGCGGACATCGTCCTGGTCCCGGATCTCAAAGCGGTGGAGCCCTCTCTGGTGATGTTTGAGGGAAGCGTTGTCGCCGAGAACGGCGCTTTAAAAACGCCGGTCCCCGTCCCCAGTTACCCCGGCTGGCTTTTGGATACCGTTCATCTGAAACGGGAGATCACCGCGCAGTCTTTCCAGGTGCCCGCCGGCGGCGCCGTGCAGGAGGTGCATGCCGCCGTGATCGAGCTGATCCCCTCGCAGATCATCAACCGGCGGCTGACCTGCCGCCTTCCCGTGGTGGATGGGCTGGTGCAAAGCGACCCGGGCCGGGATGTGCTGAAGCTGGCCGTGGTGGAGCGCTACGGAAAAACCGGCAGCGTCGGCGTGGGGTTTGTCAAGGGCTTTCATCTGCTTCGGGGCGCGCTTGCCTTCACCACCTCCCACGATCATCACAACATTGTCGCAGTCGGCGTCAGCGACGAGGATATCGCCGCCGCAGTCAACGACCTGGTTCAGATGCACGGCGGCGCGACCGTCGTCTGCGGCGGAGCGGTAATGGCCCATATGCCGCTGAGGATCGGGGGGCTGATGAGCGAACTGTCTGCCGAAGAAACCGCGGCGGCGCTGGAGACGCTCAACCAGGCGGCCGCCAGTCTGGGGTATCCGTATCCCGCTCCGTTTATGACGCTCAGTTTCATCTCGCTTCCCACCGTGCCCGAACTCGGCCTTACCGACCTGGGCCTGGTTGACGTATTGCAGCACAAGCTGATCCCTGTAATCGAACAATCATAAATACGGAAAGGATGAACGCTATGAATCGTTTGGTTGCCGACATTGCCGCCGCATCGGAAGTGGGCTTTCTCATGGAGAAGGCCTCAGAATTCATCGCCGTCCACGGCTTCCGGGTGGAGCACGAAGCGCTGACGGAAGTCCTGAAGCGCGCCGGGGCGTCCGAGAATGCGGCGGGCAGAATCTGCCTCCCGAAGGGCCTGCAGGAGGAGGCGCTCTCCAGCGTCCCCCGCGCATTTCTGGTCGCAGGCGCGGATCCCAGGTTCGACGTGCAGTTCCCGCATCCCAGGGGCCTGTTCTATGCGCAGGGCCCCATCGGCCAGACCAAGTATCTGGACGCGCTGACCGGCGAGCTCCGTCCATGTACCATGGACGACCAGATCGACTTTGTCAAGGTCCAGCAGGCCTGCGAGCACATCAGCTTCTGGGGGAATTTTACCGCCCAGGTGGAAAACCACCCTGTCAGGACCCTGGACCTGCACACCGCCCTGAACTGCATGAAACACTGCAGCAAGCCGGGCACCTGGATGATTTACGACGAACACAGCATTGCCTACGGCATTGAGATGGCGGAGGCCATTGCAGGCGGCGCCGACGCTCACGCCAGGCGGCCGTTGTTCGCATTGGAAGCCGCCGCAGCCAGCCCCATGGCGCTGCATCACATGGACGCCGAAATGATCCTGCAAAGCGCCCGCAAACGGATCCCGCTGATCTGCGCGTCCCTCCCCACTGCCGGCGCCAGCGCGCCCATTACGCCGGAGGGCATTGCCTTTCTTTCCATCGTCGAGGGAATTTTCCTCGTCATGGCGGCGCAGCTTGTCCAGCCGGGCACCCCCTGTATGGTCGGCTCTCTGCATCTGACCATGGATATGCGCACCACACAGACAATCTCCACCACCGCGGAGATGATCCGCAGCATGATGCTCAGCATCCAGGTTCTGGAACGCGGCTATCATCTGCCGGTACGCACCATGGGCGTGGGGGCGAACGCCCATACCGTCGACGGGCAGACGCTGGCGGAGGACGCCATTGCCTCCCATCTCACAGCCATCGCCGGCGCGAGCCTTCTGGACGGCCTGGGCACCTATGACAACTGGATGGCCGCCTCCCCGCTGCAGATGATCATCGACAACGACCTGGTCGCCATGGCCCAGAATATCTGCAGCGGGGTCACGGTGGATTTGGACCGGATCGGGTATGACGCCATTGTGGAACAGATTGCGCTTGCCAACAGCGCCTTCATCGACACGGACCATACCATGGAATATTTCAGGGAAATCCTCTATCCCAAGACCTTCCTGCGGGATTCCTACGCGGCCTGGGAGCGCGGCGGCAAGGCCGACATGCTGGAGCTTGCCCGCGAGGAATACAAAAGAATCATTGCAGAGCACAAGCCCGTCCCCCATTCCCCCGAACTCCTGAAAGAGCTCGACTCCATCGTAGCCCGCGCGGATCGGTCCGCTGCAGAATAAGGAGGAAACAGAGATGCGTAAAAGCGGCAATCAGCAGACAACTTCTTTTGTCACGGAATCCATCACGCAGGAGAGCAGGCAGAGCTGGACGAAAATCTGCTTCGTCTGGCTGGGCATGCTGTTCTGTGTCGCCACCATGATGCAGGGAGGCGTTGTCGGGACACAGCTCCCGCTGGGCAAAGCCATGGCCGCCATCCTCTGTGCAAACACCTTCCTGGCCCTATTGACCATCGCCATTTCCTTCATGGGCGCAGACACGGGCCTGGGCGCATTTGAGCTTCTGAAATATCCCTTCGGGGTCCTGGGCGGCAAAATCGTCAGCCTGGCCAGGACCGTGGTGGCACTGGGCTGGTGCGGCTTCGGCGCGATTCTGCTCATCGATATTCTGGGGCTCTACATTCCGTTCTTCCAGACGCCCACCGGCTTTGTCGCCGGCGGCATCCTCCTCAACCTGTTCTTCGCCGCCACCGCCTGGTTCAGCTTCAAGGCGCTGGCCATTGTGACCCGTGTAGCGGTTCCCGCAATCGTCGTAATCTTTGCAATCGCCATGTTCCGGGCCGAATCGCAGGCCGGCATCGCCTCCCTGTTCGCCCTGGAGCCTGTCGCCCCGGCCAGCTTCGTCACCGCCGTCGCCGGGATGGTGTTCGTCTGGATCGACTGCTGCATCACCGGCCCCAATATCACGCGCTTCTCCCGCTCCAAGAAGGACAGCGCCATCGCGGTCGGCGCCGCGTTCATCATCGGCGCGTCGGTCATGTACGCCGTCAGCGCAATCCTGGGGGCTGCCACCGGCAAGGACAATATCCCCGATATGTTCAATGTCCTGGGAATTGCCGGTCTGGCCGGCATCGTGATCTTTCTGTTGGAATGGACCACCTCCTCGGAGAGCTTCTACCACGGCGCGCTGGGCTTTGCCAGCGCCTTCCCCATCAAAAACAGAGGCGTCCTCATTTTCCTCTCCTTCGCCGTCTCAACTGCGTTTACGCTGTTTGACCTTATGACGCATTTCGGCATGTGGGTTGATCTGCTCGGCCTGATCTTCTGTCCCGTCATCGGCCTGATGATCACAGACTATTACGGCTTCAGGCGCAAGTATCAGGTGCCGGCGGATCAGCTGAAGCACCGCATTTCCTGGTCGGCCGTCATCGCAATCGCCGTCGGTGTGGCCACCAATGTCAGCATCCCCGTCTACGGCGGTCTGCTCTCCATTGCGACAACCGCGGTCTCTTACTATGTCGTCAACCGCTTTCTTCTGCCCGACGCCGTCCTCCGGCAGGCCAGATTACAGGAAAGCAAAAAATAAGGGCCAGCCGGCAGGAGGCGCGGCATTTCCCTTCAGATGCCGAAGCGGGCGCGCTGCAGAGCAAAAGTTCTGCAGCGCGCCCGCATGGAATTTCGGGCCGGCTGTTCTGCCTTCCGGCGTCCCCGCCCCTGCGCCCGCCGGGAGCCGGCTCCGCACCCGGTCGCCGGGCTGACCGTCCGTCACAATCAATGGCGCAGCAGCCGGGGCGCCGCCGGCCCGTGGCCGCATACCGGGCCAGGGCAATGACATCTATCATTTCCCCGGTTCCGGAAACCGGGATTGGCTAATCCTTTTGAACCAAACCCGAGCGCCTGATCCGTCCCCTGTTTCGTACACAATCCCCAAACACAAAGGAAAGTCCTGCCGCCAATAATATCAATGCCGAAAGGATATCCCAGATATCCAGTACTGGTTCAGCTATCATTTTCGACAATGCCATATTCACTAAAAACATAAAGGGAATTGCAAGAAAAAAAGTAATTCCCGTCGCCAACATCTTTCTATTCCCAAGGCGGATATATAGTGCATAAATTACCCACATATAAATGAACGTCAGAACCGACATGATTGAGCCAATGCGAAAGACCGCCATGCGCTTTGTGAGAACGCCCATGACATACAAAAAAGGGATTGTGAAAATGCTGAGGGAAAGCATCCCGCCCAGGCTCCCTCTTTTCCCTAATAATACGACAGGAAAAGAAATAATCCACGCAAATATCACCGCACTCAATGCGATGAGCGACCATGTGAAAGCCCCCGTTATCGCAATATCGCAAATACAGCACACCATAATACCGGCTATCATGATTGCCGAAAAAATAACAGATGCAGCAGCATTTTTATGAATGCTGCATTCGTCTTTTCTTTTGAACTTCAGAAGCGCTTCATCAGCCTCTTTATGATTGTTTATTTCATTTTTCTCCCCACTCAATAATTCGTTTGCGGAAACGCCCAGTATTTGGCAAAGTTCCAGCATAACAGATGCATCGGGCATACTCTTTCCTGTCTCCCATTTCGAGACTGCCCTGTCAGTAATATTTAATTTCTCTGCTAATTGTGCTTGCGTTAAGCCTTTCCCTTTTCTGCAATCAGCAATCAGTCTTCCCGTACCGGCTTGATCCATTTTTTATATCTCCTTTCGCGTTCAACTTTACCTTTCATTTTATATCCTGCAAACGAACTATCGGTTGAACCGTCAAACTCAACCAATGGTGGAGATCCATTGCGCCTGATAAGAGAACGAACCTCTGCCTGTTCAGAGTCCCCCTTCCCATTCCTGTGCTGAACAGGCCGCAGCAGATACGGGAGGAGGACGCCCGTTCCGCAAAAATGACCCTTTGCACTAACCGGAATCCGGTTTACAGCCATACCGCCCAATCACCATAATCGAAAATTCCGCTGCCGTGATGAAGCTGCCCGTTTGTTTTGAGCTGCCTGAATGCGTCCCGCATACGAATCAGAATTTCAGGCTGAGTGTCAAGCGAATGATGTGCCGGAAATATCCGTTTGACAGGCAGCTCCGCAACCTTTTCCAGCGACTTCCAGTACGCCCGGGGATCAGTAGATGGAAACCACGCCGTGAGCGTATCCCGATACACCAAATCACCTGTGTAGAGGCAGCCTTTTTCTTTCTCCCAAAAGCACATATGTCCGGGAGCGTGCCCCGGCGTATGCAGGACTTCTATGCGCCTTTCTCCAATGTCTATGCACTCGCCTCCGTGCAGTACCCTGGCCGGTGTCCCCTGAAAAAATTCATACGTATTGACATCATAGCCATCCGGCAGATCACAGCGGTCAGCCACATATTTTTTAATTGTTTCCAGCGGCTGCGGAAAGCCGCCGTTCAGCCAGTCCAGTTCCGCCTCGTGCGCATAAAAATCGGAATAATATTTGTGTCCGCCAATATGATCCCAGTGAATATGTGTGGCCACGGCTGTGACAGGCTTGTCCGTGAATCTTTTTACAACTTCAGAAATATTGCAAATCCCCAGCCCTGTGTCAATCAATAAGCTCCGCTCCGTACCGTTCAGCAAGTAACAATGCGTTTCTTCCCAATGGCGGTACTCGCTGATTATATACGTATTCTCATCAGCCCTGTCTACTGTAAACCAGTCTTCCACTCTCAATCCCCCATGCAAATTCCAATTTTCCGTCCTCTCTGGATGATAGCACGCTTATACGGATTTGCCTACCCCTTCCTTATTTTGTATGCATGGCAGCCCCTGGTATCTGTCCGTATCGCTTTGGTTTGCCGTCGGAAATGCGGGCGTCCCCCGGGTGCCAGAGCAGCAAAAGCCCCTGCCGCCTTGCTTTCTGAAAAAGCAGTACGATCAAGGGCTTTCACGGCCCGAAGCCTTTAACAGACTGCGGCCGCCGGAGACATGGATGTCCCGGCGGCCCGTTTCCAATATTCTGCGGCGGCGTCCGTGCGCTGCAGGCAGCCATGCTGCCGGCGCGCAGGTTATGGCCATGCTTCCGCCCTCCAAACCAGGCTCCCGTGCAGCGGGGCCGCCCGCGGCTGTTTTGACGGGCCCCTCATTCCGCAGCAGAGATCCAGCGGGGAGCACAGCCGCTTTTCACCGCCACACCTCCTTCGCCATGCGGAAGGCGGCCCAGGCCTTGGGCCATCCGGCGTAGAAGGCGGCATGGGTGAGGATCTCCGCGATCTCCTCTTTGGTAATGCCGTTCTGCCTGGCGCTCTCCAGATGGTATTGGAAGGAGCTGTCCACCAGCCCCTGGGACAGGAGCGCCACCACGGTGACCAGGCTCCGGTCCCGGAGCGACAGCGCTTCCTCCCGGCTCCACACTTCTCCGAAAAGCACATCATCGTTCAGCTCTGCAAATTTCGGGGCAAATTCCCCCAGCTGGCTCCGCCCTGCGGTCTGCCTGACTGCCATTCCTCATCCCTCCAATCGGTTGTAGTCCTCATCGGACACCGGCTCCAGCCACTCGTTGGAGGTACCGTCGCCGGGAACCTCCAGGGCAATATGGGAAAACCAGGCGTCCGCCCTGGCGCCGTGCCAATGCTTCACCTCCGGCGGGATGGTGATGACCATGCCTGCTTTCAGGGGCACGGCAGGGCTTCCCCACGCCTGATACCAGCCCTCTCCGGCCGTACAGATGAGAATCTGGCCGCCGCCGGCGCTGGCATGGTGGATATGCCAGTTGTTCCGGCATCCCGGTTCAAAGGTTACATTGGCCAGAAACACCGGGCTTTTCCCGGGTTCCGTGAGGGGGTTCAGGAACGACCGGCCGGTGAAGTACGGCGCATAGGCGTCGTTGGGAGCGCCGGTCCCAAAGAGGTTCTCCGATTCAAACTGGTTCCGGTCCTTTGTTTTCATTTCAGATACTCCTTTAAAAATTGTTCAATTTTGTCAAAGGGAATCACATCTTTCCGGTCATACAGGTCGGTATGGACCGCCCCGGGAAGGATACACAGTTCCTTATTCCCGGCGTAAGGGCTGTCCCTGGTCATATCCGCATAGGCGTCCCGGCTGAAATAGCAGGAGTGGGCCTTCTCTCCGTGGAGCATCAGCACGGCGCTGCGGATCTCACCACTGTATTGGAGAATGGGCATATTGAGAAACGGCAGGCTCGACGTGACATTCCAGCCCTCGCCTGAGTTCAGGGAACGCTCGGCATATCCCCGCGGCGTTTTGTAATAATCATGGTAGTCTCTGACAAACCAGGGAGCATCCTCCGGGAGCGGATCCGCCACGCCTCCCGCTCTGGCATACGTTCCTGCCCTGTAGTCCTCCGTCCTCTGGGCATTGAGCGCCTGTTTCGCCGTATGCCGGGCCTCTTCGCTGTCGGCGCCGTCAAAGTATCCCCTGGCGTTTACCCGGGTCATATCATACATGGTGGCGGTCACCGTGGCCTTGATCCGGGTGTCCATGGCGGCGGCGTTCAGAGCCATGCCGCCAAAACCGCAGATGCCCAGGATGCCGATCCGCTCCGGGTGGACAAAATCCCGGGTGGCCAGGTAATCCACAGCGGCGGAGAAGTCCTCCGTATTGATATCCGGGGACGCCACATTCCGCACCGATCCGCCGCTCTCCCCGATAAAGGAAGGGTCGAATGCCAGGGCGGCAAATCCACGGGACGCCAGTTCTTCGGCGTACAGCCCCGCCGCCTGTTCCTTGACCGCGCCGAAGGGGCCTGCCACCGCCACCGCAGGCAGCCTCCCCGCAGCATTTTCCGCCAGATACAGATCCCCGGCCAGCGCGATGCCGTAGCGGTTGTGAAACTGCACCTTCCGCCGGGTCACCGTTTCCCGCAGCGGAAAGGTATATCCGTTATATCGTGACTGCATTGTTTTTCCTCCTTACACCTGTCTGCCCATCCTGCAGGCCTGATCCAGTTTGTCCGTCAGCCGCGCCATTTCTCCTGGGGCGTCGGCGCCGCCTCCCCGGACCACACCGGCCAGCCGGGCCCGTTCAAAGCAGGAGATCCACCCCTCCAGTCCGCGAACGGCGCCGTCGGCGGCACTGTCTTCCCTCTCAGCCGAAGCCGTCAGCAGATAGATATCCCGAAACGCATACTCTGAGGAGAACAGAGGGTTGGCCCGGTCCAGCAGCGTTTTCATTTGTCCGGCCATTCCGTAGTAGTACACCGGCGTCGCAAAGCAGATCACGTCAGCCGCCCCCATTTTCTCCACGATGGCGCCGGCGTCGTCATGGATCGCACATCGGTGCGCCTGCAGGCACGCCATGCAGCCGGTGCAGAACCGGAGCTCTTTCTCCCGCAGGGAGATCACTTCCACGCGATGGCCCTTTTCTTGGGCGCCCCGGGCAAAGGCCCGGGCAAGAATTTCAGAATTGCTGTCCTTCCGCAGGCTGGCGGAAAGGACCAGGACGCTTTTCATGTTGTCATCACTCCTGTCATTCCTCGTCTGTCTTCAGGGAATCTATGAGAAGATCCATCAGATCAATGCGCCGCTGCGCCCGGTGCAGATCTTCCAGCAGGAACGACCGTTCCCTGCCCAGCAGGCAGAGCTGGCGGCTCCGGCAGCCTTCGCAGGCCAGGATCCGTTCCCGGATTTCCGGCCGGACGCCGCAGTCCTTCAGGCAGGCTGCAAATGCCTCTCCGGACATTCTCATTCGCTTCCCTCCCTTCCGTCTGCTATTGTAGCCGCGCCGCCTCAGAATGGCAAACAGTTATTCAGAATGATTTATCATCGTTGACAGGAATCATAATTGCGGATAAACTGATGGGGAAAGGAGGCCGGCGGCCATGATTGAAACCAGACTGCTCCGCTACTTTCTGGCCATTGCCAGAGAGCAGAATATCACCCGGGCGGCGGAGACGCTGCATCTCACCCAGTCCACGCTGTCCAAGCAGATGATGGATTTGGAGAATCAACTGGGAAAACAGCTCCTGATCCGAGGCAAGCGAAAGGTGACCCTCACCGAGGAGGGGCAGTTCCTCCGAAAGCAGGCGCAGGAAATTATGGAGCTGATGGACAAGACCGAGTCCGCTTTCTCCGCCGGGCAGGAACTGGTGGGCGGCGACATATATTTGGGCTGCGCCGAAACGCCGGCCATGGAGAAGATCACCCGGGTTTTCCGTTCGATCCACGCCGACTATCCCGCTGTTCAGTTCCATATTTTCAGCGGCGATGCGGAAACCGTCTTCGAAAAGCTGGACAAGGGGCTTCTGGACGTGGGAATTATGCTGGGCCCTGCGGTCTACGACCGCTTCGACTATCTGCGCCTTCCCTACAGGGACGCTTTCGGGCTTCTGATGCCCAGCAGCTCTCCGCTGGCGGCCGGATCCGCCGTGCCCAGGGAGGAATTGTCCGGCCTCCCTCTGATTGTCTCCCAGCAGACGCACCACGGCATTGCCCGGACGGAATGGTTCGGGCGGCAATACGACAGCTTCCATATCGTGGCAACCTACAACCTCATCTACAACGCCACCCACCTGGTGGAGCAGGGGATCGGCTACGCCTTCTGCCTGGACGGGCTGGTGGACGCCAGGCGGCGCAGCCTGACTTTCCGCCCCTTCACTCCGCCGATCGAGGTGGACATTGTGGCGGTTACAAAAAAATACCAGCCCTTCTCGCCGGCCGCCAAAGTATTTTTGGAGCGGCTGGCACAGGAGGCGCAGCTGTAAGGAAACCGGGCGCGCTGCAGAAATTTCTGCAGCGCGCCCGTCCAATTCCCCGGGAGCCGATTCCGGGCCGCGGCATTTTGATTGTATGCCGCCGGAAACCGTGGTACAATACCGTTGAAAGCCGGCAGCCCCGCTGCCGCGTGAGAAAGAAAGGAGATTTGTTATGTACGATCCGCTTCCGCCGGAGCTTCAGCCTCTGTCGCCATGGGCATACTTCGGCTATGAGATCCTCTATGCACTGCCTGTGGTGGGATGGATCTTTCTGATCTGCCATGCCATCGGCGCGCAAAATATCAATAAGCGCAATTTTGCCCGGTCCTTTTTCGTCATTTATCTTCTGATTGCCCTGTTGTGGCTCTGCATCGGCTGCACCAGCCTCGGCGCAGCCATCGGCATCGGGCACTGGCTGTAACCACGGTTCGACGGCTGTCGCCCCACTTCCCCAAAAGGCGCCTGAATCACCGACAATCCGCGAAAGTTTGCGCAGGAAACCACAACATCTCGAATTCTTTGGGAAATATTTCCCAACATCTGCTGTTTCGACAGATTTCGTTCCGCGGGATATGGTATCTTAAACCAGAACCGTACAGGGCCGTAGGCGCAACGCCAATGCGGTCATGTCGTCCTCTCCATCTGTTTGTGCTTCGGCGATGAGCGCGGCAGCCAGCGCCTTGGGAGCTCCATCCTTCCATGCCGCAATCTGCCTGCCGGCATCCTCTCCGCCGGCGCCGTCGCTCAGAAGCACCAGCATTTCCCCTTCGCGCAGGGACAGCCGATACTCCGCCGCTTTTTGCGTCTCTCCAACGCCAAAGCCGGGTGGGGGAGCGGCTGTCCCTATTTTTTGGGTTTCCGTACCCGTCTTCAAATAGGAGGGGGCCGATCCCCATTTATACAGCGTCGCCTCACCGGTCACCAGGCTGACAGCCAGAAGGTCCACCGTGGAGAAGCCGCCGTCCCCCCGGAGGATATACACGCCGTTGAGCGTTTCCAGCGCGCTGCCCGGCCGCAATCCCGCCCGGATCAGGCCCGACAGGGTCTTTACCGCGCCGGCACTCTCCCCCGCAGCCTCGGGCCCGGTCCCCATCCCATCGCACAGGAGCAGATAATACATCCCGTCCGGCGTCCGGAAGCAGGCGCCGCGGTCTCCGGAAATGCTGTGGCCTGCCTTTCCGGCGGCGCCGATCCCCAATTCCGGGGCGAAGGATACCGGCGGCGCTTCCTCCGGTTCCAGCCCCTGGGCCGTCTCCATCAGATAAGATCCCAGCGCGGCGTACTGATCAGACAAAATGGCGCGGCTTTCGCGCATCCGGTTCTGGTATTGCCGCCGGTAGACCATATTGTCCAGTTCCCGG
>JAHZEF010000061.1:0-10321 GCA_019422005.1 Clostridiales bacterium
TGACAAATTCATGGGGCACGCTTACAATAATCTGCACAGGCGTGCCTGTACTTTATACCATATTGCGGCAGGGCTGTCAACCGAGAAACTCGGAAATTTTTATTTTGCTCCGGAAGAACTTTGATTTTCTCTTGTTTTCTCCGGAATACTCCTGAATGCTCAAAAGGCAAATTACTTTTTTAAAGGATGGATCACTGGACATGCAGAAGCTGCTGGGCCTGGTCCGCCGCTGTGCGGACGATTATCATATGATTGAAGCGGGCGACCGGATTGCCGTCGGCGTATCCGGGGTGAAAGACTCCCTGGCGCTGCTGACGCTGCTGGCGGGACTGCGGGAATTTTATCCGGCACCGTTTTCCCTGGAGGCCGTCACCATCGACATGGGGCTGAACGGAATGGACTTTTCCGGCGTATCTGAGCTGTGCCGCCGCCTCCGTGTGCCGTTCACCAAAGTGGACACCCAGATCGGGCCGGTGATTTTTGAACACCGCCATGAAAAAAACCCGTGTGCCATGTGTGCAAAGATGCGCAGAGGCGCGCTGAATGAGGCAATTCTGAGCAGGGGGTTCCACAAGGTGGCGCTGGGACACCACTATGACGATGCGGTGGAGACGTTTTTGATGTCTCTGATTTTTGAGGGGCGCCTGAGCTGCTTCCAGCCGGTGACCTATCTGGATCGGACCGGTGTGACCCAGATCCGTCCCATGCTGTATCTGAGCGAAAAGACGGTGGAGCATTTTGCCGGGCGGATGGGGCTGCCGGTGGTACACAACACCTGCCCGGCCGACAAGCACACCAAGCGGCAGGAAATCAAGGAGCTGATTTACAGCCTGTCCGCTACGTATCCGGATCTCAAAGCCAGGATTTTCGGCGCCATGCAGCGCCTGCCGCTGCCGGCCTGGGGCCCGGCCGAACATGGGCGCCGCCCTCTTCCGGATGTGAAATAAAGCCTGGGCGGTATTGAAAACGCCTCAGGAAGATGGCAATTCCCGGCCTCCGGGAAAAAATTTCAAGATCAGATAAAATATGGTTGTGCGCACGCCGTATGTTTTGGGTGAAACCGCATATCCTAGGGTCGGACACAAATGCAGACAACCAAAGCTGTGGCGATCGAACAGACCTTATGAAAGAACGTGTTTCGGGGAAGAAAAATTTCATCATACATTTTATGAAGAGATTTTTTGATGCGGAAGACTGCGAAAAGATTTGTGTCAAGCGTATCGCGCAGGCATGCAGTGCGGTCGATGCGAAAGGGCAGGTCAATCGACCTGCCCTTACATATTATTCTGTACGACACGCGGGGAATCGCCGGCATTGAAAACGGCGGTATGCTCAGGAGAGAATCCCGTAATCATATTTCATGGCCAGGATCCGGATCACGCTCTCATTGATCCGCTCGTTGGAAAGCCTGCCGTCCGCCACAGCCGCCAGAACGCCGTCAGCGGCCTCCGTCAGATCTGCCGGCATCAGGATCAGATCCACGCCTGCTTCCAGCGCGCCCACGGCGGCCTCGGCGGAAGAATAGGCGTCGGTGATGGCCCCCATATTCTGCGCGTCGGTGACAATGACGCCTTCGAAGCCCAACTCCTGCCGGAGGACCTCCGTTACAATGCGCTTTGAGAGATCGGATGGCGTATTGTCCCCATTGACGGCCGCCGCCGAGAGATGGCCCACCATGACCATGGGGGCGCCGGCTTCCATACCGGCCTGGAACGGAAGAAATTCGGCCTGGCGCATTTCCTCCAGCGTCCGGTTGGTCACGGAAATGCCGTTGTGCGTATCGGCGGCGGTGCCGCCGTGGCCCGGAAAGTGCTTTAATGTGGAGAGAATGCCGGCGTCTTTCATGCCGGACACCATGCTGCCCACCATCCTGGCGGCCACATAGGGATCAGAGGAGAAGGAACGGCGGCCGATTTCCGTATTGGCCGGATTGGTTACCACATCCGCCACCGGTGCAAAATCGAGGTTGAAGCCCAGCGCCAGCAGTTCGGAGCCCAGCGTTTCCCCGATTTCATAGACCTTCTGCGGATCAGCCGCTTCGCCGTAATCGGCCATATTGGAGAAGCTGGTGGTGCCCATGGCGGGATTGGCGCCCACGCGGGACACCATTCCGCCCTCTTCATCCACTGACAGGAGCAGCGGGATTTTGGAATAGGACTGGGTATTGGCCAGCATGGCTGCCGCCTGTTCCCGATCCACCAGATTTTTGGAAAAATAGATGATCCCTCCCACCGGCTGGGCCTCGATCGCTGCCCGGGTGGCCTCTCCGGCAGCTGTGGCGGTGTTGACGCCGGTCAGCGCTTCCGGTGTGACGATGAATAGCTGATACACCTTTTCCCGCAGCGTCATATCCTGCACCAGCGCCTGTGCGCGCAGCTGTGCTTCTGTGGCGGCGGTTGCGGTACTTTCCTCCGGCGCATACCCGGCGCCTGCGTCGGGATCGGGCGGTTCCTGGACGGAATCGTCCGGCTGTTCGGAGGGGGGCTGAAGATCGGCGGGCCCGTCCGCCTCCGGCTGATGCACCAGCGGCCAGACGATGCAGAATGCGCCGAACAGGACGCAGAACCCCAACAGGCAGACCAGAAAAATACGAAACCCTCTACCCATGCTTTGATAACCTCGCTTCCTGAAACAGAATCGGAATACGGCGCGTCCTGCTCACGGCTCCGGGGCGGAGCGGGCGGACCGGAGCTCCGGGAGCGCCAGCAGAACCACCATGACGGCCATGCAGAAAACACCGACCCAGTCTGCCGGGGCAAATTCCGTATGCAGCCACAGTGCGGAAAACAACAGGGCTGCGATGGTCTCCGTGGAGGCCAGCAGACCAGCGCGGACGCCGCCGATATCAGCGACGCTCTGCAGATAAATGGAAAACCCCAAAACGGTGCCGATCAGGACGACGGCGGCGACGCCCAGCGCGGCCGCCGCGTCCAGCGTGACGCGCACCCTCCAGATTCGCAGCGCCAGCGCCAGCACCAGACCGCCGATGACCATGGCATAGCCCGTGACGGCCTGGCTGCCGTACTTCCGGATGATCCCGGCGGGCAGCAATGTGTAAAGCATCAGGGAAACAGAGGCGGCCAGCCCCCAAAGCAGGCCGGACGGGGAAAGCGCCATGGCATGCAGGCTGCCGTGGGTGGACAGGAGGAACACCCCGGCCAAGGCCAGCGCCAGGCCGAGCACCTCGGACCGGCGGGGAAGCCGGCGCGCGGACACACAGGCGACCAGCAGGATCAGGGCTTCCCCCAGATACTGCAGGGCGGTTGCGACGCCGGCGTTGGAATGGCGGATCGCCTGCATATATGTATACTGCACCGCCATCAGCCCCAGAAGGGCGAACAGAATCAGGCGGGCTGCATCCCGGCGGCTCTGCCAGACCAGCCGCAGGGATTTGGGGCGGCGCAGCGCCGCAGCGGCCAGAAGGATGACGCCGGAGGCGAGCATCCGCACCACGGTCAGCCAGCCGGAATCCATCTGCTTTTCCGTGAATAAATACTGCCCGACGGTTCCGGAAAAGCCCCAGGAAGCGCCGGCCAGCAGGGAGAAAAGCACGCCGCGGACGGTCTTTCCGCGAAGGCGCTCTGCAGAAACGCCGGCGCTCATTGCTTGTGATACAGCCGGTGCGTCTGATAGACCGGCTCAAACGTCACGTCGCAGCCCAGCTTTTTAAAGACGTTTTCATCCACCTGCGACAGGATCACCGTGGAATGGACCTGGCAGCCCTTTAGCCTGGACAGCTGCTCCATGGCAATCTCCGCAGTGGGATTGGTGACGGCGCACATGGACAGGGCGATGAGCACCTCGTCGGTGTGGAGCCTGGGATTGCGGTTGCCGAGATGCTCGACCTTCAGATGCTGAATCGGCGCTATGATCGCCGGAGAGATCAGCTCGATCTGCTTGCCGATGCCGCCCAGATATTTCAGTGCGTTGAGCAGGGCGGCCGAGGAAGCGCCCAGCAGCTTGGAAGTTTTTCCGGTGACCACGGTGCCGTCGGCCAGCTCAATGGCTGTGGCCGGCCCGCCGGTCTGCTCCGCCACAGCCAGTGCCGGCGGCACGCAGCGGCGCATGGAGGGATCGATGCCCAGGCTGCTCATGAGCACTTCTATCTTCTGCGTTTCGGCTGCAGTGGCGTTTCCGCGGACCCGGCCGCACCCGGCGGCAAAATATCGCCGGATGATTTCCTGCCTGGAAGCTTCGCGGCAGACCTCATCGTCCACAATGGCATAACCGGCCATGTTTACGCCCATGTCGGTGGGGCTTTTGTACGGGCAACGGCCGTAAATTTTTTTGAACATGGCCTCCAGCACCGGGAAGATTTCAATATCGCGGTTATAATTGACCGTGGTCTCGCCGTAGGCCTCCAGATGGAACGGATCGATCATATTCACGTCGGAGAGGTCGGCGGTAGCCGCCTCATACGCCAGATTCACCGGATGCTTCAGCGGGATATTCCAGATGGGGAACGTCTCATATTTGGCGTAGCCCGCCTGAATGCCGCGCTGATGATCCTGATAGAGCTGGCTGAGGCAGGCCGCCATCTTGCCGCTGCCGGGGCCGGGCGCGGTGACGACCACAATCGGCCTGGAGGTTTCGATATAATCGTTTTTCCCGAAGCCGTCCCGGGAGACGATCAGGGGAATGTTGGAAGGGTAATCGGCGATGACGTAATGGCGGTAGACGCGGACGCCGAGATGATCCAGCTTGGCCGCAAACTGGTCGGCCGCGCGCTGCCCCTGGTATTTGGTCATGACGACGCTGCCTACGTACAGCCCAACCTCGCGGAACACATCCACCAGTCGCAGAACGTCCTGGTCATAGGTGATGCCGAGATCGGCGCGGCGCTTGCTGGCCTCGATATCTCCGGCGCTGATGGCGATTACAATTTCTGCGTGATCCTTCAGCTGCAGCAGCATTTTCAATTTGCTGTCGGGCTGAAAGCCCGGAAGCACGCGGCTGGCGTGGTAGTCGTCAAAAAGCTTGCCGCCGAATTCCAGATACAGCTTGCCGCCGAAAGATTCCACCCGTTCGAGAATCCTGCGGGACTGCAGTTCCAGATATTTTTGATTGTCAAAGCCGATTTGCTCCATCTTCAGTTCCTCCTCCGGCGTCTTGCCGGGACGCCTCTCTTTCATTCCGTCATATGCTTCATGATACCCGTAAAAGCGGCAAAATGCAACAGAACATTTTCACGGTTTTTACGGGCGCTTTTCGCCTGGAAGGCGGCCGGGCGGCAACCGCCGCAGGAAACACGGAAAGCGGGGCATTTTCTTGACTTCTTCAGGGGAAAATACTATAATCAACCGTATAATGGGTTTGTATGCCAATCTAATCACAAAATATCGACGAGGAATCCAGATGAAAAAAAAGCAATCCTACGGAAACGACAGCATTTCCGCGCTCAAGGGCGCCGACCGGGTCCGGAAGCGCCCGGCGGTGATTTTCGGCTCGGACGGCCTGGAGGGCTGCGAGCACGCGGTGTTTGAAATCCTCTCCAACTCCATCGATGAGGCGCGGGAGGGGCACGGCGATACGGTTATTGTGACCCGCTATGAGGATCATTCCATCGAGGTGGAGGATTTCGGGCGCGGCTGTCCCGTGGACTGGAATGAGAAAGAGCAAAAGTATAACTGGGAACTGGTCTTCTGCGAGCTGTATGCCGGCGGCAAGTATGACAACAACACCGGCGGAGACTA
This sequence comes from Clostridiales bacterium, assembly GCA_019422005.1. Lineage (GTDB taxonomy): Bacteria > Bacillota > Clostridia > Oscillospirales > Oscillospiraceae > Avoscillospira_A. Next base: position 5,694 of record JAHZEF010000061.1, read on the forward strand.
TGAGTACTCCCTGGGCCTGAACGGCCTGGGCGCCTGCGCCACGCAGTACGCCTCCCGGTATTTTGACGCTTTCATCCACCGGGACGGGTTCGCATACAGCCTCCACTTTGAACGCGGGGAGATTGTCGGGCAGCTGGAGAAAACGCCCTGCGGGGGCAGGAAGACCGGCTCACGGTTCCGCTGGCTTCCGGATCTGGATGTCTTTACGGACATTGCCATTCCGAAAGAGTTCTATCTGGAGACGCTGAAGCGGCAGGCTGTGGTCAACGCCGGCATCACCTTCCGCTTCCGGAACCAAACGGGAGGGACGTTTGAGACCACCGACTTCTGCTATGCGCGCGGGATCCTGGATTATGTAACGGAGCTCACCGAGGGAAAGGCCATGACCATGCCCCAGTTCTGGGAGGCGGAGCGCAAAGGCCGCGACCGCGCGGACAAGCCGGAGTATAAAGTGAAGATTTCTGCGGCGTTCTGCTTCTCCACCCAGGTCAATGTGATTGAATACTATCATAACTCGTCCTGGCTGGAGCACGGCGGCGCGCCGGACAAAGCGGTGCGCAATGCGTTTGTGTACGCCGTTGACGCCTATATCAAGTCCGCGGGCAAATATAATAAGAATGAGTCGAAAATCACATTCCAGGATGTGGCGGACTGCCTGGCGCTGGTGACCAACTGCTTTTCCACGCAGACTTCCTATGAAAACCAGACGAAGAAGGCCATCAACAATAAATTTGTGCAGGAAGCCATGACGGAATTCTTCCGGTCCAGGCTTCAGGTGTATTTCATTGAGAACAAGGCGGAAGCCGACCGGATTGCGGATCAGGTGCTGGTGAACAAGCGCAGCCGTGAAACCGCCGAGAAGGCGCGCCTGAGCATCAAGAAGAAGCTTTCGGGCAGCCTGGATATCTCCAACCGGGTGCAGAAGTTTGTGGACTGCCGCACAAAGGACCGGGAAAAGCGGGAATTATATATTGTCGAGGGTGACAGCGCCATGGGGTCGGTCAAATTGTCGCGGGACGCGGAGTTCCAGGGCATTATGCCGGTTCGCGGAAAGATTCTCAATTGCCTGAAAGCGGATTACGGCAGAATCTTCAAGAGTGAAATTATTACGGATCTGCTGCGGGTGATGGGCTGCGGAATCGAAGTGCGGGACAAGCGCGTGAAGGATCTGGCGGAGTTTGACCTGGACAGCCTGCGCTGGAGCAAGATTGTGATCTGTACCGACGCCGATGTGGACGGCTTCCAGATCCGGACCCTGATCCTGACCATGCTCTACCGGCTGGTGCCCACGCTGATCCGTGAAGGCTATGTCTATATTGCAGAGTCCCCCCTGTTTGAGATCACCTGCAGGGAGAAGACCTGGTTTGCCTATTCCGACGCGGAGAAGAATGCAATTGTCAAGGAGCTGGAGGGGAAAAAATATACGGTCAACCGCTCCAAAGGCCTGGGTGAAAACGAGCCGGAGATGATGTGGATGACCACCATGAATCCGGAAACCCGCCGGCTCATCAAGGTGATGCCCGAGGATGCGGAAAAGACGTCCCGGGTGTTTGACCTGCTGCTGGGGGACAACCTTTCCGGCCGAAAGGATCACATTGCCGAGAACGGCTACAAATATCTGGAGCTTGCCGACATATCCTGACAGGTTCCACCCACCGATGAAAGGAGAATTGCGATGAAAAAGCTCCCGGCACTGGCATTGGCCCTGATCCTAGCGGTTTCTCTCGTCGTTCCCGCGGCTGCGGCATCGGACGACTATTGGAACGGATATTCTGACGGCCTGATGGACGGCGCGGCCGCCGGCGCGGCGGATTTCGCCGCCGGCAGGCCTTCGGCATATTCCGATGAGGACACCTATGACGGCGGATATGACGAAGGATACCACGAAGGGTACATATCCGGCTATGAAGGTGCGAAGCACGATGCGGAGCTGCGCGCCGACGAGGCGTTCGGGCGGGGCTACGACGCCGGGTATGCCGACGGCTGTGAAGACGCGTCGCAGGACGGCTGGTACAACGACTATCCCGACGAATATTATACCAGCGAGGCGTTCCGGTACGGCTATGACGAGGGGTACTATGCGGGGCTGGAAGCGGCCGGCGCTTCCGACATCCCGCGTGGGGAATCCGTCGTGACGGCCGCCGGCGGCCGGGAAGGCGAGATCAATGTGATGCTCAACGGCACGTGTATTGATTTCGGAGGCGTGTGGCCGCAAAATGACAACGGCCGGGTTTTGGCGCCGGTGCGCGCCATCCTGGAGGCGCTGGGGGCGGAAGTGGAATATGACCTTTCCACGCGGACAGTCTCCGCTGCCCTGGCCGGCCGGCTGCTGCTGCATCAGGTGGGAACCAGGACGGTGGAGGTTTATCCGGACGGCGATCTGTCGCAGGAACCGGAGACGGTGATCATGGACTGCCCGTCCCGGATCACCGGAGGGCGGACGCTGGTTCCGGTGCGGTTCTTTTCCCGGGCGCTGGGCTTCACCGTAGACTGGGATGAAACCTACCGTACGGTGGTGCTCCTGGACCGGGACGCCATCTCCGGGCAGTTTGATACCAACCTGACGGTGGTGAATCTGCTGCTCTCCGACGCATCGGCCCGCCGGGCGCCGGAAAAGATCTGCCGGCAGGACAGCAGCCTTGCGCTGGATGTGACGCTCTTTGACACGCTCAACGGCGACAAGACGCTGGGCGCTTCGGGAACCGTGTCCACCCTGCTGGGCGATGCCGGGTTCGACGCGGATATTCAGCTGGATCTCTCCGACGTGATCGGACTCATGGAAGAGGGATACGGCAATTCCGGCGGCACGGAAGAGGAGGAACTTCTGAACCTTCTCAAGCGGCTGCGCGCAGAGATCCGCTATGACGCCGAACGGCAGGTATTCTATGTGACCAGCCCGCTGCTGGCCGCCGCTGTGGGGCTTGCCGCCGGGCAGGAGGACGTCTGGGTCGGCGTGGGTCTGGAGGACGCCCTGGGCGACGCGGCGCAGCTGGTGGACTGCTGCGGCGCAGCCATGACCGCCACGGATCTGGCCATTCTGATGGCGCGGAATTCGATCTTTTCCTCCCCGGTTGATTACTATGCCAACGCGGCGGCCTCCCTGGAGGAACTGACGGCGCTGCTGGGCGACGATTGCTTCACCAAGTCCGGCAATACCTATACCCTGAAGGCTGACACACTGCCGGAGCTGTTGGGCGAAGCGCTGAACGACTTCTTTTACTGGAACCTGGACGGCTATTACGGTGAAGCGTGGAATACGGATCTCCGTTTTTCCGTCACGGATACCGGCGGCGGTACCTGCAATTATGACGCCCGGCTGTACTTCCGCTGCCAGGCGTCGGAACTGGAGCTGACCGCGGCGCGCCGGGGCGCAGCGGAAACCGCCAGGTATGTGCTTCACGTGCGCAATCTGCTGGAAGCCGTACTGCGTGTGGATTCCTCCCGGCGCGCCTCCGGCGAACGCCTGGAGGTCACGCCGCCCGAACATGCGCCGGATGTGCTGCAGCTTCAGGAACTGTATGCCTGACCGGCGGCGACTGAAATTTAACAAAGGATTGAACCCAAAACATGGCCCGTAAAAAAAAGAACGAAGAAGAATCAAAGCATTTTATCAATCCCAATGTGGAAGGGCTCCGCGCGGAGGTCCTGGAGCAGCCCATCTGCGACACGCTGGAATTGAACTACATGCCCTACGCCATGAGCGTGATCGTGTCCCGCGCCATCCCGGAGATTGACGGCTTCAAACCCTCGCACCGGAAGCTGCTGTATACCATGTACAAAATGGGGCTTCTGACCGGCAGCCGAACCAAGTCGGCCAACATTGTCGGCCAGACCATGCGGCTCAATCCCCATGGCGATGCGGCAATCTATGAAACCATGGTCCGCCTGTCCCGCGGCTATGAGGCGCTGCTGCACCCCCTGGTGGATTCCAAGGGCAACTTCGGCAAGGTGTATTCCCGGGATATGGCGTATGCTGCATCCCGCTATACAGAAGCCAAACTGGACGCCATCTGCCAGGAGCTGTTCCGGGATATCGACTCCGATACAGTCGACTTTGTGGACAACTATGACAATTCCATGAAAGAGCCTGCGCTGCTGCCGACCACGTTTCCCAATGTCCTGGTCTCGGCCAATATGGGGATTGCGGTGGGCATGGCCAGCAATATCTGCGGGTTCAACCTGCGGGAAGTCTGCCGGACGGCCATTGCCCGCATCCGGGATCCGGAGGCGGATCTGCTGGAAACGCTGCCCGCGCCGGACTTTCCCACCGGCGGCGAGATCCTCTATGACCCGCTGGAAATGGCTGAGATCTACCGAACCGGCCGGGGGTCTTTCCGCATCCGGGCCAGATGGCGCTACGTCAAAGAAGGGAACCTCATAGAAATCTATGAAATTCCATATACTACGGCTACGGAACCCATTATCGACAAGGTGTCCGAGCTGATTAAAGCCGGCAAGATCCGGGAAATTGCCGACATGCGCGACGAAACCGACCTGACCGGCCTGAAGCTGACCATTGATCTCAAGCGCGGCGTGGATCCGGACAAGCTGATGCAGAAGCTGTACCGTACGACGCCGCTGATGGACAGCTTTTCCTGCAATTTCAATATTTTGATCGCCGGTATGCC
>JAHZEF010000061.1:10331-13460 GCA_019422005.1 Clostridiales bacterium
GATGGGCGTCGGTGAGATTCTGGAAGAATGGACGGCCTGGCGCAGCGAGTGTGTCCGGCGGCGCGTGTATTTTCAGCTGAAAAAGAAGCAGGACAAGCTGCACCTTCTGAAAGGCCTGCAGAAAATCCTTCTGGATATTGACAAGGCCATTGCCATTATCCGGGAGACCGAATCGGAGCAGGAGGTTGTGCCGAATCTGATGATCGGATTTGGCATTGACCAGGTGCAGGCGGCATATGTGGCGGAAATCAAGCTGCGCAATATCAACCGGGAATATATCCTGAAGCGCACCCGGGAGACTTCTGAACTCGAGAAGGAAATTGCCGATCTGGAGCAGACGCTGAAAAGCGAAGGGCGGATCCGGGGGATCATCATACAGGAGCTGGAGGATGTGGCCGGGAAATACGGCGCAGACCGGAAGACGGCCCTGATCTATGAAAGTGAAGCGGCCGCCGAAGAGGAAGAGGATGAGACGCCGGACTATCCAGTTACGCTTTTTGTCTCCCGGGAGGGGTATTTCAAGAAGATTACGCCCCAGTCCCTGCGGATGTCCGGTGAGCAGAAGCTCAAAGAGGGCGACCGGATCGCCTCTGTATTCGAAACGACCAACCGGGCGGAGATCCTCGTCTTTACAGACCGGTATCAGGTTTACAAGGCGCGCTGCGCGGAGTTCGAAGATTCCAAGGCTTCCGTACTGGGAGAATACCTGCCTGCAAAGCTGGGCATGGAGGAGGAAGAAAGTGTTGCCGCCGTCTGCCTGCCCGGCGATTACAAGGGGAACATCCTGTTTGTTTTTGAAAACGGAAAGGTGGCCAAGGTTGCGGTGGCGGCTTACGATACCAAGACCAATCGCAGAAGGCTGACCGGCGCATATTCCGATAAGAGCCCGCTGAAAGCGGTGATCCTGCTGACAGAGGAAGACGAGCAGATTGTGCTGTATTCCACGGAAGGGCGCGCGCTGATCTTCTCCGCGGCGCAGCTGACGACCAAGACGACCAGAACCAGCCAGGGCGTTGCGGTCATGACGCTGAAAAAGAAGTATGTTTTGGACCGGGCGCTGTGCCTCGGGCAAAGCCCCATCCAGAACCCGTCGCGCTACCGCAGCCGCAGCCTGCCTGCCGCCGGCGCGCTGCTGCGGGAGGAGGATACGGGAGAAACGCAGGTGGAGCTGGAACTGTAGCCGCCGGCTGGAAGATTGGGCCGGAGCAGCGGCGGATGCGGCGCGGGCCGGGAGGGGAAATCCATGAAGAAAACGGCGATGCGGAGCATAGCGGCCGACGTCCTGCTGATTACGCTGGGCGGCGCGCTGTACGCTCTGGGGTTTGACCTGTTTTTGCGTCCCAACGATATCAATGGCGGAGGCTTGTCGGGTTTGGCGCTGATTGTGTCGGAACTGACGGGCCTGAAAGCCATCGGTGCGTTTGTACTGGCCTGCAACGTCCCGCTGTTTGTCCTGGGCTGGCGGCACGTGGGGAGAGAGTTTTTCCTGAGGTCGCTTCTGGGAATGCTCACTTCCTCGCTGCTGATTGACGGATTTGCGCTGCTGCCGGGGATCTATGCCGATCCGCTGCTGGCCGGCCTGTACGGCGGCGCGCTGGTGGGCGTCGGGCTGGGGCTGGTGTTCCGGCGCGGCGCCTCCACCGGCGGTACGGATATTGTGGCGCGCTTGGTGAAGCGGAAGCTCCGCCGTGCGCCCATTGGGAAGATCCTTTTGATGTTTGACTGCTTTGTGGTGATCCTGACCGGCGTGGTGTTTCGGGACGTCAACAAAGCGCTTTACAGCGCCGTGGCGCTGTTTGTAATGTCCGTGGTGATGGATACGGTCATTTATGGCCGGAGCGATTCCGGCGTGGCGCTGATTATTTCGGAGCGGCACAGAGAGATCTCCGACGCCATCGACCGGAAGCTGGAGCGCGGCGCAACGCTGCTGCCGGCGCAGGGCGCTTACACCAATGCGCCAAAGACAGTGGTGCTGTGTGCGGTGAAGGCCTCGCAGGTCGGCCAGCTGCAGGCGCTGGTGACGGAAATTGATCCCGATGCGTTTATGATGATCCAAAAGGCCCATCAGGTGCTGGGAGAAGGGTTCGGGCGGTATTCCGCCGACGGGCTGTGAAAGCGGATTGCAGGGAAGGGGGAGCGGCGGTGAAGAGACGCAGGCAGGCGTGCTTGTCCATGGCGCTTCTGGCGGCGCTTCTGACGGGATGCGGCGGTCTTCTGGAGACGGAATATGTTTCCGTGACGCCCCATACGGAGCAGCGCGCCGTGGAAGAGCATGAAAATGTGCTGACGGCGGAGAACTATCTGAGCCTCAAAAACGCCATTTTGTCCCTGGTGGAAAACGGCGTGGAGGAGGGCTCCATCCGGATCTATGAATATTCCGGAGATGTGGAAAAGGATGTGGCGGAGGCTACATATGAGGTTGCCAAAAACGATCCGCTGGGCGCCTACGCCGTGGATTATATGACGCACGAGTGCGTGCTGATCGTTTCCTATTACGAAGTCCGTGTCAATATCAAGTTCCGGCGGACGCCGGAGCAGATTGCCTCCATCCAGCGCGCCCCCAGCATCAACGCGCTGGAAGAGCTGGTGGGCCAGACCATGAGCAGCTACGGGGAAGAGCTGACGGCCCGCCTGTCCTATTACAGCGGGCAGGATGTGGAAGCCATGGTTCGGGAGTATTACCGGGATCATCCGGCCACGGCCATGGAGATGCCGGAGGTCACGGTTCATATCTATCCGGATCAGGGCTACGTCCGGATTATAGAGGTGCTGATGGAGTATGACCAGACGGCGGAGGAACTGATGGAACGGCAGGACGCCGTCGCCACCAGCACCCGGGCCGCGCGGGAGTACGTGCGCTACCGGGACACGGAAACCGAGAAGCTGCAGCTGCTCTACACCTATCTGCTGGAGCGTTTTTCCTATCGCCCGGGCATTACCACCACGCCGGTTTATTCCTTCCTCTGCGAAGGCGGTGCCGGCGGCGAGGGCTGCGCCAAGAGCCTTCGAATTAGCTGGGAGGAAATGGAACTGGAATGCAGGACGGTGGAGGGAAGCCGCGGCGGGGAGCCGTATTTCTGGAACATTGTCTGCGTGGACGGCGTGTACTGCCATGCCGACCTGCTGCGG
>JAHZEF010000062.1 GCA_019422005.1 Clostridiales bacterium
CAGCAGCCCCCGTTTCGTGGTCTGCGTGTAGTTCCTTGTAAACTGACCTAAGCATTTATAAAAAGGAGGGAGGCGGTTTCACAGTTCCGGTGCATAGGGCGGTTTGTGAATTACCCCTTCCTTTTGGCGGCATGCCTTCTGACTCCGGCGATCCGGTTTTTATGGATCTGCGGTTTCCCTATGGAAGATCCCCTGTGTAGTTTTATGCTCCTGCACAGGGGACGTGCTGCCGATTGCATGCTTTGACTGGGGCAGTTCTTACCACAGGGAGAGAGGACGCCTATGCTCTGGCGATCAGCTCCATCTCCACCAGCGCCCCTTTGGGCAGGGCGGAGACTTCCACGCAGGAGCGGGCGGGGGGATTCCCCGGGAAATACTCGGCGTAGATGGCGTTGAACGCTGCAAAATGCGAGAGGTCTGTCAGGAAGACCGTGGTTTTCAGGACGTTGGAGAAATCCATGCCGGCCTCTGCCAATACGGCAGCCGTGTTGGCAAACATCCGGCGCGCCTGGGCTTCCAGGCCTCCCTCGGCCAGCAGGCCTGTTTCGGGAACCAGCGGGATCTGCCCGGAGAGGAACAGGAATTCGCCGCTGGAGACAGCCTGGGAATACGGGCCGACAGCGGCGGGGGCTTTGCTTGTGGAGATGATTTGTTTCATGGCACAGGATCCTTTCTGATTGAAATCTGATCTGCTTCCATGATTATAACATATCCGGCGGGGATCTGGAAACACCGGTTTTAAAAATGGAGGGAAAGCGGGCGCTTCCGAAGAGATAAAATTTTTTTGGGGAAAGTACTTGCAAAATTTATCCTGCGTATTATAATGAGGTTAGCACTCGATATATTTGAGTGCTAAAATGCTGAAGCGAAGGATGGATCAAGCATGGCCAAAAAACAGTTCAAAGCGGAATCCAAACGCCTTTTGGATTTGATGATCAATTCCATTTACACACATCAGGAGATTTTCCTCCGTGAAATCATTTCCAACGCCTCCGACGCCATTGACAAGCTGGCGTATCTCAGCCTGACCGATCAGAACGTAGGGCTCAGCCGGGACGACTTTGCAATCCGCATCGCGGCGGATGAGAAAAACCGGATGCTGACCGTTTCGGACAACGGGATCGGCATGAGCCGCGAGGAGATGGAGGAAAACCTGGGCACCATTGCCAAGAGCGGATCCCTGCAGTTTAAGAAGGACATGGAAGAGCAGAAAGACATCGACATCATCGGGCAGTTCGGCGTGGGCTTCTATTCCGCGTTTATGGTGGCGGAAGCCGTTACGGTCATTTCCAGAAAATACGGCTCCGACGAGGCGTGGATGTGGCAGTCCTCCGGCGCTGACGGCTATACCATGACGGCCTGTGAGAAAGAGGCGCCCGGCACGGATGTGATCATGCGGCTCAAGGCTGATACGGACGACGAGAAATACAGCCGGTTCCTCCAGGAGTATGAGCTGCGCAGCCTGGTGAAAAAGTATTCCGACTATATTCGCTACCCAATCCGCATGGATGTGACGAAGAGCCGGGTCAAGGAAGAGACCAAGGATGCGGAAAAGCCGGAATATGAAACCTATACGGAAAACGAAACGCTCAATTCCATGGTGCCTCTGTGGCAGCGCAGCAAAAAGGACGTCACCCAGGAAGAATACGACCAGTTTTACAAAGACAAGTTCTTTGATTTTGAGGCCCCGATTGCCAGTATCCATCTGAGCGTGGAAGGCGCCGTGACCTATCAGGCGCTGCTGTATATTCCGGCGCGCGCGCCGTATGATTTTTATACAAAAGATTTCAGGAAGGGCCTGCAGCTGTATTCCTCCGGCGTGATGATCATGGAGAACTGCGCCGACCTGCTGCCGGAGCATTTCCGGTTTGTCAAGGGCATTGTGGATTCTCAGGATCTGAGCCTGAATATTTCACGGGAACTGCTGCAGCATGACCGCCAGCTGAAATTCATTGCCGCCAACCTGGAAAAGAAAATCAAGGCGGAGCTTTCCAGGCTCCTGGAAAGCAAGCGGGAGACCTATGAGAAGTTCTTCGGCGCATTCGGGCGCAACCTGAAATACGGCGTGGTGTCCGACTATGGCGCGCACAAAGAGCTGCTGCAGGATCTGCTGCTGTTCTGGTCCAGCAAGGAGAATAAGCTGGTGACGCTCAAGGAGTACGCTGACGCCATGGGCGAGGGGCAGAAGTACCTCTATTATGCCGCCGGCGAGAATCGGGAGCGTCTGGCACAGCTGCCTCAGCTGGAGCTGCTGAAGGAAAAGGGATACGACGTGCTCTTCTTCACGGAGGATGTGGACGAGTTTATTCCGCAGACTCTGATGAAGTATGCGGACAAGGAGTTCCGGAATATCACAGCCGACGATCTGGGATTGACTTCAGAGGAAGAGAAAAAGGCCATTGAGGAAAAGAAGGAAGCGGCAAAGCCGACGCTGGACTTCATCCGGGAGACGCTGGGCGAGCGCGTCAAGGAGGTACGCCTCAGCGCGGCGCTGAAGAGCCATCCGGTCTGCCTGGTGCCGGACGCCGGCATGAGTTTTGAAATGGAGAAGTATTTCAAGCGGATGAATCCGGAGATGGATATGAAGGCCGGCAGGATTCTGGAACTTAACAGCGACCATCCGGTCTTTGCAGCGCTGCAGATTGCGGTGGCGCAGGATCAGGAGAAGGCGAAGAAATACGTGGAGATTCTCTATGACCAGGCGCTGCTCATGGCGGATCTGCCCCTCGAGAATCCGACTGCGTACACGGATCTGATCTGCTCCATGATGGTTTGAGCCTGCGCGCCGCCGACAGCCGGAACGGGGCGGAAAACCGGGGCCGCAGAACATTTCGGGGCATGGGAGGCCGGCCCGGATCCCTGCCGGTCAAGTAAAACCAGCCTGCCGAACAAGGCGTTCGGCAGGCTGGTTGGCGTTTTGAATGCGGGACGCCGCGGCCGGAAGCACGGGCGGGCTTAATCGCCTGCCGGTTCCAGCGCGGGACGGAGCAGGCCGTAACGGGAAAAGCGCGTATCCCGGGAATCGGTGACAAAGACCAGATGCTCTTCCAGCGGAGAATACACTGCTCCGAACGCCTGGGCAATGGACTGGACGCGGGCGCCGTCGTCCTCTGTTACGTAAACCCGGGCGGCATAGGGGGCCAGGGCGGGATCGGAAGTGGCAATGGAGAGAACGATGGACTCATTCTGCAGATTGGCGGCAAGGCGCGCCGCGGCGTCGGCGGCAGCGGTGCTGCGGTCGCCCTCATAAACGATATTGGCGCTGTCGGGGAAATAGAAGTCCTCCAAAACGACTTCGTTGAACCCCATGGACTGCAGTTCCAGAACCATGCTTTCCAGATGCGCGACGACCTTATCGTCGGAGGGATCCAGCCAATAGCAGCTGTCGGAGTCCATCCAGAGCGCGCCGCTGGAGAGCGGAAGCCCGCACGCCTGGTTGGCGAGCGCAAAGGCGGAATCCCGGAAGGCCGGGAAGCGGGCGATCAGATACAGATTATCCTGCCCGGCCAGCGTGCTGATCAGATGATCCACTGCAGAAGGATCCACCAGCGCGGAGGCCTCCGCGCCGCCGATGGCGGAAGAATAGTAATAATTTCCATAGATACTTTTTACGTCCAGCAATACGGCTGTCGGCTCCGTCGTCTGGGACAGCGAAGCAAGGACGGCGGCGGGGTCGCTCAGCATATCGGCGGTGACATAGACGCCGCTGATCCTGGAGAATGCGGCGCTGTCGGCGTGTTCCGGCGCCTCATTCACCTCGATTTCCGCATCCGGCAGAGGCGTGATCTGCTCGACGTCGAAGTTGGGGTTACCGGGAACGTCGTTGGCCGTGCCGGCGCCGGGCCGGGAACTGAAGTCCAGATGCGCGCCGTCCGGCGTATAAACAATATAGCGCTGCAGATAGAGGATGATCCCGGCGGCCAGCGCCAGCAGAATTGCCAGCGCAATCAGCAGCGTGATCGCCAGCGAACGGAGCCGCAGCTTATTGCGATAGGAAAAATAGCGCAAGGGAAGCCTCCTTCCCGTATCAGCGCACAGCCGTCAGCTGGCACCAGTCGTCCTGCTGATTCCGGGCGGTGACGCGCAGGCCGGCGCGTTCCAGCGCGGCAAGGACCTCGGGCAGCCGGACGTCAAGGATACCGGAGCAGAGAAAGCTGCCGCCCGGACGCAGAAATTGCGGAACCACCGGAGCCAGCGGGATAATGACGTCGGCGACGATATTGGCCAGAACGACGTCGTAGCCGCCGGCGGCCAGTTCCTTGAGGCGGGCGCTGTCCTGCAGCACATTGCCCGTGACCGCGCGGAAGCGGTCCGGCCCCAGGCCGTTCATTGCGGCGTTTTCACGGGCGACGTCCTCGGCCTTGGGATCAATGTCCACACCGACGGCAGAGGCTGCGCCCAGCAACAGCGCGGTAAAGGAAAGGATGCCGCTGCCGCTGCCCAGGTCAATCACCCGTTCCCCGCCGCGGATGATCTGCTCCAAAGCGGCCATACACATCTGCGTTGAGGCGTGCGCGCCGGTTCCGAAAATCATGCCGGGATCCAGACGGACGGGGATCCGCCCTTCCGGGTTTTCCGGGCTGAGCCATTGGGGCACCACCAGGAGCCTGCGGCCGATGGGGAGCGGCTGATAATACTGCTTCCAGTTGTTTTCCCAGTCCTCATCCCGGCAGCCGGCGGTATGGACGGTGAGCGGGCCGAAATCAACGGACGGGAACTGCGCCCGAAGGAGCGCCAGCTGGCTGCGGAGCCCGGAAACGGTGTCGGCGGCGGCGGGAGCATCCTCCAGATACAGGCGGATTTGAGAGAGCCCCTCCATCTTTTGTGCCAATTCGGCATCTACATAGTCCCAATATTGCTGATTCTGCCTTAAAAAATCATGAAAGTCCTCCTGATCGTCCATAATAAAGCTGTCGAAGCCCAGGGCGGTCAGACGTGCGGCAACCAGATCGATGCCGGCGGAGGACGTTTGAATCGTCACTTCGATCCATTCCATGGAATCGCCTCCTGTTCTTGCTTCCTCTTAGTTTACATGATACGGGGCGCAATGACAAGCACCTGGCCTGATATTTTACTTTTTCCGACAAGTATGATATGATGGCCGCAGCAGGCGCGCAGCGCCATGAAAGGATGAATCCATTGAACAACAGAACGGAGATTTTGCCCAACGTTTTTCTGACCTGCGTCCGGAGCACGAAGTTCAAAACCGGCTGCCTGAGTATTTCCCTGCTGCGCCCGCTGCGCCGGCAGGAGGCGTCGGCCAACGCGCTGATCCCCACGGTCCTCCTGCGGGGCTGCCGGGAATATCCGGACATTCGCTCGATTTCTGCATTTCTGGATCAGCATTACGGCGCCAGCGTCGGCACGCTGGTCCGGAAAAAAGGGGAGGTTCAGACAACCGGCTTTTATGCCGATTTCCTGGAGGACCGGTTTGCATGGGACGGCGGCGAAGTGCTGGCGCCGGTGATTGCCTTCCTCGGCCAGCTGCTGCTGGAGCCGCTTCTGGAGGACGGCGGCTTTGTCCGGGCCTTTGTGGAGGGGGAAAAGCAAAATCTGGCGAATACCATTGAGGCGCGGGTCAACGACAAGCGCAGCTATGTGGTTTCCCAGATGCTCAGAACCATGTGTGCGGAAGAGGCCTACGGCCTGCCGCGCCTGGGGGAACGGGAGGATGTGGATCAGCTGGAGCCCAAAGGGCTGTACCGTCACTATCGGCACATTCTGGAGCATTCCCAGGTGGAGATTTTTTATCATGGCAGCTGCTCTGCGGATCGGGTTGCCGCCCTGCTGCGGCAGGCCCTGGCTGCTCTGCCCCGGGGAGAAGCGGATCTGTTCGGCACGCAGGTTCGCCTGCAGGCGGAGGCGGCGAGGGAGGTCCGGGAGCCTATGGACGTAACCCAGGGGAAGCTGGCGATGGGGCTGCGTCTGGGATGCACGGCTGCAGATCCGGAGTACCCTGCAGCGCTGCTGATGAACGCCGTATACGGCGCGGGGATCACGAGCAAATTGTTTGTCAATGTGCGGGAAAAGCTGTCGCTGTGCTACTATGCCAGTTCGTCCCTGGAAAAGTTCAAAGGGGTGATGGTGATCTCGTCCGGGATTGAGTTTGCACAGTTCCAGCGGGCGAAAGAGGAAATCCTGCTCCAGCTGGATCTGACGCGCCGGGGCGAGATTACGGAGGAAGAGCTGGAAGCGGCGAGGACGTACCTTCTTTCCTCCCTGAAAACCGGTATGGACAGCCCGGCGCGGCTGGACGACTATTCCATCGGCCAGGTGATCCTGGGCGTGGAAGGGACCATGGCCGGGCTGGCGGAACAGCTGCGCACCGTTACAAAGGAAGATGTGGCTGCGGCTGCGCGGCGCACCAGCCTGGATCTGGTTTATTTTATTGAGGGGGTGCAGGCATGAGAGAACGTCGCTTTGAACAACTGGGGGAATCCTATTTTGAAGAGCGGCTGCCAAACGGCCTGCTGATCCGCGTGATCCCGAAGCCGGAGTTTGCCAAAACCTATTCTTTTTTTGCCGCGGACTATGGCTCCATTGACACCAGGTTTCAGATGGAAGGCCGGGACGTGGTGACGCCGGACGGTGTGGCGCATTATCTGGAACACAAAATGTTCGACATGCCGGAGGGCAACGTCATGCAAAGCTTTTCCCGGTATGGCGGAAGCCCCAATGCGTTTACCGGGTACGCCATGACGGCGTATTATGTGGAATCCACCGAGTGCTGGCGGGAAAACCTGGAGCTGCTGCTCCGGTTTGTATCCACGCCGTACTTCACGGAGGAAAGCGTGGAAAAGGAGCGGGGGATCATTGCGCAGGAAATCCGGATGTATGAGGACAGTGCAGATTCAAAAATGTACGAAAACCTGTTCTCTGCGCTGTTTGCACATCACCCGATCCGCGTTCCGATTGCGGGGACGGTGGAGAGCATTCAGGCCATTACGGCGGAAACGCTGACCGAATGCCACCGCGCCTTCTATACGCCGGCCAACATGATGCTGTGCGTGGCCGGCCCGGTGGATCCGCGGGCGGTGGCGGACGCAGCGCAGCGGAGTTTGCCGGATACGCCGCCGACCGCAGCCGGCGTGCGGAATTATGGAGCTCCGGAAGCGCTGACCGGGCATTGCCGGCGCGTGGAGGCGCAGATGGAGGTGGCGATGCCGGGCTTCACCATAGGGTTCAAATGCAGGCCCGCGGGTTCCGGGCGTGATGCGCTGCGGCAGGAACTGCTGGGCGACCTTGCGGCGGAGCTTCTGGTGGGAGAATCCTCCGGGCTCTATACAAGGCTGTATGAAGAAGGGCTGATTGACTGCGATTTTTCTGCGGGGTACGAGGGCGTCAAGACGCTGGGGATGATTACCGCCGGCGGGGACAGCCGCGACCCGGAGCGCGTCATGGAAGAGATCCTGGAGGAGGCGCGCCGGATTGCCCGTGCCGGAGCGGACCCGGCGCTGTTCGAGCAGCTGAAGAAATCCGCCTTTGGACGCCGGATGCGGGAACTTGACAGTTTTGAAAACATCTGCTACCGTATGTGTCAGAGCCATTTTGAGGGCGCGGAATACTATGAGTTTCCGGCGCTCTATCAGTCCATCACCAGAGAAGAGGCGGAGGCGCTGATCCGCGATGCGATTGTGCCGGAGCGGGCCGCCATCTCCCTGATTTATCCAAAAGAGAAAGCGTGAAAGCGATGGTTTTATCTTCTCCGATTTCATTCCCCAATCTGGGGATTGAAGTGAATCCTTCCAGGGTGGCCTTCACGGTGGCAGGGAAGGAAATCTATTGGTATGGGATTATCATAGCCGCCGGCTTTATTCTGGCTGTGATCTACGCCTGCAGGCGCGCGCCGCAGTTTGGTCTGACGGAAGACCATATCATGGATATGCTCATTGCTGCGGTGCCGGCGGCCATCATCTGCGCGCGGCTGTATTACTGCATTTTTTATTGGGAATTGTATGCAGACCATCCGATTTCCGTCCTGTATATCTGGGAAGGCGGCCTGGCGATTTACGGCGGCGTCATCGGCGCTGTGCTGGCGGTCTGGATCTATTCCCGCGTGCGCAAACTTCAGATGGGGCCTCTGCTGGATATTGGCGGACTGGGGCTGCTGATTGGCCAGATGATTGGCCGATGGGGCAACTTTGTGAACCGGGAAGCTTACGGTACGGTGACGGACAGTTTTTTCAAGATGGGGCTGACGGATGCGTCGGGGCAGGTGACATATTATCATCCGACGTTCCTCTATGAATCCGTCTGGAACCTTGCCGGATTCCTCCTGCTGCATTTCTACTCCAAAAAGCACAGGCATTATGACGGGGAGATTTTTACCATGTATGTCGCATGGTATGGGCTGGGGCGCGGGTGGATTGAGGGCCTGCGGACAGACAGCCTGTATTTGTTCGGCACCGGCCTCCGCGTCAGCCAGCTGCTGGCAATTTTGTCCTGTTTGGCAGCGGTGGCCCTGCTGATCCGAAACCTGTATCTTCATCCGAAGGATCCGGAACAGATGCGCGTTCGCCAGATGCAGAAACGAGTGGATGCTGCGATTGTACAGGCGGCGGCCCAATCGGGAACAAAGCCTGCCGAAGAATCGTCTGAACAGTCAGAAACGGAAAAATAATGCTTTATTGCGCAGGCGTCCCATGGTATAATAAAAAAGAGACTACGGCCAATCTGGGCAGTATTGCCCGTTTTGTTATGGAAAGGAGCTGCAATCCATGTCATCATTCAACGATTACTTTGAAACGATCAAGGGCATGGCGGTGGAAGGCGCACAGACCGCCGTTAAGAAAACAAAGCAGATTGCGTCTATTGCAAAGGCGAATCTGGCCATCCGCAATGAAGAGGAGAAAATCAAGAAGGCCCAGATTGAGCTGGGCAAGCTCTATTATAAGGACTATATTGTGGGTGAGGACCCGGATCCGGCGGAGTACAATCCGTGGTGTGAGAAAATCTCCGAATCCAAAATCGCCATTGAGGATCTGAGAATTGCCATTGAGGATCTGAAGAGCGCCGGCGAGGCGGACAAAGACGTCGAGGATGACTTTGTTGTGGAGATTACGGAAGACGATCTGGCGTCCGCCGACCCTGCGGAGCAGACGGAAGACGCCTGCTGCTGCAATGCGGAAGACGCCTGCTGCTGCAATGCGGAAGCCGCCGACAGCGGAGAGGACGATCAGAAGGAGTAACGGCCACAAGGGGGCTGCGCGGCAGGGCATCAGCCCTGCCGCGCACGTTTCTGCGGCAGCCGGGACGGAAAGAGGACGGACGCGCAAAAAAGCCCGCCTGCCTGTCCTGCAGGGAAGGCGGAGGGCGGTTCTTTCCACACACTGCGGAGACCGGCCCATATATGTATCCGGAAATATCAAACAGCAGGGGGTTCCACTGTGGGAACCCCCTGTACCGTTAAAAGAGATTGTCCTTCCCGCCGCTTTCGCGCAGCTGGCTGACGGCATACAGCAGATTGGCCACATCCCTGCGGGTCATGCTGCCCATGCAGTCATCGCAGTCGACGGGAATCCCTGCGTCGGACAGGGCGCCGACAGCTCCGGCGGCCCAGGTCGGCACGGCTTCCTCAGCAGCCAAAAATGCAGAGGTTTCCCTGGCCTCCGGAAGCTGCAGAACATTTTGCAGCATCACGGCGGCTTCTGCTTCCGTCAGGTTGGAGGCGGGCCGGAAGACCAGGCCGTCCTCGGAATTGACGCCGGAAATCACGCCGGCCCGAAGCGCCGAAACGATATACGGCCGCATCCATTGCGGGGTGGCGCTTTCATCGGCAAAGCCGGAGGTCATTTCTGCATCATCCGGTTCAAGGCCGATCAGCCTGGAGACCATGACCAGAAATTCGCCGCGCGTTACAGGCTTCTCCGGCCCGAAACAAGTGACGCCTGCGATGGATTCCCCGGAGAAGATATCGTTGTTGCGCAGCCACAGGGCGGTAAACTGATCGGGATCGCCGGCCATGTCGCCATAGGTCAGCTTATCGATGGGCTTGAGGATTTCAATTTGGATGGTGGCTTCGTTGGATACGTTGCCCGCAGCGTCGGTGGCAGTATAGGTGAAGCTGTCTTTGCCAACCTTGTTCTTGGCGGGGGTATACGTGTAAGTGCCATCCTCGGCCAGTTCCACGGTGCCGCGCTTGGGCGCGGAGGTCAGACTGTACTCGAGCGCGTCGCCCTCCGGATCCTGCACCTCCAGCGTCCCGGTGTTGGCTACGTTTTTATAGGTTTCCAGAGAGCCGTCGGCGGCAGAGGGCGCCTCGTTCTTGCCGGAGGAGATATTGAGCTTCAGCGTCTGCACGGCGCCGATGCCGGATTCCGTGATGGGGAGATAGCAGATGGCGGCTTCGCGGCTGTCCTGGCAGGTCGGGGAAAGAACCAGGGCTGTCAGGGCGTCTGCCGGCAGTACATCGCCAGGCCGGATCACCCGGCTGCCGTAGCACAGGGTTCCAACGGTGGCGGAGGGGACATCCGTGACGAAAATGCCGGTTAATTGTGAGCCGGACGTGGTGAAGTCCTCTGCGCTGAACTTGTAATCCGTGTGATACAGGATTCCCGGGTCGGCGGCCGCTGCGCCGGTGGAGAACAGACACGTGATCAGCAGGACGGTCATGAACAGCAGCGCGGCATGCCTGGTTGTTCGTTTGATTGGTAACAAGGGAAATACCTCCTTTAATTTCGTCGGAGGTATTGTTTGCTATTTCATGTGAAATATTCTAACCTGCCGCCCGGGCAGCGCCATTTTTTTGCAGAAGGCGCTGCGCGAAAAGCGGTACGGAGATGCAGCGCATCTCCGTACCGAAAGATCAGCGGGTGAACCACTGCGTCCAATAACCGCCGTCAGCCACGTATCCGACGCCAATATTGGTATAGTTTTCAGAGAGGATGTTGGCCCTGTGACCGGGAGAGTTCATCCAGGCATTTACTACGGCCTCCGCGGAAGCGTATCCCATGGCGATATTCTCGCCGGCGGCGGAATATGTAATGCCGAGTGAACGCATCATGTCAAAAGGGGAACCGTAAGTCGGACTGTTGTGGTCGAAGTAGCGATGATCCCGCATATCCTGCGATTTCAGCCGGGCTCCGTCGCTCAGCTGGGTACTGAGCGTGAGCGCGGGAAGGCCGTATGCGGCGCGCTCCTGGTTGACCAGGGTGACGACCTGGCGCTCCAGTGCGGATACGGAACCGCTTTCGGGCTGGCTGTCACCGGGCTGCTCCGGATCCGGAGTACCGGAATCCGGTGTTTCCGGAATTTCCGGATCCGGGTCGTCCGTATCGGGGATCTCCCAGTCGGGAAGATCCGGAGCGGGCGTGTCCGGCTGGGAATCTCCGCAATTGGGACGGCAGGCGCTGCCGCAGTTCCATTCCTGGGAACAGAGCCAAAGCCGGCAGAGCCAGCTGCGGCAGGACGCGTTTTCACCGGAACTGCGGGCAGAAGCCGGTGTGGCGGCAGCGCCGACGATCAGCAGCGCAATGAGTGCGGATGTGAGTTTACTAAGTTTTCTTTTCATGGCAAATACCTCCTGCGCATACTGTAACAAAAAGTAACAATAAATTACAAGCTGTAATATTTTCCAGACAGAGGTAAAACTTTGAAATCGCTTGTGATACGGGAAAAAATCGGCTATAATGAAAAAAATGCCAGTGAGGTGTTCAAATGGAACAGCATGGGTTTATCCACAATATGATGGACGTCAAAGTCCTGATTTTATACGTGATGTCAAGGGTTCTGTATCCGGTGGACGTTCAGAAGCTTTATGAGCTGTGTTATCAGGACGATTGCCTGAGCTATTTTGATGTCAGGGAGGCCCTGCCGCAGATGGTGGAGACAGGGCATTTGCTGGAACAGGAAGACGGCACCTATCTGATTACAGAGAAGGGACGGGAGACCGGGGAGCTGGTGGAGGATTCTCTGGCGTATCCCGTGGCCCACCGGGCGCAGCAGGCTGTGGAGCGGTTTAACCGCGAAGTCAAGCGGGACAGCCTGATCCGAACGGAAATTCTGCAGAGAGACTCCGGGGACTTTTCCGTTATTATGGGACTGGACGATGAACTGGGCAGCCTGATGACGCTGGAGCTGATGGCGCCGACGCAGCAGCAGGCCAGACGGCTGGCCGGAACCTTCCACGCGCATGCCGAACAGATCTTCCAGACTGTCATGACGGCGCTCCTGAATGAAGCGGAACACAAAACAGCGCCGGGCAGCAGCAACAATTCAAATGGGAATGGCGACGCATTGCGCTCAAATCCCGACTGAGCGGCAACCTTTTTGGGACAAATGCAGGCGATGGTCAATGTGCACATTTTCGAGTTGCAAAACATAAAAACCGTGGTATAATATAGACAGGGAAACCATCACAAAATGTCCCTTCGGGGACGAAAGGAGCGACGCAATATGAAAATCCAGTTCTTGGAGAAGAAGCTCAACCTGCCCGGAAGCGTGCGGGCGTATGCTGAAAAGAGGGTTACAAAGCTGGATCGCTATTTCAGGGATGACGCGGAGGCACTTGTCGCTTTTAGTGTGGAAAAGAACCGCAATATTGTGGAGTTGACGGTTCATGCCGCAAACACATATTTCCGTGCCAGTGAAAGCACTTCCGATATGTTTGCGTCCATCGATGCTGCGGTTTCGACCATTGAGGGGCAGATTCGGAAGAACAAGACCAGGCTGGCACGCAGGATTCGCCAGGATGCGTTTGTGCGTACGCCGGAGGCGATTTCCTCGTTTGCTCCGGAGGAGCCGGAGGAAGGCGAGTTTCAGATTATCCGGACAAAGGAGTTCCCGATGAAGCCCATGACGCGGGACGAAGCCATCCTGCAGATGAATCTGCTGGAGCATACATTCTTTGCATTCCGGGATGAGGATAACGGCGGAGCGTTTGCCGTCGTCTACAAACGCCATAACGGAGGGTACGGGATCATCGAAGACGTGTCCTGAGAGCAGCAGACCGGCAGAAGCGGGCGCCCAAGGGCGCCCGCTTCTTGCTGCGCAAAAAAACGGGAAAAAAGTAAAAAAACTGCTTGACAAATTCTGGGGCGTTTGCTATTATAATCAGGCGCTTGCGGGATACGGAGCGCATCACAAACGCCGGCTGAAATGCTGAGAATTTTGAAAAAAGTTCTTGACAAAGAGCAGGCGATGTGATAG
>JAHZEF010000063.1 GCA_019422005.1 Clostridiales bacterium
TCCAGAGGGGGTTCCTCCAGAGGGGGTTCCTCCAGAGGGGGTTCCTCCAGAGGGGGTTCCTCCAGAGGGGACAACCTTATTAGCAAATAATACCACGTTTTCTCCGGTTTTACAAGTTATTTCCGGATATTTTTTATGTTTTTATTGTTACAGAATTTAAAAAAGGGAATACCGGCCTGCAGTGCACCCCTCCCCGTTCCTTTCAGAACCGGAACTGCTTCCCCCGCCGCCGCAAAAGCATATAGGGGCAGGCACTGCGGCTGCAGTGCCTGCCCCTGCTTTGCTGCCCCTGTGCGTCCCGCCGGGCGGTTCGGGGCTTTTCAGCTCAGCACATAGGTGAACTGATTGGAGCTGGTCAGCAGTTCCCCCTCCTTGGTCACCTGGGCGACAGCCACCACGTCCAGGTCCTCCAGCGTGGCGGCAGGGAGCATCAGCGTATTGGCGTTGATGTAGATCGTGTCATCCATCACCCTGCCATTGACGGTAATCCGGCTGGCAGCTGTGAAGTGCTGTCCGGTGACGTACACCTCGTCATGAAGGTTGTCCGCTCGCTTTACCGTGATCGGCACCACGCCCATCTGCAGCTGTGTCGGTTCAAACGGCAGCGCGCCGCCGTAGGCATACTGCTTCCCATACAGAATATCATACTCCAGAATTTCCAGATCCTGCTGATAGGACGGATTGGACGCCCGTTCCTGATGCAGCTTGGTCAGGACGCCGTCCGTATATCCCAGCCGCCGCATCACCTCCGCCATCAGCTGGTAGGCTTCCAGATCCTGATCCTGTTTTTCCAGCCCGAAATTGCTCCAGACCACATATTCCGTCTGCAGCAGCGTGCCGGTCTGCAGCATTTCCTGCGGAATTTCAAAGTTCGGAAGATGGTCGCCGAACAGTACCAGGACGGTGGGCTCCTCCCTTGCGGTCAGCGCCTGGATCAGATCCCCCACAAACGCATCGGTGGCATGAAGCTGATTGAGATAGTATTCAAAGCCAACCGTTCCGATCCTGTCCTCCAGGCCGTCTGCGGTAATGGTCTGGCCCGGGTCGATCACCTCAGTGGGATATTTGCCGTGGGCATGAACAGAAATGGTATAGACAAAGTCTTCTCCTTCCGTGGAATCCAGGGCCCTGAGCACTTCTCCCGTCAGGACGCCGTCCTCCGCCCAGCCCAACGGATTGCGCTTCACGTTCTCCATATACTCCACGGATGTGAAGGTATCAAATCCCAAATTCGCATAGACCTTGTCGCGGTCGTAAAACGTGGCCGTATGGTTGTGAATCGCATGGCATGCGTAGCCTTCCTCTTTCAGCGCATAATTGACGGACTCGCAGACATTGGACTGCAGGACCGTTTCATATGGATACTCGCCCGTGCCGAAGTAATCCAGGCTCATGCCGGACAGGACTTCAAACTCGCTGTTCGCCGTGCCTGCCCCGATGGAGGGAACCGTCAGGAAGCCTGTCGAACAGGTCTGCTTCAGGCGGGAAAACACAGGGATGGGATTTTCTGAATAGGTGACGCCCCTGAGCGCGTGGACGTCAAAAAAGGATTCCAGCTGCACCACCACAATGTTGGGCTTGACGTGGGCTGCAGCCGGTTCCGGCGCGGCCGTCGTATACTCCAGCTCGTCCACCACCGTGTCGACCTCTTCCGGCGAATAGGAGTCCGGCTCGCTGATTCCGCGGTCAAACAGGCTGGTGGAAAAGCAATAGGCAAATCCATAGGTGTCATAGGCCTCGCCGAGGTTCTCAAACTGCGAGGGCAGGAGGCCTGTGCTGGAAAACAGGACCGTCGTTCCCCAGACGAAAAGGCCCGCGGCAATACAGCCGATCCCCGCCCGCGGATAATCCACCGGAGGCGCTTTGGGCAGTTTCCGGAACGCCAGAACCAGTCCGGCCAGCACAGCCAGCACGCTGAATACGATCAGGATGATCTGGAAGACGTTCAGATAGATATGTAAAATGCTGAACACAGAGAAAATAATCCGGAAATCGACGGCAGTGAGCGGCGTAATCCGAAATCCCTTGATCACGCATTCCACGATGCCCAGCCCAATCCAGAGAATACTGATCAGCAGTACGGCAAACTGCCTGCGCCGCACCAGGCCGGCCAGGCTGACCGTCAGCAGAATGATGCCGGTGCCGTACAGGAACTGCAGCGGCGCGCCGGCCAAAAAACGAACTCCGCCCAGAGGGGAGCGGCGGCACAGGCTTTCCAGCACCAAATTCAGAAAAAACGAGAGCAGAACGGCGCTGAGTACCTTGTGCTCGGCAAAGCGCGCCGCAAGGTTCCGCCATTTGTCCCGATTCGTTTTGATCCCCAGCATTGCTTGATCTTCCTCCCGGTCTTCGCCCGGTTCCGCTTTCAGCGTCACCGGATATATGCCAGACACAGTATAGCTTTCAGACGCACGGATTGCAAGCGCGATTCTGCGTTTTCCCCTTCTTTTTTCTGGAAATCCCCGGCTCCCCCCACAGCCGGCGCGGAGGGAAACCGAAAAACTGCCGCGGAACATCCGGCGCGGAAGCAAAACCGGCCCGGCTTTTCCCTGACGCCAAAGCGGCCGCATGCAAGCCAAAACCCCCGGCTCCGCAATGGAGCCGGGGGCCCTGCAGCCTGCCGTACCCTTCGATCTTCCGGATCAGCAGGTGGCTCCGCCCACCAGGTGCTTCTCCGCGCCCAGGATCTCTTCGCGGCGCTGCAGCAGACTGTCGTCCAGCAGCTGCGCCTCCACCGCTTCAAATCCCAGCCGTTCTATGGTATCTGAGAACCGCTCTCCGGTAATGCCCTGATCCCGAAACAGCAGCAGCGCCTTTTCCAGTACGGCGACGACCTCTGCTTCCGAAGCAAAGATCCTGCGGAGCGCGCGGCCCTGGGCCACATGCTTGCCCCATCGCCCTCCAATGTATATCCGATAACCGTACGTACCGCTTTCCAGCGCATGAAACGGACATTTCCCCACACAGCGGCCGCAGTGATTGCACTGCGCCGCATCAATCTCCAGCTTACCGTCCCGCAGCGCTGCAGCGCCGATGGGACACGCCTGCTCCACCGCGCACTTCCTGCAGCCGCGGCACTGCTCCCGGTCCAGAGCGGGAACGCGCTGGCCAATTACGCCAAAGTCGTTCAAATCCGGCTTGACACAGTTGTTGGGGCATCCGCCCACGGCAATTTTGAACTTGTGCGGCAGCAAAACGTCGTGCCATCCCCGGTAAAACGTCTCATGAAGCCGGTTGGACAGCGCAAACGTATCGCACAAGCCGTACTGACAGGTCGTGCCCTTGCAGCTGACCACCGGCCGCACCTTGCTGCCTGTGCCGCCGGTCTCCAGTCCCGCCGCAGCCAGCCATTTGCGGAATGGTTCAATATTCTCATACGGGATCCCCTGCACCTCCACCGTCAGGCGGGTTGTCATGGCAATTTCCCCGGAGCCGAATTTTTCTGCGGCCTCCGTCAGGCAGCGGCTCTCGGCCGCCGTAATCTTTCCGTTTCGCGTGATCACCCGGCCGTTGAACTTCCTGGTCCCTTTCTGCTGCAGAAAGCCCAGCCCTTTCACACGCTTAATCTCCGCAGGGCTCAGCGGCTCCTTCTTCTCCTCCCAGGCATGCAGGGCGTTCTCCAGCACGTCCGCCGCCATTTGCACCACTGCCAGGCAGCGGTGTTCCGGCGTACTGCAGCGCTCCTTCAGTTCGCTGCAGAGCGTACTGCCCAAACGCGTTTCAAATTCTGATTTCAGCACCGCACAGGCTTCCTTGAACCCCTCCGTGGCATGCGCGCGCTCCCCCACGCACACGGCGCCCAGGACTGCCATGGCGCCGGCCAGAGCGCCGCAGGTGCTGCCGCAGCCCATGCCGCCTCCAAACGCGCTGACCAGCTTTGCGCAATTCTCGTCCAATCCCAGATTCAGCGCCTCGTTGGCAGCCAGAAAAACCGATTCCGCACAATTCCGGTCCCGGTTCAAATAATAGTTCTCCACGTAATCTCTGATCATTGTTGACGTACTCCTTACTGTTTCATTTGCGGTGCAGCGTTTCTGTCTACAGCATACCGGATTTTTACGCCGATGTAAAATAGAAATTTGCAATTGCTGTAATAGGCTTTTCCCTATTCATAGCTGCGGCACAAATCAATAAACGCCTGCAGCGCAGGATGGATCAATTTGTCCTTGTGAATCACCAGCGAAAACCAGCGCTGCATCGCGCCGTCGGCAATCGGCACCGCCAGCAGCGCATCCTCCCCCCGCAGCAGGCGCGGCGACAGAATGGAAACGCCGAAACCGGCCCGGACGGCATGCAGAATCGCCTGTGAATTGTTGCACTCCCAAACCACGTTCATTGCAACGCCGGAAAGCGCAAATTCCTGATCCAGCACATGCCGCGTACCGCTTTCCGGTTCCCGCATCACCAGCCTCTCTCCTGCCAGCTCCGCCATCCGTACGGAACTGCGGCCGGCAAACCGGTGCTCCCGGTTGCAGATCAGCATCAGGCGGTCGCGAATGACAGGCGTGTCGATCAAATCCTCGCTGTCGATCCGCCCTTCCACCAGCGCGGCGTCCAGTTCGCTTCGGAGGAGCTTTTTCTCGATCATCCCGGTATTTCCCACGAAAACATAGGGCACCGGGCCTGCCAGCCGCTGAATCAGTTCGGTAATCACGCTGCTGCCGATGGTGACGGAAGCCCCTATCCGCAGCGGGAGCCGGTTGCCGATCCCGCCCATCTGCCGGGCAATTTCCGCATTCAGGCTGAGCATGCGGCGGGCATAGACCGACAGCCGCTCGCCCGCCTGCGTCAGGAACAGCCGCTTCCCCAGCCGCTCAAAAAGGCGCAC
Source organism: Clostridiales bacterium (assembly GCA_019422005.1). Taxonomy (GTDB): domain Bacteria; phylum Bacillota; class Clostridia; order Oscillospirales; family Oscillospiraceae; genus Avoscillospira_A. The sequence goes on from JAHZEF010000063.1 coordinate 4,829, forward strand.
GCCGAATTCATTCTCCAGATCCGCAACCATACCGCTGACCGAAGGCTGGCTGATATACAGCCGCTCCGCCGCCGCCCGCATGCTGCCGGCTTCAACCACCGCCAGAAAAACTTCCAGGCTCCGCAACGTCATACCGTATCCCTTCTTCCCAATGCATAGCCGTTTCGCTATCATACACCTCACGGTTTTCTCTCTTTTCAATCGGAGAAAAGCGTGTATAATGGAAGCATATCAATATCGGGAGGAAATTTCAATATGAAAGTTGTGATCGTGGGCGGCGTAGCCGGCGGCGCCAGCGCCGCCGCGCGCCTGCGCCGTCTGGACGAAGCCTGTGAAATCGTGCTGCTGGAGCGCGGAGAATATGTCTCCTTTGCCAACTGCGGCCTTCCCTATTATGTGGGCGGCGTGATTCCCGAAAAAAGCGCTCTCACCGTACAAACGCCGGAAAGCCTCCGCGCCCGCTTCCGGATCGACGTGCGAACCAGGTCGGAGGCCGTTTCCATTGACCGCGCCGCAAAGGCCGTCACCGTACGCGACGGAAATACCGGCCGGGAATACCGCGAATCCTACGATCGTCTGATTCTTTCCACCGGGGCGGAGCCGCTGCAGCCTGCTTTTGACGCCGCCGGCGCCCCCAATGTGTTTACGCTCCGGACGGTGCCCGACGCGCTGGCAATCCGGGAGGCGGCGAACGCCCTTGGCCCCGGCCGCCGCGCCGTGATTGTCGGCGGCGGCTATATCGGCGTGGAGATGGCGGAAAACCTGAAGGCCGCGGGCATGGAGGTGACCATTGTCGGACGTTCCGGACATCTGATCGCGCCGCTGGATCCCGACATGGCTGCAGATGTCCATGCCTATGTCCGCCGCCAGGGAGTCCGCCTTCTCCTGGGACAGGCCATGACAAACCTCACTGAACAGGGGGGCGTTCTCACCGTCCACACGCCCGATGCTGCGCTGGAGGCCGATCTGGTTGTCCTGGCGGCCGGCGTCCGCCCGGAAAGCCGGTTGGCCGCTGAGGCGGGCCTCCCCTGCGGCCGGAAAGGCGGCATTCAGGTGGACAGCCATATGCGGACCGCAGACGAATTCATTTACGCTGTCGGCGATGCGGTGGAAACAACACACTTTGTCACCGGTGAAACAGCCATGATCCCGCTGGCCGGCCCCGCCAACCGCCAGGGGCGGATCGCCGCGGACAACATCTGCGGGCTTGCCTCCTCCTATGAGGGTACGCAGGGGAGCTCCATCCTGCAGATCTTTGACATGACCGTCGCCACCACCGGTCTCAGCGAACAGGCCGCCCGCGCCCAGGGACTCGACTGCGACAAGGTTTACGTTTACGCCGCCAACCATGCCGGTTATTATCCGGGCGGCAGCATGCTCTCCATGAAAGTCCTGTTTGAACCGGCCGGCGGCCGGCTGCTGGGCGCGCAGATTGTCGGCTTTGAAGGCGTGGATAAGCGCTGCGACGTGCTGGCGACCGCCATCCGCCTTGGCGCCAGCGGCCGCGACCTGGCCCGGCTGGAGCTCTGCTATGCACCCCCCTTCGGATCCGCCAAGGATCCTGTCAACATGGCCGGTTTCCAGATCGAAAACCTGCAGAACGGCCTGGTCCGGCAATTCCACTGGCACGATGTGGCGGCGCTTCCCAGGGACGGGAGCGTACAGCTGCTGGACGTGCGGACGCCTGCCGAGGCGGCCCGCGGCGCGATTGACGGCTTCCGCAACATTCCTCTGGACGAACTTCGCGCGCATCTGGACGAACTGGATCCGGCCAAGCCGGTCTATGTGCACTGCCACAGCGGCCTGCGCAGCTATATCGCCTGCCGGATCCTCACCGGAAGCGGCTTCGACTGCCGGAACCTGGCCGGCGGCTACCGTCTGTATCAGGCCGTAACCGGAGACGGGCAGCCTCCGGTCAGCGCCATGCCCTGCAGAAAATAAACCGCCGGACTGCGGGCGTTCAGCCGGACGGCCGACAGGAAAACCTCCTGTATCCTTTCCGATACAGGAGGTTTTCCCATTGCTATCTCAGAATCCTGATGATAAAGACCAGAACGTCAGCGCCCATCACAAGCATGCATCCCCGGCACACCGCTGTGCGCACGCGCGCCGCCATGGCGCCTGACAGCCGCTCCAGCAGCGGCTGAACCGCATACAGAAACAGTACGCCGCCCAGGCCAAAGCGGATGGACGGCGAAAGCGCAATCCTTCCCTGAAAGTGAACTGCATAGTCCTGATAGGTCTGCCAGGGCCAGAATCCGGTCAGCGCTTCGCACAGGTAGGATGCGGCCAGTTCAATCGCCGTCGCTGTCAGCGCACAGCCGAGGAACACCACAGGCAGCATCCGCAGCCGGGCCATTCCGGGCCTTCCGCGGATCAGCGGATCAATCAGGATGAGAAAGGCCAGCGCGCCGATGCCGTATACCGGACAATACGGGCCGAACAGCACGCCGCGGTTGGAGAACCCCCACCGGTACACCGCAACCTCCAGAAATACCTCGTAACACCACCCCAGAAGGGAATAGATAACAAAATACAGAAAATACCGTTCCAGTTTTTCTGCCTGCATTGGTCTGAGCCGCATGCTCCCGCCTCCTTCCCCGCCGGTGTCAGGCAGCGCGCTTCTCTCCGCTCCCCAACCTATTCGGAGAACTGGCTGTTGTACAGCTTTGCATAAAAGCCGTCCCTCCGGATCAGCTCCGCATGGTTCCCCTGTTCAATCAGCTTTCCGTCCTTCATAACCAAAATCACATCGGCCTCCTGAATTGTGGAAAGCCGGTGCGCCACAATAAAGCTGGTGCGCCCCTCCATCATGCGCGCGAACGCCGACTGAATTTTCTGCTCCGTCCGCGTGTCGATGGAGGAAGTCGCCTCATCCAGAATCAGCATCGGCGGCAGGCAGAGCATCACCCGCGCAATACACAGCAGCTGCCTCTGCCCCTGAGACAGGTTCTCCCCCCCGTTTTGGATCACCGTATCATATCCCTGCGGCAGCCGGCGGATAAAGCTGTGCGCATGGGCCTGCCGCGCCGCAGCTTCCACCTCCTCATCCGTCGCCTGCGGCCGCCCCATGGCAATATTCTCCCGTATGGTCGCCGACTTGAGCCACGTGTCCTGCAGGACCATGCCGAATCCGGAGCGAAGGCCGGCGCGGGTCATGGCCCGTATGTCCGTTCCGTCCACATCGATTTCGCCGCCGCACACGTCGTAAAACCGCATCAGCAGATTGATCAGCGTCGTCTTCCCGCATCCCGTAGGCCCCACAACCGCAATGCGCGCTCCGGGACGCACGTCCAGGCTGAGCCGTTCAATCAGGCTCTGCTCCGGCGTATAGGAAAAAGACACATCCCGCAGGCTCACCCAGCCTTCAAAGCGCTCCGGTTCTGCGGCGTCCGGCGCATCCGGCGTCTCCGGTTCCTGATCAATCAGATCAAAAACCCGTCCGGCACACGCCAGGGCGTTCTGCAGCTCCGTCACCACACCGGAGATTTCATTAAACGGCTTGGTAAACTGATTGGCGTAACTGAGGAAGCAAGTCAGCTGCCCTACGGTGATGCCTCCGCCAATCGCGCTCAGCGCGCCGACGATCCCGACCCCCGCGTAAACCAGGCCGTTGACAAACCGTGTAGCCGGATTGGTAATGGAGGAAAAAAAGATTGCGCGCAGCGAATACCGCTGCAGGCGCCCGTTGACTTCATCGAAGCGCTCCATAACGGCCTGCTCCTGCCCAAACGCCTGCACAACCTTTTGCCCGCCGATCATTTCATCGATCAGGGCCGTCTGTTCCCCCCGGGTCACAGACTGCAGCGTGAACATGGAATACGTTTTTTTCGCAATCACCGCCGCTGCCAGCAGGGATACGGGCGTCACCAGAACCACCACCAGCGTGATGGAACCGTTCACCGACAGCATAAATGCAAAAGTACCCAGAATGGTAATCACGCCGGTAAACAGCTGCGTAAAGCCCATCAGAAGTCCGTCGGAAAGCTGGTCAACATCCGCAATCACACGGCTGACCGTTTCACCGCTGGAGTGGCTGTCCAGATAGGAGACCGGTAAAATCTGCAGTTTCCGAAACGCAGCGGCCCGGATATCGCGCACCGTGCAGAGCGTGATGCGGTTGTTGCACAAATTCATCAGCCACTGCGCCGCCGCCGTCACAGCGGCAACCGTGCCGATCCGAAGCAGCAGCGGGCCCAATGCTGCAAAGTCCACCTTTCCCGGCGCCGTAATCAGATCCACCGCGTCGCCGGTCAGAATCGGCACATACAGTGTCAGCGCCACAGTTGCCACAGCCAGCAGCAGCGAGGCCGCCAGCAGGAACCCGTAAGGGCGGAGATAGGAAAACACACGCCGGAGCGCACCTTTATGCTTCATGGCCCGCCGCCTCCTTCTGATACTGGGAGTCATAAATTTCCCGGTAAACCGGGCAGCGCTCCAGCAGTTCCCCGTGCGTGCCGAGCCCGGCGGCGCGGCCGTCTTCCAATACCAGGATTTGATCCGCAAAGCGGATGGACGAGGTGCGCTGGGAGACGATGAACACCGTGGTATTCTGCAGCGTCCGCAGTGCTTTGCGCAGCTTTGCGTCCGTCGCAAAATCCAATGCGGAGGCGCTGTCGTCCAGGATCAGGATTTCCGGCTCCCGGACAACCGCCCGGGCAATGGTCAGGCGCTGGCGCTGCCCTCCCGACAGGTTCCGTCCTCCCTGCTCCACCGGCGTCTCCAGCCCCAGTTCCTTCTGATCCACAAACTCTTCGGATTGGGAGACGGCCAGCGCCCGGCGCAGCTGGGCTTCCGTTGCGCCGGGATTTCCCCAAAGCAGGTTTTCCCGGATGGTCCCGCGGAACAGCAGCGCTTTCTGCGGGACCATCCCGATACGGGACCGCAGGGCAGCGTCGCTCCAGTCGGTCGTTTTCAGGCCATTGACCCGCACCTGCCCCCCGGTCGGCTTATAAAATCCCGGGATCAGGCTGACCAGCGAGGACTTTCCCGAACCGGTTCCGCCGATAATTCCGAATACGCTTCCCCGCGGCACTGTAAAGCTGATGTCCGACAGGGATTCGCCGCCGGCGTTCGGATAGGTCAGGCAGACGTGCTCAAACGCCACGGCCGGCGCCGCTCCGGCCTCCGCCGTACCGCTCCCTCCGGAGGCGGGCGGGACCTCAAGCAGCTGCTGGACACGGTTCCCGCATGCCCACGCCCTGGTGATGGTAATGATCAGATTCGCCATTTTCACAAGCTCCACCAGGATCTGCGACATATAATTGACCAGAGCCACCACCTGCCCCTGCGTCAAAACGCCCAGATGAACCTGAACCGCGCCGGTTTGGATCAGCACCACCAGAGCCAGATTGATCAGCACATAAGTCAGGGGATTCATCAGCGCCGAAATCCGTCCCACAAACAGGCTGAACCTTGTCAGCTTCTGATTCCGCGCGTCGAACTGGCACACCTCATCCGCCTGCTTGTTAAACGCCCGCAGTACCCGGACCCCCGCCAGGTTTTCCCGGGTAATTCCCAGAACCGCATCCAGGTTCCGCTGAACCGTCCTGTAGCGCGGAATACTCCACAGCATAATTCCGAACACCACAAGCCCCAGGGCCGCAATCGCCGCCGCAAAAATCAAAGCGGCCCTCAGATGGATGGTCAGCGCCATGATCATGGCGCCGAACACAATGAACGGCGAGCGCAGCAGCAGCCGGAGCGCCAGGTTCACGCCGGTCTGTACCTGATTGATGTCGCTGCTCATGCGGGTGATCAGGGTATCGCCGCCCAGGCTGTCCAACGCGTCAAAGGACAGGCTTTGAATTTTTCCGAACAGCGCATGCCGCAGGGAGGCGGCGAACCCGACTGCCGCTTTCGCTGCAAAGTACTGCGCCGTCACCGAACTCGCCAGCCCCACCAAGCCCAGCCCTGCCAAAACGCCCCCCAGACGGAGCACCAGCGCCCGGTCTCCGCCGCCGATCCCGTTATCAATGATCGCCGCCATCACCAGCGGAACCAGAAGCTCAAAGGCCGCTTCCAGCAGCTTGAACAGCGGTCCCAGGACGCATTCCTTTTTGTAGTCGCGCAAATATCCAAATAATTTTTTCATAAAACAGCCCTTCCAGGAAGTGATCGGCCTCACGGTCATACAGGCTTTCCGCGGGATCCCGCAGCCGCCGGCTGCCGGCTGCGCATTGCGGCGCCGCAGAAGCCGCCGCCTACCGGTGCGCCTCCAGCCAGCTGCGAATTTCCTCCAGCGCCTCCCGGCTCATCGGAAAACTCCGCTCCTCTTCCACCGTGCTTTTCTCAATGCAGTAAAGCCCATGCCAAAGCTGGCCGCGGATCGTACTGGCCTCCAGATCCACTTCCTTGGGTGTTTTCATTTTGACCTCCGGCGTCAGCATAAAGCGCAGGAGGCCGGCGCTTCCGGAAAACCGGTTGTTATTTTCAAAATAATGCAGCGTCGGCAAAAAGATCTCTTCCATGGCCGTGCCTCAGCCCTCCGTCAGCGCTTCCATCTCGTCAAGCAGTTCCCGGAACAGCCCCAGCGCGCTTTCCACAGGCGCTGCGGAAGCCATATCCACGCCGGCGCCCCGGAGCAGGTCGATCGGATCCCGGCTGCAGCTTCCTTCAGAATCCTTCTGGACAGCGCAATGGCTGCCGCATAGCCCGTGGCGTATTGGAAGACATAATAGTTGTAATAAAAATGCGGAATTCTCGCCCATTCCAGCGAAATCTGCGGATCCAGCGTCATTTCCGGGCCAAAATAACGCGCATTGAGCGCACGGTATTCCCGGCACAGCGTCTCTGCCGTCAGCGCTGTCCCCTGCGCGTTCAGCTCACCCATACGGAGTTCAAATTCCGCAAACATGGTCTGGCGGTACAGCGTACCCTTGAACTGCTCCAGAAAGTGATTGATCAGGTATGCGCGCTCCCGCCGGTCTGAAGTTTTTCCCAGAAGATGCTCCATCAGCAGGGCCTCGTTGCAGGTGGAAGCAACCTCCGCCACAAAGATCACATAGTCGGAATAGATCGCCGGCTGCCTGCGGTTGGAAAGATAGGAGTGAATGGCGTGACCCATCTCATGGGCCAGCGTGAACTGGCTGTCCAGCGTGCCGGTATAATTCAGCAGAACGAACGGATGGACCCGGGCGCCTGCGGAATAGGCGCCCGACCGCTTGCCTGCATTCTCGTAGACGTCAATCCAGCGCTTCTCATATCCCTCCTGCAGAACTGCCCGCTAGTCTTCGCCCAAAGGTGCCAGCGCATCGTATACGGTCTGCTTCGCCTCTTCAAACGGAATCTTCCGGCTGACGCCCTCCACCAGCGGCGCATACACATCGTACATATGCAGCTCGTCCAGCCCCAGCAGGCGGCGGCGCAGCGCCACATACCGGTGCATCTGATCCAGATTGTCGTTTACGGTCCGGATCAGCGTGTGGTATACCTCCACAGGGACGTGATTCCCGTCCAGCGCCGCCTGCAGGGAAGAGTCGTAGTTCCTTGCTCCCGCAAAAAACTGCAGCTGCTTGACCTGGGCAGACAGCGTCGCTGCCAGCGTATTGCGGAACTGCCCCAACGGCTCGTAAAACCGCTCAAACGCCGATTTCCGCAGCGCCCGGTCCGGGCTCTCCAGGTAGGAGACATAGGTTCCCTGCGTCAGAGGATGCGCTTCTCCCCGGCTGTCCACAGCATCGCCGAACTGAACGTCCGCATCCGCAAACATGGAATAAATGTGATCCGGCCCCTGCGCCATCTCCCCTGCGCCGGCCAGCAGCTTTTCTTCCTTCTGGGACAGAATATGGGCGCGGCGGCGGCGGATATTGGAAAAATACCTGCGGTAGAGCTCCAGCGCCGGCAGTTCGCGGAAAAAGCCCTCCAACCGTTCATCCGGAATTGCCAGCAGCTCCGGCAGTTCAAAGCTTCCGGCAGAAGCGGCCGCCACCCATTCGGCGGTAATCCGCTCTGTCATCGCCTGATACTTCGCCACGCGGGTGTCCTCGTCGCTCCGCCGCTGGGCATAATTCGCCAGGCTGTCCAGCAGCAGGCCGATCTGCTCATCCAGCTGCATATAGGCATACAG
>JAHZEF010000064.1:0-5158 GCA_019422005.1 Clostridiales bacterium
GGGCCTGTAGCGCAGCTGGGAGCGCACTACATTCGCATTGTAGGGGTCGAGAGTTCGAATCTCTTCAGGTCCACCAGGAGCCGGCAAGTTCCGCAAGGAACTTGCCGGCTTTATTGATTGCTTATATGCATATCCCGCTATCCCTGTTTGTTATAGCGGACGTGAAAATGGAATATGCTTCAGATTTGGACAGAGCACTTGAAATGGCCGGGCCGGGATCAAAAACAGTGATACCCGATGATGTCAGCGTATGTATTGCGAAGCAAGGATCCGTCTGTTAATTTTCGAAGCCCATACAGAATGCCTGCAGAGCAAAAGGAATGGAACAGAGCCGGGGTTTGCGCAGAGGCGATCCAGGATGAATCGAAAGTCCGGGAAAAGTTTTAAGCCGGTTTCTGTTCCGCTCCGGCACTCTTGCCGGCAGGCAGAAAAGATGTTATCCACCGCCCCTCCCTCCTCCTGAATCGCTGCAGCATGCACTGCAGCGGTTTTGTTTGCCCGCAGGGGTGTACCCCACGCCGGCCGGGTGCCCCGCGTTCCGGGACGCCTTGTCCTGCGGCGCCGTTCTGAGAAAATACCGCTGTCATCCCCTCCCCCTGCACGCCGTCCCGCAGGCGCCGCGCAGAGATGCGCCACAAAACAGGCCGATCCCCCAATCCGGGACAGCCGGCGCAGAAAAAGTCTTGCAGGATCAGGCAGTTTGCTGTATACTAAAGTTAGTATTAGCTAACTTCGGCGCACCGTATCGCCAAAAAGGAATTCGGAACTTCCATCCGGGAGGGCCCTGCAGAACGGCGCATATGGACGCTCTGCGGCGGAGCCGGACGCAGGCATCTGCGAGGCGGCGCTGCCGGCGCGGCCTTATCCCGCGCTGTAAATCATCCGGAATTCCGGAACAGGTTTGAAAGACTGCTTGGGGAGGAAGCTCACATGATTCAATATACGATCGCTGTAGAAGGCATGGCCTGCTCCATGTGCGAAGCCCACGTCAACGACGCGGTCCGCAAGGCGTTTCCCGTCAAAAAGGTAACCTCTTCGCACAGCAGGGGGCAGACACTGGTTTTGAGCGAGGAAGCACTGGACGAAGACGCGCTGCGCCGGGCGGTCTCCGCCACCGGTTACCGGGTCTTGTCCATTCAATCGGCTCCTTATGAAAAGAAGGGCCTGTTCCCGTTCCGAAAATAAAGAGATGAGGGACGCCTTTTTATCCTGGCCCGGCTGGAAATGCACGCCATGGCCTGCAGACGGCGCCGACGTTCTGATGCTGGACGGGACGCCGCCGGAGGGCTTTTTGTCCATTCCGCAGGAGGCGGATTTTTTCCATGTATTATTTTGCCGTACAGGCGGCGCAGTTCTGGAATGGGCCGGCGGAAAGCGCCTGTTCCTGACGGCCGGGCAAATGCTTTTCTTTCCGGGCCAGTCAGGGGTATGCCGCCTGCAGTTTTCACAGGAGCATTTTCAGGGCGTGCTGGTCCGGGAAATGATCCGGACCGCCCGCGCGGCGCTTTCCTGCCTCTGGCACAGCCGGGAGGGCAGGGAATCGGGCCGGCAGCATGGATGCGCCGTAATCGAGGGGGCGCTATGGTGCGAGACGCTGTTCCTGACGTTGGATCACCTGCCGCCGGAACACCGCGGGAACTACTGTGCCATCAAAGTTCTGGAGCTGCTCTATCTGTTTCATGCCGGCGGCGCTCTCAAACCCGGGTGCAGCCGGATCCCATATCTGGACCGCCAGCAGGTCAGGACCGTACAGGATATCCACAACTACATCCTTGAGCATCTGGAACAGCGCCTGACCATTCAGCAGCTTTCCCGGCAATTCCGTATTTCCGGCACGAATCTGAAAGCCTGCTTCCGGCAACTCTACGGCATGCCCATTCATCAGTATTTTCTGGAGCGCCGCATGGCACGCGCGGCACAATTGCTCTGTTCCACAAATCAGACCGTCCTTCAGATTGCCGCGGCGGTGGGCTACAGCAGCGTCAGCCAATTTGGCGTCGCCTTCAAGGCCCGGTATCACGTATCGCCCTCACAGTTTCGAAGAGACTCAAAAAAAATCCATTACCGTCTGGATTTGTCTGAATCGGAGTGAAAATCCCGATTTGGATTGCTATAATACATCAATATGCTGATGCCGTTGCCCGGCAGGGGGGGAGGACACAATATGAAACACCATCGCTTCTGGGCTTGGGGCGCCGTGATCTGCATGGTCATGACGATCATCACCGGGTACCGCCATCGTTGATTGTGAGGTGAACACAGCATGAATGTATATAAAGGTGCGGCCTTATTTGCCGGCGGCGTGCTGTTTGGCTCTGCCGGGTTCAAACTGCTGTCCAGCAGGGATGCCAAAAAGGCCTATACGCACGCCACTGCCGCAGCCCTGCGGATGAAGGAATCCGTCATGGAGGCGGTCACTTCCGTCCAGGAGAATGCCGCCGATATCCTGGCTTCCGCCAGGGAGATCAACGAGCAGCGCGCGCAGGAGGAAGCGGACGCGGAAGCTGACGACGCTCAGGTATAGGCAATGATTTCAAGAGGGGCCGCCGGGAGGCGGCCCCTCTCTTCCATGGAGGCAACTATGAAATTTATCATCAAGCATGAATGCCGCGGCCGGATTCGCGTCCAGATGGCGCAGGCCCGAATGACGCTGGAGCAGGCCGATCTGCTGGAGGCATGGATTCTGGCGCTTCCGGACGTGGAACAGGCGGCGGTCCATGAACGGACCCGCTGCGCAGTCGTTGAATACCACGGCAGCCGCCGTGCGCTCCTGGACGCCTTAAAGGGCTTTTCCTACCGGGACAGCGCCCCGGGTGAATTAAACTGCGTCCACAGCAGCCGGGTACTCAGCCGGGCCTATGAGGAAAAGCTGGTGGGCATGGTGGCCTTCAAGGCCGTCCGTACCCTGTTTTTCCCCGCGCCGCTGCGGGCAGCCTATACGGTCGTCAAATCGATCCCTTATCTGTTCCGCGCCGTCCGCTGCATCTTCCGCGGGCGGCTCCGGGTAGAAGTACTGGACGGGATTTCTGTCTTTCTTTCGATGATGCGCCGGGAATTCGATACTGCAAGCTCCGTGATGTTCCTGCTGGGCCTCGGGGAACTGCTGGAGGAATGGACGCACAAGAAATCGGTGGACGATCTGGCCCGAAGCATTTCCCTGAATATTGACCGGGTCTGGCTCAAAACAGGCAGCGGCGAGGTGTTGACGCCGCTCAGCCAGATTCGGGCGGGCGATCAGGTGGCTGTCCGCATGGGCGGCATGATCCCGCTGGACGGCGTCCTTGTGGAGGGGGAAATCATGGTAAACCAGGCGTCCCTCACCGGCGAATCCGTCCCCGTTCCCAAGCATTCCGGCAACAGCGTCTATGCAGGCACTGTGGTGGAAGAGGGCGCGTGTGTCCTGCGGGTGACCCAGCAGTCCGGTGAAGGGCGTTACGATAAGATCGTGGCCATGATCGAGCAGTCGGAGCAGCTCAAGTCCGCAGCGGAAAACCAGGCTTCCAACCTGGCCGACAGGCTGGTTCCCTATACGCTGGCGGGCAGCGCCCTGGTCTACCTTTTGACCCGGAACGTAACCCGTGTCCTGTCCGTACTGATGGTGGATTTCTCCTGTGCGCTGAAGCTCTCCATGCCGTTGGCTGTGCTGTCCGCCATGGGAGAGGCCGGCCGTTTCCACGTCACTGTAAAAGGCGGCAAATATCTGGAAGCCATGGCCCAGGCGGATACCATCGTCTTTGACAAAACCGGAACTTTGACCCACGCCAGCCCTGTGGTGGCCCAGGTAATCCCCTTCGGCGGCCGGACAGAGGCGGAAATGCTCCGGCTGGCTGCCTGTCTGGAGGAGCATTTCCCCCATTCCATGGCAAACGCCGTGGTTCAGGCCGCCCGGGACCGGGGGCTGGCCCACGAGGAAATGCACTCTCAGGTGGAATACCTGGTGGCCCACGGCATTGCCAGCACAGTGGACGGGGAACGCGTGATCATTGGCAGCGCCCACTTTGTTTTCGAGGATGAGCGCTGTGTGATCCCGCCGGAAGAGCAGGTGCGGTTTGACGCGCTGCCCCGGCAGTACAGTCACCTGTACCTGGCCGCAGGCGGGACGCTGGCCGCCGTCATCTGCGTCTCCGACCCGCTCCGCGCAGAAGCCGCCGACGCATTGGCCGCCCTGCGACGGCTGGGCGCGGGCAGGATTGTCATGCTGACCGGCGACAGTGAACGCACCGCGGCGGCAATCGCCGCCCAGGTCGGCGTGGACGAATACCGCGCCGAGGTATTGCCGGAGGACAAGGCGCATTTTGTCCAGAATGAGCGCGCGCAGGGCCATACCGTAGTGATGATCGGTGATGGGATCAACGATTCTCCCGCCTTGTCTGCCGCCAATGTGGGCATCGCCATCAGCGATGGGGCAGCCATTGCCAGGGAGATTGCAGACGTTACCATTGCCGCCGACGATCTCTTTGAGCTGGTGAAGCTTCGCGCGCTCGCGCAGCATCTGATGCGGCGCATCCAGTCCAATTACCGCTTTGTCATCGGGTTCAACGGAAGCCTGATCACTCTGGGCGCAATGGGGATCCTTGCCCCGGCCACTTCCGCCATGCTGCACAACCTGTCCACATTGGGGATCAGCCTTCGCAGTATGACAAACCTTCTGCCCGGGGAGGCGCACTGACCGCCCAGGCAGGCCCGGATTCTCAGGAAGATCCGGGCCTGTTCCCATTTCAGGGCCGCTGGATCCGCCGACAGGCGGCGGAGCACGCTTCCCCGCCGCCTGACCCGGACGGGCGCCGCCCTTCAGGCCTCCGTCTGTCCCATAAACTGTGCCGGAGGCTCCGTCCCCTGCCCGTCGGAAACCATTCCAACGGGGCCTGACAGCCGAATGCCGGGCGCTACATCACACGCACCTCAAAATTCCCCACCACATCGATATCCTCGTTGATCACCACAAAGGCATCCGGATCAAAATTCTGCAGCGCTTTGCGCAGGGCGTAAGATTCCCGCTTGGACACCACAGTCAGATACAGGTTCGCCTTCTCATCGGTATAACCGCCGTGGCCTTCCCACTGTGTGACGCCGCGTCCGGTTACGCGGAAGACCAGATCCTGCAGCCCTTCCTTCTTGGAGATGACCAGGACGTTTACCATGATATTCTGAAAATGCA
>JAHZEF010000064.1:5168-12732 GCA_019422005.1 Clostridiales bacterium
GAATACCGAGTAAATCAGGGAATATACCACAGTCTCGAGATTGAAAAAAATAAGGCAGCAGCCGTACACAACGAGATTGATCAAAATGGACAGCCTTCCGACGCTCAGAGACGTGCGGCGTCTGGTGAGGTACACACCCAGAATTTCCTCACCGCCGCCGCAGCCGCCGGAGAGCAGCGTCATGCCCGCACCCACGCCGGCGGCCGCGCCGCCAAGCAGGCAGCAGGTCAGCCTGTCGGTAATCAGCGGCGTTTCCGGTGAGACGATCACCGTCAGGAACACCGTATAACAGGCCACCGCAATCAGGGTCTTCAGCACAAACGGCTTTCCCAGAGATCGATAGGAAAGAAAAAACAGCGGGACATTGATGAGACAGTAAGCAATACCGGCCACATCCACGCCATCCGCCTGCAGTCCCAGCGCCAGCAGCAGTTCGCGCAGCAGCTGCGCAACGCCCAGAAACCCTCCGCTGTAAAGAGCCATGGGTACGATCAGCAGGTTCATGGCGGCGGAAAACAGCAGAGAACCGGCGGCAATCAGGCCGACGGATTTCCATGTGATATCATCAGAAAACCTGACGCGTTTCAAGAACAGCCCCCCTTTTCGGCGGCAATCAGGCTGCCGCACGGTGTGCACCGGCGGCAGCCTGATTGTCAGACGTCAGATGATTCCCTTGGATACCAGGAAGTTGTGCGCCACCTCCTGCGCAGTCATCCCTTCCACATCCACCTGGTAGTTCATTTCCAGCATTTCGTCCGTGGTAATGGCGCCGTCCAGCAGCTTCAAAACCTCCTCCAGTTCCGGATAGCGCTCATATACATCATTGCGCACCACATTGACGGCCTGATAGGGCGGGAAAAACGATATGTCGTCTTCCAGCCGCACCAGATCGCTCTTCAGGACCATGGCGTCCGTCTCATAGGCGTCGGTCACATCCACTTCTCCGGAGGCAATGGCCTGATAGCGGATATTGCCCTCCAGGCCGCTGACCTCCCTGAACTGCACCTGAAAATCCTTTTCCAGCTTGGGCAGCAGATCCTCCCGCTGGGTAAAGGCCGTCGTACAGCCCAGGCGCAGATTGGGGGCCTGCTCAATCAGCTGCGACAGCCTGGTCAGGCCATAAGTCTCTGAGACCTCCCTGCTCACGGCAAACACATACGTGTTGCTGCATCCGATGGGCGCGGACACATCAAAACCATACTGCTCACGCAGCCCGTCCCGGACGTCATCATAGACCTTTTGGGGGTCGGTCTCCATGGGGAGCTTCAAAACATTGGGCGCCAGGACGCCGGTATAATCGGTAAACATATCGATATCCCCGGATTTGAGCGCCGCAAAGGTGATCATGGTGCCATTGAGGTTATCGGTCTTTTCCACCGGAATATCCGTTTTGGCCTGGATCAGCTCGCTGTACAGGTTCCCAAGAATCAGGGATTCCGTGAAATTCTGCGCGCCGATGACCAGACGGTCCTCTCCGTCTGAAAGGCTGCGCACCACAGAGGCGGCCGTCGGTACAATCAGCAGCGCCGCACAGAGCGCCAGAGCCAGAACCCGGCGCGCCAGGCGCTTCTTCCGCGGCATATACACAATCTGATCCGCCGGCTTCAGCCCCTCCGGCGTAATGGCTCTTTCCACTTTGCCGAGGATAAAATCCACCACCAGCGCCAGCAGGCAGGCAGGGATCGCACCCAGCAGGACCAGATTGGCGTCGTTGGCGTTGAGGCCCAGATTGATCATCCAGCCCAGGCCGCCGGCGCCGGCAAAGGCCGCAATGGTCACGGTACCCACGGCCGTGACGGCGGAAATGCGGATTCCTGCCATGATGAAAGGCAGCGCCTGCGGCAGCTGGATTTTAAACAGCTGCTGGGATTTTGACAAACCGATGCCGCTGGCCGCTTCCAGCATTCTGGGGTCAATCCCTGTAATGCCGGTATATGTATTTTTGATGATCGGCAGGAGTGCGTAAATTACAATCATGATAATGGCCGGCTTCTGGCCGATTCCCACAAAGGGGACCATAAACGCCAGAAGGCCGATGCTGGGAATGGACTGCATCAGATTGGCAATGCCGATGACCAGTGCAGCCGCCTTTTTGCTCTTCGTAATCGCCACACCGATGATTACGCCGATGACCAGGGAGACCAGGACGGCCATGGCCGTCATCTCCATATGCTCGATGAACAGCTGCAGCAGTTCATCCCGCCGTTCCAGAAACATCGCAAAGAATGTACCCATCATTCAGACCTCCGAATCGCTGCCGCCGTTATTTCGGTACCGCTTGCTCAGCGTCACCAGCAGACTGCTTTTGGTGAGATATCCCTGAAGCTCGTGATTGCGATTGAGTACCGGGATGATTCCGCTGACATTGTAATCAATGGTATCAATGATCTCCTGCAGGCTGGTATCCTCATACACGAAGGCATAGTCTGCAGAGATAAAGTCGTCCAGGGATGAAGAATAGTTCTGGAATTCCTGCAGGTTTTCCAGCCAGACAATCCCCTCCAGGCGGAGGTTTTTGCCGCTGGTTACCAGCAGGGAATCCACCACATTATGCTTCATGATCTGAAGCGCCTGGAGGACCGTGCGGTCTTTGGAGATGTGGACGGCGCCCTTTTTCATGATATCCGCCGCTTTGATATAGGCCGGGTTGCCCCACAAGCGGTTTTTGCCGACGAATTCTTCCACATAGCTGTTGGCCGGATGCTTGAGGATTTCTTCCGGTTTGTCAAACTGTGCAATTTTCCCGTTCTGGATGATACAGATCCGATCCGCCATCTTCAGCGCCTCATCCATATCGTGGGTAACGAACACAATGGTTTTCCGGAAGCGTTTCTGCAGCTTGACCACTTCGTTCTGCAGCTCGCCTCTGGTAACGGGATCCAGGGCTGAGAAGGGCTCATCCATCAAAATAATCTCCGGATCAGCCGCAAACGCCCGCGCCACGCCTACGCGCTGCTTCTGGCCGCCGGACAGCTGGATTGGAAAGCAGTCGCGGTAAACGTCCGGTTCCAGGTTGACCATCTCCAGCAGATGATCCACCCGTTCGGGGATTTCTTCCGCCGCCATGCCCACGGTCTGCAGCAGCAGGCTGATATTTTCCGCTGCGGTCATATGCGGGAACAGGCCGCCGTCCTGAATCACATAGCCGATGCTGCGGCGGAGCTTGTTGTCCGGAATCTCCTTGATGGAGACGCCGTTGATCAGGACGTCCCCCTTTCCCAAAGGATTGAGCTTGTTGATGGTTTTCAGAAGCGTGGTCTTTCCGCAGCCGGAAGAGCCGATCAGCACAACGAACTCACCGGTTTCAATGGTCATGCTGATGCCCGTCAGCACGGATTTGTTTTTGTAACCTTGAGAGACGTTTTGAAATTCGATCATACAAGGTACCTCCTTAATATGGGCTTCATTATACTGCGCGTAAAGTTAAGGAGGCATTAAGCAATCCCGGCAGATATTAAGCGGCGATTACGAAACCGCCGCAGCGTTTCCAGCTGCGCAGGCAGGCTTGAATCGGCCGCAGCCCGCCCCAGGATCCCTGCAGGGGGTTCGTCAGCGGCAGCCGGTCTGTACAGGCCGGAACAGACGGCCCCGCCGGCAGGGGCAGTCCGAAAGCCCCCCGCTTTTTGCAGGATGCAAAAAAACGGGGGGCTTTTGCCGGGGACCTGGTATGCGGTTCTTGATGATGTCCCGCAGCGCGCGGAACCCGGGCGGCCCGCGCAGGCCGCGGAGAAAAATCCCAACGTAGTCAGCGGGCCCCGGACGTTTCCGACGCTCCGGGCTCTTCCGCCCGCAGCATGCGATACCCCACGCCGATGTGCGTCTGAATAAACTGGGACGCATTCGGCCCCGCTTCCAGCTTTTTGCGCAGCGTTGCCATGAACACACGCAGGGAAGCCACGTCATTCTCCCAGCTCCTGCCCCAGATCTGCTGCGTAATATAGGTGTGGGTCAGAACCTTGCCGACATTTTTCGCCAGCAGGCACAGCAGTTTGAACTCGCTGGGGGTCAGGTGCAGCTCCTGGCCATTCAGAAACGCACAGCCTGCAGCATAGTCCACCTTGAGCGCTCCGTTGACGAATACGGCTTCCGACTGGGCCTGACCGGCCGGCAGCGCTGCCAGGCGGCGCTGCGTAACCCGCAGGCGCGCCAGCAGCTCCTCCACAGAAAAAGGCTTCGTCAGATAGTCGTCCGCGCCGGCGTCCAGCGCCTCGATCTTGTCGGTATCCTCACTGCGGGCGCTGATGACGATGATGGGAAGATTGGACCAGGAGCGGACTTTTTGGATCACGCTCACACCGTCCATATCCGGCAGCCCCAGATCCAGCAGCATAATCTCCGGGTTATGGGAGGAAGCCTCCAAAATAGCGGATTCCCCATTGGCTGCCGTGAGAAAGCGATAATCGTGGGCTTTGAGCGTAGTGGTAATCAGGTTCCGGACGGGAACGTCGTCCTCCACAACCAGAATCAGCGGTTTATTCATGCAGTTCTACCTCCCCGGCCGGCACGGTAAACGAGAACACGGTCCCGTGCGGCGCATGATCACCCACGGATATCTCTCCCCCGTGGGCATTGACAATGGATTTGCACAGCGCCAGCCCCAGGCCCAGGCTGCGGCGGCTGTCGGCAGCCCTGTTGGCGGCACTGTAAAACATTTCAAAGATGTGAGGCTTGGCCTCGTCGGAAATCCCCGGGCCGTCATCCGCAACAGAAATGCGGACAAACTGCCCTTCCCGCTTCCAGGTAATCTCAATCTCCGAGCCCGGCGGTGTGTATTTGATGGCATTGTCAATGAGGTTGATGAGAACCTGCACCATCAGTTTGGCATCGATCTGTGCCAGCAGGTACTCCTCCTCACCATGCGCCGTCAAATGATATTCCGTACTCCTGCGGCTGACGTGCCGCAAAGCCTCCGCCACGACCTCGTCCACCAGCTCTGCGGCAATCCGAAGATGCATGCCGCCGCCTTCCAGCCGGCTGATGGAAAGCAGGTTCTCCACCAGGTTGATCAGCCATTGGGAATCATCGTAAATGTCCAGATACATCCGGTGTTTTGTCGCTTCGTCAAACAGGTCGCCGCTGGAGATCAGATTGCCGGCATTGCCCGAAATGGAGGTCAGCGGCGTCCGCAGATCATGGGAAATGGTGCGCAGCAGATTGGCGCGGAGCTGTTCATTTTTCGCCAGGACGGCAGCCGCCTCCTTTTCCTCCGCGTTTTTCTGATTTTCCAGCGCCAGGGCGCACTCCCCCAGCACAGAAAGCAGGATCCCGCTCTCAAATGCATCTCTCGGCTTTTCCACGGCTGCAATGCCGATGACGCCGTATACCGTCTCGCCGATCCGCACGGAAAAATACGCGCAGCAGGCATCGGAAAACGTGTCCGTCGTGGCGCCGGCGCGCCGGTTGTTCTGCAGCACCCAGCGGGCAACGCGGCGCTCCGCTTCCCGCGTATAAACGCCGGGATCTGCGCCGCTTTCATCGGAATATACAACCGGTTCCGTCAGCTCCCCGTTCTGCACGCCGTAGACCACCTCATCCCCCCGCAAAAGCTTCACCAGCTGCCGGGCCGTGGTGGACAGAATCTCCCCGGAATCTTTCGCCTTCTGGAGGCCCTGATTGGTTTCAAACAGCAGCCGGGTACGCCAGGCAAACTGCGCCGACTTCTGTGCGAGGGACTTCAGTTTTGTTGCGAGAGACCCGGCAATCAGCGCAGTCAGGAACATCACAAGGAACGTGACCGGATACCCGCTGTCATAAGCCTGCAGCGAAAAGCGCGGCTCTGTGAAGAAAAAATTGAAGATCAGCACGCTGGCGATGGAGGCAATCAGGCTGCATACGGGGCTCTTTGTCACCACGGAGATCAGCAGGACGCTTAAAAGGTAGACCGTGATGATATTGGATTCCGTGAACCCCCAGAAATAGAACAGGAAGCCGACCAGCGTCGCCGCAACCAGCAGCCCCACGCTCTTGGCAAAATCGAACAGCGTCAGCGATACAGGATGCGCCGCAGCCCAGCGGCGGCCGGATATACCGCTGCGCTTGGCGCTGTCCGGGATAATATGGACGTCCAGTTCCGGCGTCAATTCAATGAGACGTTCCGTGAGAGAAGGCATCCTCAACAGCTTTCCCCGGCTGATGCCGCTGCGGCCCAGAACAATTTTTGTGACGCCCGACAGCCGTGCGAATTCAGCGATCTGGTAGGCAATATCGTCTCCATAGACCAGTTCAATGGCGGCGCCCAGCTGCTCGGCCAGGCGCTGGTTGGCCTGCAGCCGCTCCTTGTCTGCCTGCGCCATCCAGCGAAATTCCTTTGTTTCCACGAACAGCGCTGTGAAGCTGCACCGGAACGCCCCCGCCATCCGTGCTGCGGTACGAATGATCTTCGCATTCGAAGGCGCGGAGGAAAGGCAGACCAGCACATGCTCATGCGTCCGATAATTGTCCCGGCCCCGCATGTCCTCCGTATACAGCGAAGCCCGGTCGGCACAGCGGCGCAGCGCCAGCTCCCGCAGGGCGCTCAGCTGGGCCGGAAACAGGCCGGTTTCCCGTCCTGCCCTGCTCCGGCGCTCCGCAATTTCCAGCGGTTCAGCGTCTGCAAAGATCACGCGGCCCGCCCGGTCGAACACATGATCCGGCACGCGCAGCGCTTCCGGCCGCCCCAATATGGCGGCGACCGTATCCTGCAGGCTCTCCAAATGCTGAACATCCAAGGCAGCATAGACGTCAATCCCGGCCCGCATCAGCTCCCGGACGTCCTGAAGCCGGCGTTTGTGCCGGCATCCTTCCGGATTCTCATGGGCCAGATCGTCCACAATGAGCAGCTGCGGCGCCCGCTGAAGCGCGCCGTCCAGATCCAGCTCCGCAGCTCCGCCCCATTGCTTCGGGGGGAGGGCTTCAAATTCCGCGGCCAGCGCTTCCGTCTCCGGCCAGCCGCCCGGAGAGAGCAGCCCGATCACCGCGTCGCATCCGGATCGCCTGCGTTCCAGCGCTTCCCGGAGCATGGAATACGTCTTGCCGCATCCGGAAGCATACCCGACAAACAGCGTCAGCCTTCCCTCCCGTACCGCGGGGCTCTGTGCCGGCCGTACAGCCTCTTCCATCTTCGTCCCTCCTTCTGTACCTGCATTATAGCACATTGCCGGGCATTCGGCGCAGGCCGCGGAGAAATTTCCGGATCAGATACACCCAAAAAGCCATCCCAGCGGCAGCGCAATGGCCATTGTGCACAGGCCGACCAGCGCCAGCGTCAGCAGCGGCATTCCGCCGAAAATGAAAACGTATCCCAGGATGTGATGGCGGCTTACAAAGTGTTCCAGCGCTATATCAATCCGATTCTCAATCCGAATCAGCTTCTTTTTCAGTGCAATCACTATGATTCCCTCCTTGCGCTCCTATCATAAGCTGCAGGAACTTAATTTGGGGATAAGATTGCAAAACAAAAATTAAGAACAGATAAACGGGATCCGGTTCACGGATGTGAACCGGATCTTCCTGCGGACGGGCGTCCCCCTCAGGAGAGTCCCATCGCCTCGGCGATGTCAATATTCACACCCAGCACATTGACGGT
>JAHZEF010000065.1:0-8840 GCA_019422005.1 Clostridiales bacterium
CCGGAAGATCGCTTCCGTCAACTACTACCGGATCACCAAGGAAGGCTCCACATACAGCTTCTACGCCTCCGAAAATGGAACGGAGTGGACAGCGGTCGCGGAAAATGTGCAGACCAATCTGGCCGATGTGGAACTGATCCTCGACGCGTATTCCACCAATCAGTGGGCCAACTGGGTCACATATGTGGAGTATCTCTACATTGAGAATGAAGAGCAGACCATGGACGACTTCGCCCTGGAGTCCGCCTTCAACTACACGGTGGACGCCATCGGCAACGCTGTGACGTTCCCGGCCGGCGCCAATACGGTGCAGCTGCCTGCGGTGGAGGGCTATACCACCACCTACACGGCGGACAACGTCAGCATCATCAGTGAGAGCGGCCTGGTGACGGCCCCCGAGGAAGCCACTGTGGTGCCGGTGAAGGTCTCCGTTTCCAACGGCGACAAGACCCTGACCTCCGGAACCATCGAACTGGCGGTTGCCGGTATGGCCTACAAGGTGGAGAGCGTGACGTTCACGCCGGATTCCCTGGGCGCTGTGACCGGCGATCTGCGGGCCACCGTAACCATGTCCAACACCTCCCTGGAGGCCCAGGACGGCCTGATGATCGTGGCGCTGTACAATCCCGACGGCGTCATGGTCAACTACAGCGCAGTCGGCAAGACCGTGGCGGCCGGCGGTACGGAGACCTTTGAAGCCAGCTTCAGGGTGCCGTTCGCCCAGGGCGGGTCTGACGGCTATACGGCCAAGGTGTTTGTATGGGACGGCACCAGCATTTCCAATACCAACAGCCTGCCGCTGTCCGGCGTCACGGTGCTTGACAAATAATGCCCCGGCCGTCCTGAAGGCGGCGGGACAATCAATTCCGCGTTCCGGTGATGCGCGGACACTGCATCAGGTTTGCAAGGCCTTTCCCGGAGCGGGCAAAAGCCCGCTCCGGGAAAGGCGGGAATGGAATGCGCGGTCAAACAGAAAGGATTATCCATGAAACAAGATGTGCGGAAACCATTGGGGAAAATTTGGGTTCTGATTTTGGCGCTCGTACTCACATTGACTTCCTGTGCCCAAAATGGAGGGCGGGAAGCGGAAAATGCAGAAGCAAATGCGCCGGCGCAGGAATCCCAGGAGACAGACGCGGCGCAGTGGGAAGAGGTGGTGGCGGTTTTCGGCGATCATGAACTGACCAATGCTGCGCTCTCCTATTATTACTGGACAGGCTATGCCTCTTTCCTGGGATATTACGGGCAGGCTGTTCAGGGAATGCTGGATCTGTATACGCCGCTGGATCAGCAGACCTATGATGGGGATACGACGTGGCAGGACTATTTTCTGGAAAACGCCCTGACCACGTTCCAACAGTATTGTATTATTTGCGACCTTGCCCAAGAGGCGCATTATGTTCTCTCGGAGAATGCCCTGACCTCCCTGAATTCGCTGGAGAGCAATCTGCAGGAGAATGCGGAGCAGACCGGATTTGAATCGGTTGAAGCATATTTGAAAGCGAATTATGGCGCGGGGTCTTCGCTGGATACGTACCGGGAATTTATGCGCCAGTATTTTACGGTCATGGAATATACCGGCCAGCTGAAAGAGCAGTTTTCCTTTACGGATCAGGAAATTGCAGATTACTACGAAGAGCATGCAGAGTACTATCTGGAGCAGGGCGTGGAAAAGAACGATGTGCCGATGGCGAACGTGCGTTATCTGACCGTCGAGCAGGAAGAGGATTCTGCCGGCGGGAGCCAGGCAGCGGATCAGGTGTTCGATGCGATGCTGGCAGAATGGGAGCAAAGCGGCGACCATTCAGAGGAGGCCCTGATGGCTCTGGGAGAGGCCTGGAGCGACCGGGGGGCAGTCCAAAACTATCTTGGCGAGGTTTACCTCGGAGGCGTTGCGCTTGGAGGGTTTGACGAATGGGTGTTTGCGCCCGAGCGCGAAGCGGGCGACTATACGGTGCTGGATACGGAGTTCGGCAGAATCCTTTTGTATTATATCAATCAGCTGGATGCGCCGTATTGGTATGCACAAGCCTCCTATGATTTGCTTTATGAGGAATATTCGGCTTTTCTCAGGGAAGAAATGGCGGATGTCTCCTATGAAATATATCCGGAAAAAATTGTACTGGGGCAAGTTGCAGACTTGTATTGAGATCCGGCCATTTATGGCAGGAAGGTTTGCACCCATGCATTCCTGAGACAGTATGCTTCCCGGGCAGGGCGCTTCATCCGGCGGCTCCTGTTTACAGGGTATGGCCGGTTTCTATAAAAATAGAAGGAAGCGGTTTTTGGGGAAAGGGGGGATTATGACCGGGAAAAACGTTCCGCATTACCGAAGGAAGAGGGGGGATGTACCTGACAGTGCGGAACATGCTGCTGCAGAATGGACATAAATGTTTGGAGGGCGCCGCACCCTGAATGCTTCGATGCCCGGAGAAAGCAGGTAGCTGCGTGGGAAAACAGCTTTGGAGCAGGAGCGTCAGTGTGCGGCAAAGCTGCATGCAAAGCAATTGTCGGGAAAATTTGGTTGAAGGCACATGGCATAAAGGCTCTGGCATGGCATGCGGTCAATGACCGCATGATCCCAGCGTCACGCTGGGATCATAAACTACTGAAATTCGAACAATTCTGACGAAGGAAGTGAAAGAGCGTGTTAAAAGGGAGAAGGGCATTATCGTTCTTATTGGTAATCTGCATGTTTTTCAGCATGCTGCCCGTTTCCGCGGCTGCGGCAGATTCCGGCGACTTTCTGGTGCTGAGCGACGCATCCGGCGGCCAGAACCGCTATCTGACGACCCAAAATTCCAATGCATTCAATGTGTTCATGTACAATAATACGTTTTCCGGTACCTTTGGCGACCAGCATATGGCCGGCATCGAATTGTCGCTGCATGGCTACCGGATTGCCACCAACGGCGACATCCACCTGCTGCCGACTCCGGAGCAATGGGATGCGACGCCGGCTCCTGCTGTGGACAAGGAAGGGTCCGGCTGGGGCGCTCAGACCAAGAAGGTATTTGACGAGGAGACCAATACCATCACGGTCCCCATGTCCTTCCAGGCCAACAGTGAAAGTGAAAAGCTGACTTACAACCTGGTGGCTTCCCCCACGTCCGACGGCGTCCGCATTCAGGTGATCCTGACCAGCGATATGCCGGAGGATCTGCTGGGCAAGGCGCGGTTTAACCTGGAGTTCATCCCCTCCAAGTACCAGAGCAAGACCTTCCAGGCGGATACCGACGGCGACGGCATTTATGACGATTTCGGCGTCTTCCCGCTGCACCCGCAGGATCCGATGGAGGAGACCGAGCGGGCCGATCTGGATCAGGAATGGTATGTGGAGGACTGGAACGAGGACCGCGGCAATGCGCAGCCGCTGCCCTTTGCCGAGGGCAAGGCGTTCTCGTTTGCGCCGGAGGATGAGGACTACCATGTTACCGTCGAGTCTGAGACCGGCTCCATGGAGCTGTTTGACGGCCGCAACCGCGCCCAGAACGGCTGGTATGTGCTCAGCGGCCTGATTGCCTCCGGCAAGAAGGGCGATGTGGTTACAGACTGGGTCATCCGCCCCGACGTCCATGAGGGCTGGATCCGCGAGCCCAACATCGGCTTCAGCCAGGCCGGCTACTCTCCGGCCCAGGAGAAGTTTGCGGTGATCGAACTGGACAAGTACGATAACAGCTATCCGGAAACTGCTTCTCTGTATCAGGTGCAGGCTGACGGTTCCCGTGTCCTGGTTCATGAAGCCAGGGTGAGCGGGACTCCCACCGAGTGGCAGCGCTACAAATATGTCCGCTATGATTTCAGCGACTACCAGAAAGCCGGCCTCTATGAAATTCATTACGGGGATCAGGTTACGGAAGTGTTCCCCATTGGCAAGGATGTCTATGACAACTCCTGGCAGACGGCCCTGAGCGTATTCATGGCGGTGCAGATGGATCATATCGAGGTCCGCGAGGGCTACAAGATCTGGCACGGCGCACCCCATATGGACGATGGCACGATCGGGCCCAAGGTCAACTCCTACTTCGACGGCATGGGTATGCCCGGAACGCTGCCCAAGGAAATTACGGACCGCGGTTATACCTGGGAGAGCTATGTGGAAGGCCTGAACGTGGGCGGCTGGTTTGACGCCGGCGACTTCGACATTCAAACTTCCCGGAACGTGGAGGTTCTGGAAGACCTGATCTATGCGGCCGAGGCGTTCGACAATATGGGCGATTACGATACCCTGTCCGTGGAATGGGACGACGAAACCGGCGGCGTTGTGGAAATGCACCGGCCCGACGGCATTCCCGACATCCTGCAGCAGATTGCCCACGGCAGCAAGCAGATTTTGGCCCAGTATGAGAAGCTGGGCGGCGTGGGCGGCACCCATGAGGTCCGCTCCCTGCGGCAGTACACCCATCTGGGCGATCCGTCCACCGATACCGACGGCTACCTCTATGACCCCAGCCTGGCGGAGGATGAGATTGTCGAGCGGGACGGGAAAACCTATTCCGGCAAGGCGGACGACCGCTATTTCCTGCTCTCCGGCGGCGGCGGCACCTTCAGCAGCAACCTGCTGGGCAGCAACTCCGCCAACTTTGCCGGCGCAGCTTACCTGCTGGCCGACACCTATCCGGACATTGCCGGGCGTTGCATGGACGCTGCCATGACTATCTGGGCTGAGCAGCACAATGAGGGAACGCCCAACATGAAATCCGAATGGGGCACCCTGGTGCAGCTGATGCTGGCGACCAGCAAGTATGAAAAAGACGGCATTGCGTATGCCCACAGCGACAAATACGACTTCGACTATTTCAAGGCCCGCCTGTCCGGCATGGTCGAGGAGGCAGTGACGGCCAACAACTTTAATGCTTCCGGCTGGGGCGCCACACCCACCTGGAACGCCGTGCTCATCATGGATCTGATGGACGAGGCGTATGCCGAAAAGGTGGAGGCGGCCGTTAACGGCTACGCAGCGATTGTGGACGGGCAGTACAAGGATCTGCCCTACGGCGTCATGTGGACCACCGGTTCCGGCTGGGGCGGCAGCCCGACCATCATTGCGCTGGGTCAGAAAACCGGTATTCTCTACAGCTTCTTCCCGGAGAACGAGATCCTGAAAGAGTATACTCTCAATGCGGTGGATTATATTCTGGGCCGCCATCCGCAGACCAACGCTTCCTGGGTCAGCGGCGTGGGCACCAAGTCTACCCTGCAGCCCTACAACAGCAACCGCGGCGATGAAAGCTTCATCCCCGGCTCCATCCTGCCCGGCCATATTACCTTTGCGCCGGATTATGTGGAGTCCCTGGATGATTTCAGCTTCCTGTGGTTTGAAGGGGAATCCATCGTCAATTACCAGTCCCAGTGGATCTCCGCAGCCATGGCTGCCGGTATGATTGCACAGGAAGAGCAGGAACCTGAGCACGCAGAGACAAAGGACTTTGTGAATACCGCTGAGCCCGAAATCAAGATGGTGGGTGAGGACGGTTATCTGGCCTCCGACGGCTTTAACATGTTCCTGTACAGCACCACCTTTGACAAAACCTTCGGCGACCAGCACTGCGCCGGTATCGAACTGATCCAGTCCGGCCGCCGTATCGCCACCAACGGCGACATCCATCTGCTTCCGACGCCGGAGCAGTGGGACGCCACCCCCGCGCCGGTGCGCAACGGCCGTACCTTTGATACGGCGACGGGCACCATCACCGTCGATATGACGCTGCCTGAGGAGACGCTGGATGCCGGCGGCACCAACCCTGCGGTGGACTATCAGCTCATCGCCGAGCCCGAGGCCGGCGGCGTCAAGCTGACTGTCAGGCTGGATGAGCCCCTGCCCGAGGATCTGGTGGGCAAGGCCGGCTTCAACCTGGAGTTCATGCCCGCCGTGTTCATCGGCAAGAGCTATCAGACCGATACCGACGGCGACGGCTCCTATGACGATTACGGCGTCTTCCCCCTGAGCGCCCAGGACGAAATGGAAGAGGTCGACCGCGCCAGAACCGACGACCAGCTCTGGTATGTCCAGGACTGGAACGAGGATCGCGGCGACTACCAGCCCCTGCCCTTCACCGAAGGCGCCAAGATGACCTTCGCCTCGGCGGCTGACGACTACCGCAGCCGCGTCGCCTCCGACCCCGGCAGCATGCAGCTGCTCGACGGCCGCAACCGCGCGCAGAACGGCTGGTTTGTGCTGCGCGAACTGATCCCTGCCGGCGAGACCGAGATCGTCTGGCACATCAGCCCCGATGTGGAAGAAGGCTGGACCCGCGAGCCCAGCATCGGCCACAGCCAGGCCGGCTACGAGCCGCATTTGGACAAGGTTGCGGAAATTGAACTGGATCCCGCCTGCGCGGCACCCGCTGAGGCTTCCGTACTGCGCCTGAATGCAGACGGTTCCTATGAGACCGTCTTCACCGGCAAGGTGGGCGAACCTACCAGCTGGCTGCGGTATGAGTACAGGGAGTTTGACTTCTCCGAAGTCACGCAGCCCGGTATCTATGTGATTGAATACGGCGGCGTCCGTACAGAGCCGTTCCCCATTGCCAGCGGCGTTTATGACAACAGCTGGCAGCTGTCCCTGAGCAATTTCCTGGGCGTGCAGATGGATCACATCCGGGTCCGTGAGGGGTACAAGATCTGGCATGCCGCCTCCCACATGGACGACGCCCTGCAGGCGCCCCTGAATACGCCGTGGTTTGACGGCTGGAACATGGGGGCTGAGAGCGATTCTCCCTATGACGCCTATGAACACATCCCCGGCCTGAATGTGGGCGGCTGGTATGACGCAGGCGACTTCGACATCCAGACCTCCAGAAACATCCAGGTGATTCAGGATCTGGCCCTGGCATGGCAGGAGTACGGCGTGGACTACGACACCATGACGGTGGAGTGGGACGAGAATACGGAGAACGGCGCCACCGGCGGCTCTGTGGAACTGCACCGGCCGGACGGCATTCCGGATATCCAGCAGCAGATCAAGCACGGCATCCTGCAGATCCTTGCACAGCTGGAGAATGTGGGCTTCGTGTTCCCTGTCATCGAGGTTCCGTCCCTGAGGCAGTACACCCACCTGGGCGATGGTTCCAAGGACACCAACAACAAGATTGAACCGGGCCAGGGATCCGACGACAGAATGGCCCTGGCAGGAACCAAGAATTCGTCGCTTCAGCTGAATGCGGCAGCTGCACTGGCGGCTGCAGGCAATGCGCTGAAAGGCTTTGACGATGAGTTGGCCAAGACCTGCATCGATACGGCGGTTGCGGTCTGGAATGAGGAGGCCGCCTCCCATGAGGGAACCGGCACCGCAGACTGGAATGCGGCTGTGGAACTGGCCCTGGCCACAGGCGGGCAGGTTTACAAGGACCGCGCTGCAGAACTGCTCGATACGGTTCTGACAACCGGTCAGATGGGCAGAAACGGCTGGAAGGCGGTCCGTCTGATCCCGATCATGGATCAGGATTATGAAGCGAAAGTCCTGGAGGCTGTTGAGGCATATGTCCCGTATCTCGACAGCACCGTGGCCAATAATCCCTTCGGCGTGCCGGATACCAGAGGCATGTGGGGCGGTTCGACCAATGTGGTGGACATGGGCGTTCGGATGTCCATCCTCCACAAGTACTTCCCGGCAGTTGTCAGTTCGGAGTACACCTACCGTGTAATGAACTATATCCTGGGCAACCACATGTACAATGACACCTCGTGGCTGAGCGGCGTTGGCACCAGTTCTGTGGAAGTAGCCTACGGCAGCAACCGCGCGGATCATTACTACAATGCCGGCGGCATCGTTCCCGGCTACGTAAACATTGCCCCTGACTTCCCCGAGGCGCTGGATGACTTCGGCTTCCTGTGGTTTGAGAGCGAATACGTGATCGACACCTCTGCGAAGTGGATCGTCCTGGCCAACGGCGCGTCTGAATTTGCGGCGGAGGAGTTTAGCGTTGACTTTGAGAGCGACGGCGGCTCTGCCGTGGAAAGCGTGACTGTGGCCAGCGGCGAAATGCTGGCAGAACCGGCGGCCCCGACCAGGGACGGCTTCAGCTTCGATGGCTGGTATGTTGATGAGGGCTGCACTGTGCGTTATGACTTCACGAAGCCTGTAACCGGCAGCTTTACGCTGTATGCCGGCTGGAGCACGAAGAGTTCCGGCGGCGGCTCTTCCGTGCAGCAGTACACCATCACGGTGACGCAGACCGAGGGCGGCACGATCAGCCCTTCCACCGGAAAGGTTTCCAGGAACAGCTCCAAGACGTTTACAATCAAGGCCGACGAAGGCTATGAGATTGCGGACGTTTTGGCAGACGGCAGAAGTGTGGGCGCGGTGAGCAGCTACACTTTTGAAAAGGTGAACGAAAATCACACCATTACCGCCAGGTTCACAAAGAGCGGTGAGGCAGCCGGAAGCGTGGGCGGCTTTGAAGACGTCCATGAGGACGACTGGTTTGCCGGCGCAGTGGAATATGTGACCGGCGAAGGGCTGATGAAGGGCACTTCTGCGACCCGGTTCAGCCCCGGCGGCGACACGACCCGCGGCATGGTTGTGACCATCCTGTACCGCCTGGAGCAGGAGCCTGAGACGGAACCCGGCGCGGCTGCCTTCACGGATGTGGCAGAGGGCGCGTACTACGCCGACGCTGTGGCGTGGGCGGAGGCCAACGGCATTGTGACCGGCTACGGCGACGGGCGCTTCGGCCCCAACGACAACGTGACCCGTGAGCAGCTGGCGGCGATCCTGTACCGGTACGCGTCGTACAGCAAGGCGGACACCACGGCGGCCGGGACGCTGGACGGCTTCCGGGATGCGGCGCAGGTATCCTCCTATGCGGAGGCGGCGCTGAAATGGGCGGTCGGCAGCG
>JAHZEF010000065.1:8850-11527 GCA_019422005.1 Clostridiales bacterium
ATCACCGGCAAGACCAGGAACCTGCTGGATCCCAGAGGCAATGCAACCCGTGCGGAGATTGCCACGATCCTGATGCGGTTGATTCAGAAGTAAGCTGTCCCCCATGCACAGCAAAGGGAAATGGAGCCCTGCCAAGGGCTCCATTTTCTTCCATTGCAGGGCGGCGGCTCCGGAATGGACATCCGATCGCCGGGCTGCAGCGAAAACGCCGGATCGCGCAGCCGGGGCAATCCCGGGCAGAAGTGCCGCGGGGCGGCCCGGCTTGCCAGGGGATGATATAATAATAAATGAAAGGGCTGCAGACGTGCAGCGGAAAGGGGAAATCATATTGCAGCAGTTTGCATTTGGGAAATTATCGGGAGGAGAATTGGTGACGGCCTACCGGATCTCCAACCGTACCGGCATGCAGGCGGTGATACTGGACTACGGCTGTATTGTCCAGTCGCTGACGGTGCCGAACCGGGAAGGCGGTGAGACCGATGTGGTTCTCGGCTATGATTCGGCGGCGGAATACGAAGCCCATGGAGGATTTTTCGGCGCGGCCATCGGCCGCGTGGGGAACCGGATCGGCGGCAGCGCCTTCACGCTGGACGGGGAAACCTACCGCCTGCCGGCCAACGAGGGCGGCAACCATCTGCACGGCGGGGCGCAGGGCTTTGACCGCCGGCTGTGGTCGGCAGAGTGCCGGGGAGAGAAGCTGGTCTTTTCCCGCACGTCGCCGGATGGGGAGGAAGGATATCCGGGGGCCCTGGCAGTACAGATCACCTATGAACTGCTGGACGGGAATGCGCTGCGGATCCGCTATGACGCAAAAACGGATCGTGCCACGCCGGTGAATCTGCCCAACCACAGCTACTTCCACCTGCATGGCGGCGGGGACGTCCTGGGCCATACGCTGCAGCTGAACGCCGGAGCCTATACGGAAATTGACGAACAGTGGATTCCCACCGGGCGGCTGCTGCCGGTAGCGGGCACGCCTATGGATTTCCGGCAGCCAAAGGAAATCGGAAGGGATCTCCATGCGGACTTTGAACAGCTTCGGCTGGCCGGCGGCTACGACCACAACTATGTGCTCGGCGGCGCGGACTATGCCGCCAGACTGTATGGGCCGGATTCGGGGATCCTCATGACGGTGGAGACAACAGAGCCCGGGGTGCAGGTGTACAGCGGAAATTCCATCACACCGAGAAGAGGGAAGAACGGCGCCGCGCTGACGATTCACAGCGGCGTCTGCCTGGAAACACAGAACTTTCCGGACGCTGTCCATCACAGCGATTTCCCGTGCCCGATCCTGAGGCCGGATTCCCGGTTCCATTCCGCCACGACCTTTACATTTTCGGTACAGATGTAAAATCGCCGGGGCCCCCGGCAGCCCGATGCGCCGGAACTGCTCCGGTGTGAGGCGCAGCAACCGGGAATACGGAAGCGCCTGCCGCGCGACCGGCCTGCAGGCCCTCTGGACGCCGCGTCCGCGCTTTCCCGCAGTGTGCCTCTGCGGGAAAGCGGCGGCCGTCTCCCGCGGCGGTGCC
This sequence comes from Clostridiales bacterium, assembly GCA_019422005.1. Taxonomy (GTDB): domain Bacteria; phylum Bacillota; class Clostridia; order Oscillospirales; family Oscillospiraceae; genus Avoscillospira_A. The sequence continues at coordinate 10,380 of JAHZEF010000065.1, forward strand.
GCCGCAGGGCGTCAGGGGGCCAGGCGAAATACAAGGGGAACGTTGGCGGCATGTCGCGGGGAAACCAGGGCGTGCGCCTGCAGCGTGGCGGAAAGGGCGCACGTTTCACCGGGGCATGCCGGGGGCCGAACGCAGCCGCAGCATCCGGACGGCGGCGCTCCACGGCCCCGCCTGCAGCGCGGAAGCAGGGGGCCGCGGCATATGCCGGACAGACGATCAAAACGCTTTTACGGCACGGCTCTCCCTGCCATAAAAGCGTTTTTTCTGCACCGCGCGAAGAGGCGGAGCGGGATCCATGCAGGGCACGGTACTGCCCGGGCGGTTGGCCTGCACGGAAGGGGATCAGCGCGTTTTCTGCATCACGAAATTCTGAAGCAGGATGCCGTGGCGCTCGACCCACTGCGGCCGGATCAGCGTGTAGCCGCGGCGCTCGAAGAAGGGGCGGGCGGTTATGGACGCGTGAACCGTCAGCACCGCCGCAGTGCTTCTGCGCTCCAGCTGATCACAGAGCGCCGAAGCAATTCCCCGCCGCTGAAAACGGGGATGGACGTACAGCCTGTCCAGATAACCGGTATCGTCCTGGTCGGCGAACCCGGCGGGAATGTGCGCCCATTCCGCAACCCAGGCGTCATGGGACAGCAGCGAGCGGTTCCGGGCGCCGGCGTCCGGCCGGCCGTCGGCCCAGGCGTCCAGCTGCGCCGGAGAGTATTCTCCGGCGCAGGCCGTGTGTACGGTTTCGTAAAACAGCCGGAGCAGGGCCGGACAATCCGAAGGCCGGTAAGGCCGCAGCCGCAGCTCAGCGGGACCGGCGGCCATAGAGCTTTGCCAGGCCGCCCTCCGAGGTTTCCCGGTATTGGCAGGCCAGATGGATGCCGGTTTCGTACATGGTTTTCACCACCATATCAAAGGTGATGCGCTGCGTATCGGACAGGAAAAAGGCCAGATTCAGCGAATTGAGCGCCCGCATGGCTGCTACGGCGTTGCGCTCGATGCAGGGGATCTGCACCAGGCCGCAGATGGGATCGCAGGTCAGCCCCAGATGATGCTCCAGCGCAATTTCCGCGGCATACTGCGTCTGATCCGCATCCAATCCGCAGACCACGCACAGGGCGGCCGCGGCCATAGCGCAGGCGGAACCGATCTCCGCC
>JAHZEF010000065.1:11634-12631 GCA_019422005.1 Clostridiales bacterium
TCAGGGATCCAATGAGGCCGGCCACGGCCAGCGCGCGGCAGATAACCTCGTCGGAGACGCCGCGGCGCTCCTGCATATACCGCAGCACGGCGGGAAGTACGCCGCAGGCGCCGCAGGTGGGCGCGGTGACAATGGTGCCGCAGTCGGCGTTCTGCTCGCTTACGGCGTAGGCGTAGGCGCTGACAATCCGGCACTCCCGCAGCGCGGCGAATTCGTTGGGAATGACCTTTTCGTAGAGCGTTTTGGCCTTTCGCTCCACGTTCAGGCCGCCGGGCAGAATGCCGGTGGCGCACAGGCCGTCCTCTATCGACTGCTTCATGGTGCTCCAGATCCCGCGGAGAAAGGTCCAGACTTCCGGCCCCTCATTGACTTCGACGTATTCCCAGAGCGTCAGATTCCGCAGCTTGCAGAAGTCGATGATTTCCGCGAAAGAGTTTTCCGGGTAAACCTCCGGAGGCTCCGCGTCCGGAAGGCCCTCCACCAGGATGTCGCCGCCGCCGATGCTCTCCACCCGCATGCGGGGGGATTTTTCCTCTCCGCGCCAGGCGTGGAAATCCAGCGTGTTGGGGTGCTGATAAACGCCGGGCTCGGCGCCGGAAAAAACAATTTCCGTCGGCGTGGGGGAAAGCACCTCGCGCAGCACCCGGTCTGTGCCGTGCCCCCTGCCGGTTTTGGAAAGAGAACCGTAAAGGATGACCGTGTAGCGGTCGGCGTCCGGATATTTCTTCCTGAAAAGACGCGCCGCACGTTCCGGGCCGATGGTATGGGAACTGGAAGGCCCCTTGCCGATTTTGTAGAGGTCCTGAATTGATTTCATAGTCCAAAGATTCCTTTTCTGCGGACAGAATGCCGCGTTGTTTCTGTATCTACACTATAACAAATCCTGCGGAGAAATCAATTGTTTCGTTCCTTTGTCTGGGTCTTTTTGCGCTGCAGCGCTTCCAGAGAGAGCTCGCCGGCCAATTTGAAGAGGGCGTCGGCCAGCACCTGCTCCTCA
>JAHZEF010000066.1 GCA_019422005.1 Clostridiales bacterium
GCCACCGGCAAGGACTGCGGCGGGAACGACCTGGCCGGCGGCGCGCCCAAATTTTACAAAGGCGCGGCGGTGACGCCGGTGTACGAGCCGATTCAGCTGCAGATCAACAAGCTGCGCCAGAAGGTGGACGCGGGCGCCAAATACGTGCAGACCCAGGGGATTTTTGACCTGGAGAGCCTCAAGCGCTTCCTGGATCTGGTGGACCGGGCCAATATCAAGGTGCACGTCATGGCGGGCGTCATTCCGCTGAAGGCTGCGGGAATGGCCAGGTTCATGAACGAAAACGTTCCGGGGATCGCGGTGCCGCAGGACATGATTGACCGCCTGGCCGCGGCTGCCGCCGAGGGGAAGGAAAAGGGCGTCAAGGGGCTGCCCATGCAGCTGGGCATTGAGATGGCTGCCGAACTGATTGCCAGAATCAAGGATGAAAAGCTTTGCGACGGCGTACATATCATGGCCATCGGCGCGGAAAAGAACGTCCCTGCCATTTTGGAGAAGGCCGGCGTTTCAATCGCGTAAACAGAAACCGGAAAGGCGAAAAGCACCGCATGCACAGCCTCTGTGCATGCGGCGCTCTTTTTTCTGCATGGGCCCGGGCCGGCCGCCTACCTGCTGACCGGCAGATAAGCGGAGGTGCTGGAAACGATCACCTTGGCGGCCAGGTCCGCCAGCTCTCCGGGCGACTGCACCAGGCCGCCGTTCAGCCAGGTTTCCACCAGGCCGACGCAGCCGTTGATGATAAACGCATTGAAGAGCCCATAGCGCTGGGGATCCCCCTGCGGGATGGCCATCTGCCAGAAGGAGGAGCATTTTTCACCGACCAGAGCCTTGAGCCGGTTGACAAACCGGATGTCGCCGCGGGGGCCCAGCAGCACCCGGCAGAAATCCTGGTTTTCAGCGAGGAATGTGAACACCGACTGCAGATAGGAGCAGGCGGAGCTGCGGTCGGGGGCGGTCGGCTCCCTGCTGTTGAGAACGGCGTAGAAGCCCTGAAAGAATTCGTCTTCCAGCTGCTGCAGCATGTCATGCAGGTCATTGTAGTGAAAATAGAATGTGCCGCGGTTGACGTCCGCCAGTTCGGCCAGTTCCCTGACGGAAATTTCACTCAGCTGCCGCTCCTGCAGCAGGGACAAAAGCCCTTCCCGCAGCCGCCGCTTGGTATTGCGGACGCTGCGATTTTCATTTCCGCGTTTGTTCATGCGGATTGATCCCTCCCTGTACAGATATTCGACTCTGTGTTGAATTTTCATCAATCTGCTGTAATCTGATTCTTGACGATATCATACGGCGTCTCTATAATTTGATTGTAGTGTAAAATTCAACACTTGTCAAGTATTAGGAAAACCAACGGGAGAATGACCATGAAAGAAGAAAAACGTCCGAAGCGGGACCCCATGCGGGCGGTGGCCTCGTTTATTGTGGAAAAACGCGTGATTTTTTACCTTGTATTCCTGGCGGCGGTGATCTTTTGCGCGCTTTCCGTGGGAAAGGTGCGGATCAACAGCGATTTAACCGCCTTCCTGCCGGCCGAAGCGGAAACCCGCCGGGGCCTGGCAGTCATGGAGGCGGAATTTGATACCTATGCTGCGGCGCAGGTGATGGTGTCCAACGTCACTTACGAGCAGGCGGAGCAGCTGGCGGGCCGGCTGCGGGAGATTGAAGGCGTCACGGATGTGGGCTTCGACCGGACGGCTGCCCATTACGCCGATGCGTCGGCGCTGTTTTCCGTCTCGTTTGACGGCGGGGAACTGGACGATACGGTTTTGGCGGCCATGGAACAGATCAGGCAAACGCTTTGGGGATATGATACCTATATTTCCTCTTCTGTGGGCGAGGATTTTTCAGCGCAGCTGGCGCAGGAGATGCGGGGCGTGATCCTGGTGGCGGTCCTGGTGATTGTTGCGGTGCTGCTGTTTACCTCCCGCAGCTACTTTGAGGTGGTTGTGTTTCTCATTGTGTTCGCAGTGGCTGCAGTCCTGAATATGGGAACCAACTTCCTGCTGGGGGAGATTTCTTCCATCACCAATTCCATTGCCGTCATTCTGCAGCTGGCGCTGGCCATTGATTATGCGATTATATTCTGCCATCGCTATCAGGATGACAGCGCCCGCTGCGGTGACGTCCGGGAAGCGCTGGTCTCGTCCCTGTCCAAGGCGATCCTGGAGATTTCGTCCTCCAGCCTGACGACCATTTCCGGGCTGGTGGCGCTGACCCTGATGCAGTTCCGGCTGGGCTATGATTTGGGCGTTGTGTTATCAAAAGGGATTGTCTGCAGCCTCCTGACTGTTTTTTTGCTGATGCCGGGGCTCATTATGCTGTTTTCCAGGCCGCTGCAGCGGACGCTTCACCGGTCTCTGGTTCCCAATATCCGGCCCTGGGGAGACTTCCTGGGGAAACATAAGTATTTGTTCTCCGCGGTGTTTCTGCTGATCCTTCCGGGGGCGGTTTTTTGTTCCAGCCGCTGTGAGTATGCGTTTTCCGACCGGACTGTTCACGAGATTGTCCCGTCGGAAAGCCGCCTGGTTGCAGACAAGATCAGCGGGACCTTTGATCAGGAGAGCACCATTGCGCTGCTGGTTCCGCGCGGAGACTATGCGAGTGAGCAGGCCGTCCTGAAGCGGCTGGCGGAACTGCCGGACGTGAAGACGGTTACGGGCCTGGCCAACACGGAAATTGAGGACGGCAAAATGCTGACGGACCCCTTTACGCCGCGGATGTTCGCCGAACTGCTGGATCTCGAAATTGAGCAGGCAAAGCTGATTTACCAGGTATACGGCGTTTCCAACCAGGATTATCGCCCCGTCTTCGGAGACGTCGCCGATTATGAGGTGCCGCTGCTGGATCTGCTCCTGTTCCTGTTTGATCTGGGGGATCAGGGCGTATTGGACGATGCGGCCATGGGTGAAATCCATGCGCTCCGCGGCACGCTGGAGCGGGCGCTGGCGCAGCTGCGCGGCGAGACCTGGAGCCGTATGGTGATTACGGCGGCCGTGCCGGAAGAGGGCGAGAGGAGCGTGGGCCTGGTGGAGCAGATCCGGGAGGCTGCCGGTGCGTATTACGGAACGGATCAGGTGCTGGTCGTGGGGGACATCACCAGCGCCAGGGACCTGCGGACCTCGTTCAGCAGCGATATGCAGAAGATCAATGTCCTGACGATTTTGTTTGTCTTTGTCATCCTGCTGTTTACCTTCCGCTCGCTGGCCGGCGCGGCGCTGCTGGTGTTTGTGATTCAGGGCAGCATCTGGATCAATTTCTCCTTCCCCTACCTCTCCGGGTACAATATCTCCTTTATTACCTATTTGATCGTGTCGGCCATCCAGATGGGCGCCACCATCGACTATGCCATTGTGATCATGAACCGCTATCAGAATCTGCGGGACCGCATGCAGCCTGCCGGCGCGGCGGCGCAGGCGGTTGCGGAGAGCTTTGCCACGGTGTTTACCTCCGGCTCCATCATGACGTCGGCAGGGTTCCTGATCGCCTATATGACCACAGACGCCTATGTGGGATCGATCGGCTTGGCGCTGGGGCGCGGCACGCTGATTTCCATGATTCTGGTTCTGACTGTGCTGCCACAGCTGATCCTGATCCTGGACCGTCCGATTGCCGGGACCAGATTTACGCTGCGGTTCCTGAAAGGGAGGGCTGAAACATGAAACGCATGGTTTGCAGCATGCTGCTGCTGGCGGCGCTGGCGCTGCAGATGATCCTGCCGGCCGGCGCAGCCGGCGGCACGACGGTGGCCGTGGGCAGTGCGGAAGAACTGGCGGAACTGGCCGGGGCCTGCGTGAGCGACGCCTGGTCCCGGGGGAAGCGGGTTGTCCTGACGGCTGATCTTGACCTGACGGGCACGGTGTTTACCCCGATTCCGCTGTTTGGCGGCGAGTTCGACGGGCAGGGGCATACGGTGAGGGGGATCTCGCTGACTGACAGCGGATCCGCGCAGGGCCTGTTCCGCCGCATCCTGCCCGGCGGTACGGTCTGCAATCTCCATGTGGAGGGCCGGATCCTTCCGCAGGGGTCGCGTTCCGCGGTGGGCGGCATCGCCGGCAGCAACGGCGGAACGATCCGGGACTGCTCCTTCAGCGGGATGGTCGCGGGCATGGAATGCGTGGGCGGCATTGCCGGCGTCAATGAAGCGGAGGGGATGATCATCGGCTGCTCCGCTGACGGGAGCGTCGCCGGAGAGCATCGTGCCGGCGGTATTGCCGGAGAAAATTACGGCGCCGTTCTGACCTGCAGCAGCGGCTGCAGCGTGAATACGGTTTCAATCGAGCCGGAAGCCGTGCTGCCGGATCTGGAGCACGTGCTGAGCAGCCTGACGGTTTCGCAGGAGGAGCTGATTGATATCACGGATATCGGCGGCGTGGCCGGATGGTCTTCCGGCATCCTGCAGGGGTGCGTCAATACAGGCCCGGTGGGGTATGCCCGCGTGGGCTACAATGTGGGCGGCATTGTCGGACGGCAGTCCGGCTATACCAGCGGCTGTGAGAACAGGGGGACGGTGCTGGGAAGAAAGGACGTTGGCGGGATCGCCGGGCAGATGGAACCATATGCTGCCTGGCAGTTTTCCGACGCCTCGCTGGAATCCCTGCAGGAGGAACTGGGGGCGCTGCAGGAGCGGCTGCGGCAGGCGCTGGAAAGTGCCGGACGCACATCTGACGCGCTGCGCGGCGGCCTGGAAAGGGCGCTGGATCAGGCGGGGGCAGCCGGCGAGGCGCTGAACGACCTGGCGGCGCATACGGAGGGCTGGGCCAATGCGAACCTGGAAGAACTGAACCTGCTCAGCGTCCGCCTGTCCGAACTGCTGGACGGCCTGACGCCCGTCGGGGATCAGGCGGCGGCGTTCCTGGAGGACATGGAGCAGGCGGCGGCGCAATGGGCGGACGCGCTGGAAGCCCTGGCGGATGCCGGCGAGGACGTGGGGCTGACGGAGCAGGAACTGAGGAGCTGCCTGGCCGCCCTGCGGACGGCGCTGTCGGACGCCGCAGACGGCGCGGCCCGGATTCGTCAGGGCATGGAGCATCTGCGGTCGGCGCTGGGAGACGAGGCTGCAGCCCTTCAGGCGCTGCAGGAGATTTCCGACGGCTTCGCCGCCCTGCGCAGCGCGGCGGACCATCTGGAAGCGGCGCTGCCCGGAGCAGGCGCCGGCGGCCTGGAGGTATTTCTGGAAGCGCTGCGTGCGGAGTTGCCGCAGGCGGCGGAAGGGCTGGCGCAGGTTTCCGGCGCGCTGGCGCAGCTGGCAGCCGGTTTCCGGCCGGAGGAGCTGGCGGATGCGCAGCGCAGCCTGGAGGCGGGATTGTCGGATCTGGCCGGCGCCCTGGACGGACTGTCGCAGGCGGCCGGCGCGCTGCATGACGCGGGCCCGGATCTGTATGACGCCGGAGAGGATCTGACGTCGGCCGCGGCGCTGGCGGCCGGCACCGCAGGCCATCTGGAAGCGGCGCTGGACGGGCTGGGGGAGGCTGTGTCGGATCTGACGGACGTGCTTGCGGCGCAGGCGGAGCGCGCACCGCTGCAATTCACCGTCATCAGCGATTCGGCGGAGGAGGCGCGCGGCCGGCTCCTGGATGCGCTGGGCGGCGCCTCGGATGCCGTCGACGCCATGACGGCCGACCTCTCTGCGCAGGGCGGCCGCCTGCAGACGGATCTGCAGGCGGTATCCGACCAGCTGTTCCGTGTCTTTGACAGGCTGCTGGAAACGCTGGAATCGTCCGGCAGCCGGACGGGGGATTATACGGAGGACGTATCCGCCAGCCAGATGCAGGAGCCGGGCAACGGCGTGGTGAGAGGCTGTTTGAACCGGGGAACGGTGTCGGCCGATACCAATGCCGGAGGCATTGTGGGAGCAATTTCACTGGATGTGTCGTTTGATCCGGAGGACGCCCTGAATCTGTCCGGCATGCTTTCGGCCGGGAGCCGGTACCTGATTTATGCAGCGGTTCGCGGCTGCGAAAGCCGGGCGGACGTCACTGCCAAAAAATCTGCCGCCGGCGGGATCGTCGGGCGGATGGACTACGGGCTGGCGGAGGATTCGGCCGCTTTCGGGCAGATTGCATGCACGGAAGGGGATTACGCCGGCGGGATCGCGGGATACTGCCTGGGAACGGTTCGGCGCGGCTGGGCGCAGGCGGTTCTGAGCGGCCATGCGTATATCGGCGGCATTGCCGGACTGGGCGGAAACCTGTCCGACTGCCGCGCGCTGGCGGAGGTCGCAGACGGGACGGAGTATGTCGGGGCTGTGGCCGGCGTGTCGGACGGCGTATTATCCGGGAATTATTACAGCTCGGAAAGCGTGCCGGGCGGTGTGGACGGCTTTACTTATGCCGGCCAGACGGAGGCGGTGGATCGGGAACGGCTGCTTCAGGCCGGCACGGCGCCGGAAGGGTTCGGCACGGTATCCGTGACCTTTGCTGCGGACGGGATCCCTGTGAAGCAGGAAAACATCCCCTTCGGCGGCGGGATCCCGGAATTTCCCGCCGTGCCGGATCGGGAGGGACAGTACTGGAGCTGGGACGAGAAGCCGGGGCGGCGGGTTTATGCGGATCTCACCGTGGAGGGAGAATACTGCGCGCCGGTGACGGTGCTGGCGACGGAAGGAGCGTATCCGCTTTTTCTGGCGGAGGGGACATTCCGGGAGGGCCAGGCGCTGACGGCGGAAGCCTGGTCGCCTGACCGCAGCGGGCTGGATCTGCAGGAGGACCAGGCGCTGACGGCGTATGTCCTTCAGGTGGAAGGCGCGCCGGGGGCGCTGAAAATCCGGATGCGCTGTGAGGGAGGCGGCACGCTGTATCTGCTGCAGGACGGAATGCTGCAGGAGACGGCTTATGAGACGGACGGAAGCTATCTGGTGTTCCGGATGGAAAACGGGGGAGCGATGGCGTACGCAGCGCCGCGGACGCATGCGTCCCTCTGGTGGGTTTTGGCGCCGGCGGCTGCGGCGGCCGGCGGCGCAGTGCTGCTGCTGCGTCGCGCTGCAGCCAGAAAAAAACAAAGCGGGGCCGGGGCGCCGGCCGCCTGAAAGCAGGCGGCGCGTTCCGGAGCCTGCCCGGCAGAAAAATCTGTTGTTACATCCGCCGCAGCGTGGTACCATAAGGGAAGAAAACGGATACGCCGACGGCCGGCGTGAAAGGAGAGAGCGCTTTGATTGGTTCGGAAGTGCTGCGTACGGTGGATCACACGCTGCTGAAGCCGGACGCTGTATGGGAACAGATCCGCACACTGTGCGATGAGGCGGTGGAGTACGGAACGGCCTCGGTCTGCATTCCCCCGTGCTTTGTGGAACGGGCCGCCGCCTATCTGGGCGGACGCACGGCGGTCTGCACGGTGGTGGGCTTTCCCAACGGGTATGCGACAACCGGGGCAAAATGCTTTGAGGCTGCCGAGGCGGCGGCAAAAGGCGCAGACGAACTGGATATGGTGATCAACATCGGATGGGCCAGGGAAGGAAGGTTCGATGCGGTACTGGAAGAGATCCGGGCGGTGCGGGCAGCCTGTGCGGGCAAGCTTCTGAAGGTGATTGTGGAAACCTGCCTTCTGACCGATGAGGAAAAAATCCGGATGTGCCGGATTGTCTCCGAATCCGGCGTGGAGTTCATCAAAACCTCCACCGGCTTTTCCTCCGGCGGCGCGACGCTGCATGATATTGAGCTGTTTGCGGCCCATGTGTCCAATGGCGTCCGGATCAAGGCTGCCGGCGGGATTGGGAGCGCAGCCGACGCGGAGACGCTTTTGCGGGCGGGCGCTTCCCGGCTCGGGACCAGCCGGCTGGTCCGGCTGGCCATGCAGGAACGGGGGGCGCGGACATGAAACGGGTATTTTTGATTGTGCTGGATTCCTTCGGCGTCGGCGAGGCGCCGGACGCAGCGGCCTTCGGGGATGCCGGCGCCAATACGCTGGCCACGGTCAGCCGTTCCCCGGCGTTCCACATGGAGCATCTGGCGGCCATGGGGCTGGGCAATCTGGACGGCGTCACGGCGCTTCCGAAGACCGCGCGCCCGACGGCGGCTGTGGCGCGGATGCGGGAACGGTCTGCCGGGAAGGATACGACCATCGGCCACTGGGAGATCGCGGGGCTGGTCTCGCAGGAGCCCCTTCCCACGTATCCCCGGGGGTTTCCGCCGGAAATCATCGCAGCGTTCACACAGCGGACCGGGCGCGGCGTTTTGTGCAACCGGCCGTATTCCGGTACCGACGTCATCCGCGACTACGGCGCGGAGCACTTGAAAACGGGCAAGCTGATCGTCTATACTTCCGCCGACAGCGTCTTTCAGATTGCGGCCCATGAGGCGCTGGTCCCTCCGGAGCAGCTGTATGAATATTGCCGTGCCGCCCGCGGTATTCTGACGGGGAAGCACGGCGTGGGGCGCGTCATTGCCAGACCGTTTGTCGGCACGCCGGAGGCGGGCTTCACCCGAACGGCGAACCGACACGATTTTTCCCTGGAGCCGCCGGGCAAAACGGTACTGGACGCCGTGGCCGGCGCGGGCATGGACGTCATCGGCGTGGGGAAAATCTGGGACATTTTTGCCGGACGCGGCGTGACCGAAAAAATTCTGACCAGGGGCAATGCTGACGGAATGGGGCGGATGATGGAGCTGGCGGAGCGGCCGTTTCACGGGCTCTGCTTTGTGAACCTGGTGGACTTCGATATGCTTTACGGGCACCGGCAGGATCCGGACGGCTATGCGCGGGCGCTGTCGGCGTTCGACAGCTGGCTGCCGGGGTTCCTCAGGCGCCTGCGCTGTGAAGACCTGGTGATCCTCACGGCCGATCACGGCTGTGATCCGGGGGACAATTCCACAGACCATACCCGGGAATATACGCCCATGGTGGCGGTGGGCGGCGCGGTGCGGCCGGGAAACCTGGGAACCCGAGGGAGCTTTGCCGATATTGCGGCGACGATCGCCGAATATCTGCAGGTTCCGCTGGAGACGCCGGGCGTCAGCTTCCTGCCGCAGCTGGAGGGCCGCTGAAGCCTTCCGGAAGCGCGGCGTGCCGGAACCGGTGCTGCGGAAGGACCCGCTGCGTGTCCCTTCTGCGGGGCGCCGGGCCGGTTCGCGGAAAAGAGGCATCCCGGCGTGCCGGATCGGACGGCGCGCCGGGATGCCTTTATGTGCACAGCTGCAGGAGCCCGAGGCCGACCATCATGAGTCCGCCCAGACGCTGCAGGGCGGCGGGGCGCACCGGCAGGGCGGCTGCATGCAGCCCCAGCCAGTTGCCCAGCCGGATGGACAGCACGCTCAGAAAGCCGACGGACGCCGAAGCAGCCAGGGGATGGATGCCGGTGAGGCCGGCTCCGAACGCGACCGGGATGCAGTTGACGGCCAGCGCCGCGCCCAGGATGGCCGTATCGGACCAGGAGCAGCAGTCCTGCCCGCCGGCGTTCTCCCGGGGCGGCCGCAGAGACAAGAAGCCCATGAGGAGAATGACTGCGGAACCTGCAATGTCTGCGGCCGGCCCCAGCGCGGTGCAGAGGGACGATATGCAGCAGAACAGACAGGTGGCGGCGGCGGAGAACAGGCCGATCACCCAGTTGGAGGCAGACGGAATTTTTTTCTGCCCGATTCCCAGGGAAAGGCCGAGAAGCAGGTTGTCGAGATTGGTGGAAATGCCCAGAAGCAGGGCGGACAGCAGTTGCATGACAAAATCCCTCCGGACGCATCCTATGCCGGCGATTGTCTGCAGGTGATTGCAGGATTCGGGCTGTTTTGCTATACTGAACCGGGATGGAGGTGAGGAAGCATGGGAGAAAACCCGTATGACCGTCCGGATTTTTTTGAGAAGTACAGCCGGATGGACCGTTCGCAGAGAGGCCTGGAGGGCGCGGGCGAGTGGGAGGCGCTGGAGCGGATCCTGCCGGATTTCACAGGCGCCGAAGTGCTGGATCTGGGCTGCGGCTACGGATGGCACTGCATCTATGCCGCCGCGCATGGGGCGTCGGCTGTCCTGGGAATTGACGGTTCCCGCCGCATGCTGGCCGTGGCGGAGGAAAAAACGGCATATCCGCAGGTAACGTACCGCTGTGCGGATATGGAGGGGCTGGAGTTCCCGCCGGCGCGGTTCGACGTGGTGCTCAGTTCGCTGGCGCTGCACTATGTGGAGGACTATGCCGGACTCGTGGGCAGAATCCGAAGCTGGCTGCGGCCGGGCGGAACCTTTGTATTTTCTGTGGAGCACCCGGTCTTTACAGCCCAGGGCCCGCAGAGCTGGTTCTGTGACGAAACGGGAAAAATTCTGCATTTTCCGGTGGACCGCTACTTCTTTGAGGGGGAACGGACGGCGGTATTCCTGGGGGAGCGTGTAAAGAAGTACCACCGTACCCTGACCACGTATCTGTCAGCCCTGCTGGAAAACCGGTTTCAGATCCGCGCCGTGGTGGAACCGCAGCCGCCGCAGCGGCTTTTGGACACCGTGCCCGGCATGGCGGAGGAGCTGCGCCGCCCTATGATGCTGCTGGTCGCGGCGGAGGCAGCGCAGTGCTGAAGGCGGTTTGTCAATCCTGATTTTTGCGTTTTTTGAAAATCAGCGAATTGTAAAAGAAGGGGTTGTGGATAAGTCTGTGGGATTGTGGATAAACACCAAAGTTTCCGATGCCGTGCCGAAAATGTGCGCGGAGAGTACAGCAGATTGCCGGATCCCGTCTGCGCGGCCTGCCGGGCCGGGGGCGCGGGGACCGGGGCGCGCCGTTTGAAATCAGAATGCTGCGGCACCGCCGGGGACGCTGAGGCGTCCCCGGCGGTGTTGTTTTGGAGCGGAACGCAAAAGGACAGGAGAGGATGGCATTTTTTGCAATAATATTGGCAGCTTTTTTCATATTAAATGCAAAAAATGAATGTATAATGAGAACAGAGCAGCCGTGAATCCGAAAATGAGGAGGTCTTTTTGTGGAAAGCTTGTTTGCAGCGTTGAACCATGTGTTCCGGTTTATCACCCCGGTCTCCGACTGGATCTGGGACTTTCCAACCAATTACAGCTGGTGGAGCGCCATTCCTGTGCTGGGCAACTTTTCCCTGGCGGTTATCCTGCTGCTGGGTACCGGAATCTATTTTACCCTGCGCCTGTGCTTCATTCAGGTAACGCAGTTCAAAACGGGCGTCCGCCTGATTGCGCGGAAACAGGTGGGAAGGACGGGCATTTCGCCCGGCGCGGCCTTCTTTCTGTCCACGGCGATGCGGGTCGGGCCGGGCAACATCATCGGCGTTACCGGAGCCATTACCACAGGGGGGCCGGGCGCGCTGTTCTGGATGTGGGTTTCCGCATTTTTTGGAATGGCCACCGCTTATGTGGAGAGCACGATGGCCCAGATTTTCAAACGCCGGGATGGTGAAAACTTCGTGGGCGGCCTGCCGTTTTACGGCAGGAAACTGGTGAAAAATTCGGCGGTTGTCGGGATTTTCCTGTCTGTGCTTTACATCCTGTATGCGCTTTGCTGCTTCCCGGCCCAGGGCTTCAATACCATTACCGCGGTGGGATCCATTGCGGGCCTGCTCACCGGCAGGGCCTTTGCGCCGGATTCCGCGCTCTACTGGATTGCCGGCGCCGCCATTCTGCTGCTGACGGCCTATATTGTGTTCGGAGGCATTCGAAAGGTCACCAAGGTCACCGATCAGCTGGTGCCGGTCATGGCCGTGATCTACTGCCTGACCGTCCTGGTTCTGATTGTACTGAATTTCAACCGGATTCCCGCCTTTTTCGGCGCGGTATTTGGCGGGGCCTTCCGGCCGGAGGCGGTTTTCGGCGGCGCGTTCGGGGTGGCCCTGCAGCAGGGAATCAAGCGCGGACTGATGTCCAATGAGGCCGGCCAGGGGACGATCACCATGCCGGCCGGCGCTTCCGGCGCCGAACATCCCTGTGAGCAGGGGTTTGTGCAGGCGGTCGGCGTATTTCTGGATACCATGGTCATCTGCACGCTGACCGGCTTTGTGGTGATCATGGGGCACCTGTGGACCACGGAACAGGGTATGGCGTTCCTGAAGCTGGACCAGCTGGAGATGTTCCTGGCCTCAGCAGCCGAGCTGACGCCGGGCACCGCCATGAACACGGCTGTGACGCTGCTGATCTGCCTCTGCTTCGGGCTGTTTGCGTATACCTGCCTGATTGGCTTTGTCAGCTTTTCCGAGATCAGCGCGGCGCGGATCAGTTCCAGGAAGTGCAATATTGTCCTGGTCCGCCTCCTGTGCCTGTTTGTGGCCGCCTTCGGCATGGTGTGCAATATGGCGGGGTACAATCTTTCCAATCTGTGGGCATTTTCGGATCTGGGCAATATCCTGATTGTGTATTTCAATCTTCCGCTTCTGTATCTGGGCTTCCGGTATGTCCGGAGGGCGACGGCGCATTACCGGAAACGGGACGGCACGGCCTTTTCAGAAAGCGTGGCGGGCACGGAACTGGACGAATGGAGGGAACCGGCGGAAGTGCCCTGAAGCGCAGGGCGCCGGGATCCGGATCCGAATCAGGACGGCCGGCATGCCGGGTATGGCTTTCGCCATGCCCGGTATGCCGGCCTTGCAATACGTGCAGCACACGACGATTTTCGTATGTGAAGATAAACAGCCGGC
>JAHZEF010000067.1:0-8179 GCA_019422005.1 Clostridiales bacterium
CCGGACAGCAGGGCCTTGCGGGCCTCTTCGCCATAAACAATCTGCTTTGCCATAATTGTGTATACCTCCTAATTAGTCTTCCACGATCGCGAGGATGTCGGACTGCTTCACCAGCGTGTAGTCCACATCGTCAATCTTAACTTCCGTTCCGCTGTACTTGGCGGAAACGACCTTCATGCCGGGCTTTACGGTCATCTTGACCTCATTGCCGTCCACCATGCCGCCGGGACCAACGGCGACAACCTCGGAAAACGCGGATTTTTCCTTGGTGGCGGTGGAGATGATGATGCCGGACTTGGTCGTCTCAACAGCCTCCAGCGACTTCAGCAAAACACGATCAGCAAGCGGAGTCAGTTTCATAATTGGGTTACCTCCTAAAAGTGTTGTTCGATGATGGCCCGGACAGGCCGTCATTTGGTCTACGTTTTTCAGGTTTTAGCACTCATTTATCCCGAGTGCTAACATGTATTATAATAAGGCAGAGGCGCAGTTTGCGCAAGATTAAATTTTCACAATTTTCAGGCAAATTTTCCGAAAATATTGGATTACATGCATCAATTAGCTGTATCTCTGATGTTCTCTTGATATTACGCAGGAATTCTCCCGTTTTCACTCTATCGGCGTTTCCAGTCCAGGCCTTTGGGATAGAAAAAGCGGATTTTATCCTCCGCCGTGCGGAACGTGATATCCGACGCTGTGATCAGCTCCCCGTCCAGATTGACGGCGGAAGGCTCCGGGCTCCGGATCCGCAGGCTGCGGCAGCGCCGGTGCGCGATCAGCTCCGGATACCCGGCATACAGCCCGTCCCGGTACTTTCCGATCACCCGGGCCACCGTCAGGCGGGAAACCGCCCGGACCAGCAGGACGTCCAGCAGGCCGTCGTCCGGCTCCGCCTCGGGCACCGGATGGAAACTCCCGCCGTACCACCGTCCGTTGAGAATACAGATCAGGCTCTGCCGCCCTTCAAACCGCTCGCCGCTGTCCAGCGTGACAGTATAGGGCCTGTGCACGCCCTTCACGGTATTGACCGCCGCCGACAGCACATATGCGCCCCGTCCCGTCACCAGCGGAAGGCGCTTGTAACGGGCAATTTCAGTCCCGATTCTGGCGTCGAAGCCCACGGAGCAGACATTCAGCGCATAGCGCCCCTCTCCCGCCTGAATCAGGTCGAACAGCGCCTCCTCCCCATCCGCCAGGCGCCGCAGGTCGGAAAACGCCGGCGGGTCGGAGAAAATCTTGATAAAATCGTTTCCGGAGCCGCCGGGGAAATGGGTGACCGCCGCGTTGGGGAAGCCTGCCGCCCCGTTGACCACCTCGTTGAGCGTCCCATCCCCGCCGCAGGCATACAGGCGAACTTCCTCCCCCGCGAGGCAGGCCTTCCGGGCCGCGGCCTCGCAGTCTCCCGGCCGGGCGGAAACAGCGATCTCCCACGCATCCGGCCGCCCGGAAAACACCGACTGAATCTGCGCGGTAAACTGCTTCGTACGGTCAAACTTCCCCGCAGCGGGATTGATCAGAAACAGGTGCCTCATCGCGGCCTTTCCTCCCGCATGCCGCCGGCCTGCCAGTACATATAAAGATCACATTTGATCATGCCATTGTAGAGCTTCCGCTTTTTATCGGCCTTTCTTCCATAGTACCGCTCGAATTCCGGTTCGGAACTGATAATATACTGTTTCCAGCCGGAGCAGTTCTTCATGTGACGCCCCAGTTCCTGATAGAGCCGCTGTGCACTGCGCTGCTCCATCATCCTCTCGCCGTACGGCGGATTGCAGACCATGACGCCGCACGCCTCCGGCAGCTTCAGCCGGGTGGCATCCGCCTCGGAAAACCGGATCAGCCCGCCGACGCCGGCCTTTTTGGCGTTGGCGACGGCAAGGTTCAGGCTGCGCGGGTCGTTGTCGCTGCCGAAAATCCGGTATTCCCCCCGGAATTCCCGATCCATCGCCGCCGTCCGTTCCTGCCGCCATACCTCCGCCGGGATACAGCCCCATTTTTCCGCAGAGAAGCTGCGGTGCAGGCCGGGCGCGCGGTTCAGCGCCGCCAGCGCCGCTTCGATCACGATGGTGCCGGAGCCGCAGAACGGGTCGAGAAAAACGTCCCGCCCCCGGTACCGGGCCAGGGAAACCAGCGCCGCCGCCAGCGTCTCCCGTAGGGGCGCGTCGTTGCCCACGGCGCGATAGCCGCGCTTGTGCAGCCCCGCGCCCGAGGTGTCCAGGAAAATCTCCGCCTGATCCTTCATAATGGAAAACTGGATCTGATACGTCTCGCCGTCCTCCGGCAGCCATTGCAGCCCGTATACGCCGCCCAGCCGCGCTGCGGCCGCCTTTTTGACAATGGCCTGACAGTCGGGAACCGAGTGCAGCTGGGAATTGAGGCTGTGCCCCTTCACCGGGAACGCACCGTTCCTGGGGATCAGCGCCTCCAGCGGCAGCGCCCGGACACCCTGATACAGTTCTTCAAAGGTACGCGCCGGAAACGCGCCCAGGCGTATCAGAACCCGCTCGCCCGTGCGCAGCCGGAGGTTGGCCCGGGCCAGCAGGTCGGCGCCGCCGGCAAACAATACCCGCCCGTTTTCCACACGGACGTCCGCCGCATCCATGCGCCGCAGCTCATCTCCCACCAGCCCCTCCAGCCCAAACAGGCAGGGGACGGAATAGGTCAGTTGGTTCATAAGAACCTCCTTTCAGGTACGGCCGAATGCAGCACCGCACAGGTCCCGCCGCTGCCATTCGGTTTCCAGCAATTTAATAAGCAATTTATTATACCGGACGCCGGAACAAATAGCAATTGCTTTCGTCAGATCATAAAAAAGCCAGTCATCCGTTTCCACAAAAAAACATTGGCAAACAGCCCGAAAACGAGTATAGTAAAGAGGGGCGGATTCAACTGCGCCCTGAAAGGATGAAGTATTATGACAGCCATGGCATATGTGTGGTTGGCGGTCGCCGTAATCATGGGCATTGTGGAGGGCGCGACCTTCAATCTGGTGTCCGTCTGGTTCGCCGGCGGCGCTGTCGCCGCGTTTTTCGCGGCGCTGTTCGGCGGCAGCTTTCTGCTGCAGCTGGCGCTGTTCATCATCGTCTCCGCACTGCTGCTGGCCTGCCTGCGCCCTCTGGCCAGGCGCCGCGCAGCCGTAAAGCCGGATCCCACCAATGCCGACCGGATCATCGGAATGGTCGGGATCGTAACGGAACCCATCGACAACATCCGCGCCACCGGCGCCATTCGGATCAACGGAGTGGAATGGACCGCCCGTTCTGAGCAGGACACCGTCATTGAGGCCGGCACGCAGGTCCGGATCCTGCGGATCAGCGGCGTCAAAGTCTTTGTGGAACCCGCCGCAGTGCCGGCGCGAACCTAAAATATTTGAAACAGAAAAAGAGGAGGAACAAAAAACATGGGTCTGGGAGGCTATATTGCGATCGCCATACTGGCCATCGCCATTCTGATCCTGATCGTCCGCAATGTTTACATTGTGCAGCAATCCCGCGCATACGTCATTGAGCGGCTGGGCGCTTTTTCCACAGTATGGCAGGTGGGCATGCACTTCAAGGTGCCGTTTCTCGAGCGCGTCGCCAAAAAGATCAGCCTGAAGGAGCAGGTTCTGGACTATCCGCCGCAGCCGGTCATCACCAAGGACAACGTGACCATGCAGATTGACACTGTCCTGTATTTCCAGATCACCGATGCGAAGCTCTATACCTACGGCGTGGAGCATCCCATGAGCGCCATCGAAAACCTGACCGCCACCACGCTCCGCAATATCATCGGCGACCTGGAACTGGATCAGACGCTCACCAGCCGCGATGTGATCAATACCAAGATGCGCGCCATTCTGGATGAGGCCACCGATCCCTGGGGCATCAAGGTCAACCGTGTGGAACTGAAAAACATCCTGCCGCCGCAG
Source organism: Clostridiales bacterium (assembly GCA_019422005.1). Taxonomy (GTDB): domain Bacteria; phylum Bacillota; class Clostridia; order Oscillospirales; family Oscillospiraceae; genus Avoscillospira_A. Next base: position 3,911 of record JAHZEF010000067.1, read on the forward strand.
GACATTCAGAACTCCATGGAAAAGCAGATGAAGGCCGAGCGCGACCGCCGGCAGGCAATCCTGCAGGCGGAAGGCGCCAAGCGTTCGGCGATTCTGGTGGCCGAGGGCGAGAAGGAGTCTGCAATTCTCCGTGCCGACGCCGCCAAGCAGGCCGCGATCCTCAAGGCAGAGGGCGAAGCCCAGGCCATTCTGGAGGTTCAGAAGGCCATGGCCGATTCCCTGAAGCTTCTGAACGACGCCGCGCCCAACAATCAGGTGATCAAGCTCAAAGCGCTGGAGGCCATGCAGAAGGTGGCCGACGGCCAGGCAACCAAGCTCATCATCCCGTCGGAGCTCCAGGGCCTCGCCGGCCTTGCCGCCTCGGCAAAAGAAGTCTTCGACAGCTGAACCAGCAGCATGCCAAAAGGCCCCGATCCCATCGGATCGGGGCCTTTTGCCCGGGCACGGCCCTTCCGTGCAGGCCCTTCTAAAATTTGATCCGGTACAATCCATGGCAGCTGCAGCAGATGTACAGCTCTCCATGCCCGCGGAGCGGAAGCCGCGCAGCCGCATCCTGTTCGGGATACAGTTTGGCCAGCTGCAGCCGGTCGCTCGTAACCCCAGCCAGGAACGTAATATAATGCTTTTTTTCCATCGGATGCGGCAGCGTGATGTAGGATTCATCCTCCACCGTTTCCAGATGCGGCATATGCGCAGCATCCTCCGGCGCCTGAGCCGCCAGCGGCGTCAGCTGCTGGCCACAGCAGGAAAGGAATGCAGAGCCCGTACCGGTCACAATATTCCCGCAGACAGGACAGAGGTAAAACTGTATCCGGCGCAGGTTGCCGGACCGGTTGGTGGCCGTTACCGCCTCGCCTGCCAGCAGTTCCGATACATTGATTCCCAAAGCCCCCGCAATCGCATTCAGCGACGCCACATCCGGGCATCCCGCGCCCCGTTCCCATTTTGAAACGGTTTTATCACTGACGCCCAGACGTTCAGCAAGATCGCGCTGTGTCAAATGCTGCCCGCACCGCAGGCTGCGGATCAGCCCGCCTGTTTTTCTCAGATCCATATCCGTCACCTCACTGTATCATTGCCTGTATGTTACAGCAAAAGGGATCCGGCTGCAACCGACGCTTCGTAGAACTCATGGGGATTCCGGTTGCCTTTTCCCTGTCTTTCTGTTACGATAGCAAAAAGTGACCGATATCCGGCGCCTCCGCCCCAGGGGCTGCGCCGTCCGGCAGACAACAGGGGAGTTTTTATGAAAGACAGAACCATCCGCATCCTGTACGGAACCGACGGCCGCGCCATGGCGCGGCAGCTGCTGGAAGCGGCGGACGCCGCCTCCGGCATCCCTCCCGGCGCCGGTATTCTGCTCAAGCCGAACCTTGCCGTGGCACGGCCGCCGGAGGAGGGCGCCACCACGCATACGGAAATTGTGGAAGGCGTGATCCAATACCTGCAGGAGGCCGGATTCCGGCAAATTGCCATTGCAGAGAGCTCCTGGATCGGCGACAGCACCCGCCGCGCTTTTCAGGCAACGGGGCTGGACCGTCTGGCGGAGCGCTGCGGCGTGGAGCTTCTGGATCTGAAAACAGACGACACTGTCCGCGTGGATACGCCGATCGGCCCCATACGGGTCTGCCGGCGGCCGCTGGAAGCCGGGTTCCTCATCAACCTGCCCGTGCTCAAGGGGCATTGCCAGACGGTTATGACCTGCGCGCTGAAAAACGGCAAGGGCTGCCTGCCGGACAGCGAAAAGCGCCGCTTCCATCTGCTGGGGCTCATGAAGCCCATCGCCGCCCTGGCCGCCGTGCTTCGGCCGGATCTGACCCTGGTGGACAGCCTCTGCGGCGACCTGAACTTTGAAGAGGGCGGAAACCCGGTACAGACAAACCGCCTGCTGCTGGGAGCCGATCCGGTGCAGCTGGACGCCTACTGCTGCGAGCTGCTGGGCATCCGGCCGGAGGATGTGGGGTACCTGCCTCTGGCGGAGCAATACGGCGCAGGCCGCATGGCATGGCGCCCGGAAGAGATCCTGGAGCTCAACGCCCCATGCCCCGCCGGCAGCGGCCGGGCGGACGGCCGTCTGGTTCGGAGCCTCACCCGGTCTGTCGCCCAGGACGCCGCATGCTCGGCATGCTTCGGCAGCCTGGTCCGCGCGCTGTACCGGTACCGGGAGCAGACCGGCCGCGACTATACCGGCGCCATCTCCATCGGCCAGGGCTTTCGCGGAAAACTGCCCGCCGGCCTGGGAATCGGCCGGTGCTGCCAGGGGGCCCGGCGCTGCGTCGGCGGCTGTCCGCCCACGGCGGCGGCCATTCTCAAGGAACTGCAGCACGGCCAATAAACGCCGCGCCGGCAAAATACTGCGGAGGGCCGTCCTGCCGGACGGCCCTCCGCGCTTCTGTCATACGGGCTCCTTTGGCACCAGCGGCCGGGCAGCCAGCGCTTCAAAGTGCGCCAGGCGGCTCTGCCAGAGCTCCCTGTCCTGCCCCGGCTGAGGCTGCAGGGCCAGTGTTTCCCCGATCCATGCGGCCAGAAACCGGGTAAACTTCTCCGCCCCCGCCGCATTGTAATGCAGCGTATCGTGGAAATCCCGGCTCTCATCGGCGCCAATCTCCCCGAAATGCGCATTGCAGTCCAGCAGCTGCGCGCCCTCCAGCTCCCGGATCCGCGCCTGCAGCGGCTCCATCTCCTCTGCGGGGATCCTTCCCAGCGTCGGCGCAACATAGAACACCGGCGTAATCCCGCGCTCCAGGCACAGCCGGTGGATCTCCTCCAGCGCGTCCCAGTTCCGCGCCCAGTTCTCCCGGTCGCAGACGATCTCCCGGTCATAGATGCCGTCCGTTTCACAGTAGGAGTCCAAATAGGTGTAGCCTGCAAGGGGGTCGGCGTCATATCCGGCAAACGCGACGCGGAAATCATCCTCCGTCAAGCCGCTCCAGCGGTCGTGATAAAACAGCAGCGGAAACAGCAGCCCCGCTCGGACCTCCGGCTCCGCCTCCCGGAACGTGGCGCTCAGCCGGTTCCAGCCCCAGGGCATCTGGCCGATATTGGTCTTTGTATAGTTGGTATAGCGGCTGTAAAACATCCCGGTGATCTCCACAAACACCGCCTGCGGCGACTGCGTACGCAGCGCCTCCTTCAGGTAATACCCGGTCATGGGCATCGTCTGCTCCGGCCCGGCCATCACATAGGAGGCCAGCCCGGTTTCCTCCCACAGCACAGCGGGAACCACATCGCAGTAGACCAGGGAACTGCCGAGAAACAAAACGTCCACCGAATTCCGTTCCTCCTGCAGGAACTGCCCCCAGGTGGAACCGAAATCGTGCTGCTTCGGCGTCAGCAGCCGGGTCAGCAGCCCCAGCAGAAGCGCCAGGAGCAATACGCTGGCCGCCAGAGCCAGCGCTTCTTTTTTGCGGCTTTTCATGCAGGCGCTCCTTTCAGAACTGAAAATACAAAAATTCCTGGGCGTTGTAGCCGGAGCCGTAAGCGCCGAACACCGCGACGGCCAGGATCAGGCCAACCCAGACGGCATACCGCAGCCATACCGTGCCGCACAGGCGCTCTGTCAGCCCCTTCCGGCCGCCGGCTGCGTCCAGCACCAGCAGCACCAGCGTCCCCAGCGCAACGGCCAGCAGGCGCGCACGGCTCAGGCCCAGCGCCGTCAGCCCCAGCGGGAAAATTCCTCCGGCCATGGCGGCAATCCGGCGGAGGATCAGCATCGCCTGCGGGATAGAGTCCGCGCGGAAAAAAATCCAGGTGATCGTCAGCAGCAGGAAGGTGACGGCAACCTGCACCGCTTTGACCGTCTTCGCGTTCTCCGGAATGCGAAGCCCGGCCCGCAGGCGGCGGCGGGCCGGCTGCAGCCAGCCCCCCACCACCTGATAAGCGCCGTTCAGCAGGCCCCAAACCACAAATGTCATGGCCGCGCCGTGCCAGAGCCCGCTGACGGCAAACACAATCAGCACGTTCAGCCCCGTACGGAATCCGCCCCTGCGGCTTCCGCCCAGCGGGAAATAGAGATAATCCCGGAACCAGCCGGAGAGAGAGATGTGCCAGCGCCTCCAGAACTCCTTGACGGAGCGGGAACAATACGGCGCGTCAAAATTTTCCAGCAGCCGGATGCCGAACAGGCGGGCGGATCCCACCGCCATATCTGAATAAGCGGAAAAATCGCAGTAAATCTGCAGAGAGTACGCCACTGCCGCCGCCAGCAGCTGGATGCCGCGGAAGTTCTCCGGCGCGCCGTAGGCGGTGTTGACCAGGATCGCCAGCTGA
>JAHZEF010000067.1:8219-10052 GCA_019422005.1 Clostridiales bacterium
TTTGGCCAGGCCAACCAGAAACCGGGTCACGCCGAATTTCACATCGGCTCCCGACGCGCCGGAACCCGGGAGGCGGTTGGCCCTCAGCTGCGGAAGCAGATGCGCGGCGCGCTCGATCGGGCCGGACAGCACCGCCGGGAAAAATGCAGCAAACAGCGCAAAATCCCAAACGCTGCGCTCGGCCGGCTGCCTGCCCCGGTACACATCCATCAGATAGCCGCAGACGGCAAACGTATAAAACGAGATGCCGGCCGGCAGCAGCAGGGACGGCAGCACAACAGGGCCGATCCCCAGGCGGGTCAGCACCCCGTTGACCAGCTCTGCAAAGAACCCCAGGTATTTCAGAAGAAACAGAATGCCGAAGTTGATGCAGAGGCCGAGAACCAGTAGCGCCTTTTTCCGGTTCGGCCGCCGTTCCATGGCCAGCCCCAGGCCGTACGTCCAGAGCGTGGTGGCCAGCAGCAGCGGCAGGAAGCGCGGCGTACAGATCAGGTAAAACAGCCAGCTGACCGCCAGCAGGAACCCGTTGCGCCATCCGGGCTTCAAAAGCCGGTGCACGCCCGCAGCGGCGGCCAAAAACAGGACGTACGGTACGGAATTGAGATTCAAAGCGGAACCCCTCCCCCCAAGGATCTGAAACACTTGCAGTATAACGGATCGTCTGTCGAAAAGCAACTGATTTTGTTTTCCGAATGAACCGCTTGCGCCGGGAGGGGAACGCGCTTATAATGCATATCATAAGAATTGTTTTGAAACAGTGAATGGGGAATCGAACTATGACAACAAAGGACTTTCAGCGCAAATCCAGGATGGGTATTTTCCTGTCTTACTTCAGGCCGCACCGGGCCCTGTTCCTTTTGGACATGTGCTGCGCTTTCTTCATCTCCCTGGTGGATCTGGCGTTTCCGCTGGTTTCCCGGACGGCCATGTACGATCTGCTGCCGAACCGGGCTTTTCAGGCCTTCTTTGTCCTGATGGCCATTGTAGTGGCTGCATTTGTGATCCGTTCTCTCCTCTACTATGTGGTCACCTACTGGGGCCATACCTTCGGCATCCGGGTGGAGGCCGACATCCGGCGCGACCTCTTTTCCCATATGCAGACGCTGAGCTACGGCTATTTTGACCAGAACCGTACCGGCCAGCTGATGAGCCGCCTGACCAACGATCTCTTTGAAATCACGGAACTGGCGCACCACGGCCCGGAAGACCTGTTCATCTCCCTTGTCACCATCGTCGGCGCTCTGATCGTCATGTTTACAATCCAGTGGCAGCTGGCTCTCGTGGTGGCCGTGATGATTCCGGTGTTCCTGGTCATCCTGATGTGCATGCGCGGCAGCATGATGCGCGCCTCCAGGGCCGTCAAGCAAAAAACGGGCGCCATCAACACCGAGCTGGAATCCGGTATTTCCGGCATCCGGACCGCCAAGGCCTTTGCCAATGAACGGGCGGAGATGAAAAAGTTTGAACGCGCCAACCGGGATTTCAAGGTTTCCAAAAAGCAATACTACAAAGCCATGGGGCGGTTCATGGGCACCATGGAGCTGTTTATGTGCCTGCTGTCCGTCATGGTAATTACGGTGGGCGGCTTTCTGATCATGGGCAGCAGGATGAATTACATCGACCTGATCACGTTCAATCTCTATATCACCGCCTTTATCAATCCCATCCGCAAGCTGGCAAACTTCGCCGAAATGTTCGCCAACGGCTTTGCGGGGCTGGATCGTTTTACTGAGCTGATGCGGACGGAACCTTCCCTGCAGGATGCTCCCCATGCGCGGGACCTGGGCCGCGTCCGCGGTGAAATCGACGTGGAACACGTGGAGTTCTCCTATG
>JAHZEF010000067.1:10062-12399 GCA_019422005.1 Clostridiales bacterium
TCCTATGAGGACGACGACCGCGCAGTGCTGCGGGACATCAATCTGCATATCAGCCCCGGCGAGACCATCGCCATCGTCGGCCCGTCCGGCGGAGGAAAAACCACGCTCTGCCAGCTGATTCCCCGGTTTTATGACGTCACATCCGGTTCCATCCGCATTGACGGCCAGGATGTCCGGGAGGTTACGCAGGCGTCGCTGCACCGCAACATCGGCATTGTGCAGCAGGACGTGTTTCTGTTCGCAGATACCGTTTTGGAAAACATCCGCTACGGTACGCCGGACGCTACCCGCGAGCAGGTCATGGAGGCGGCGCGCCGGGCGGAAATCTATGAGGATATTCTGGCCATGCCGGACGGCTTCGACACCTATGTGGGGGAACGCGGCACGCTGCTGTCCGGCGGGCAGAAGCAGCGGATTTCCATTGCGCGCATTTTCCTGAAAAATCCGCCGGTGCTGCTTCTGGACGAGGCGACTTCGGCGCTGGATTCCGTCACGGAGGCCAAAATCCAGGCCGCCTTCGATGAGCTGGCCAGGGGCCGGACCACGCTGATCATCGCCCACCGTCTGTCCACCATCCGCAGCGCCGGCCGGATTCTGGTGATTGCCGACGGCCGAATCGAAGAGCAGGGCACCCATGCCGAACTGCTGCAGAAGGGCGGCACCTACGCCGCGCTCTATACAACGCAGTCCTCGGATCTGGCAGATACGCTCTGAGCCGCGTCCGGGCTGCGCGTCCCTGCTGCTTCCGGAAGCGCCGGAGGGGCGCCCCGCGGGGCGCCCCTCCGGCGCAAAAAAGATCCCCTGGAAACAGGCTGCCGGCAGCCTGCTTTCAGGGGATTTGTGCCATTGATAAACCCGCCGGAAGAACCGGAACCGAAACTCAGCCGTTGAGCATGAACAGCACCAGCCGGTCGGCGTCTTCCTTTTCGTGCGCGATGATTTCCAGCTCGGGGATCTCGCCGTTGGAGAAAATATTGGCCAGCGAAACATACTGGCACAGCTTGGACTTCAGGTTCAGGCGGTCGCCCTCGCCCGTCACCAGCTCCACTTTTCCCTTGCACTGGTCAATCACGTCAAAAAAGCGATTGATATCCGTAATATTCTGTACCTTCATAATACAGTTCTCTCCTTTCGATCTCTGAATACACCCCTATGATACACCGTTTCCTCCACTTTGGTCAAGCAGGGATATGAAAATCGGCACTATTGGTAATTGTAAACAAAAACCGATTGTATTTTCTGTCTATTCTGCCACCACTACACGAACCTTCCCGCCTTCATTGACCGGACGGTCATAGTAAATCGTCAAATCGTCGGAGAATGCCCTGGCGTCGGTCAGATCCTCAAACCACGTGCCGGTCGTCCGGTTATAGCACTGGACGTCGTCGGACACCCGCATCTCCTGCGTCTTGAGCGTCACATAGGTCTTTCCGTCCCGGGTCGTAAAGTCGCTGCGGTGAATGCCGCTTTCTTCCGTCAGGCTGACCGTGCCGGCCACGCCGGCCCCATCGGCTGTGAATACCACGCCGGCCATCATATTTTTGGAAACAGCGAGATTGCTGACCACCGGGCTGGTCCCATCGGGATGATCGCTGTTGGTAACGATAATCGTCCGGTTGGTATAGCTGGTTCCCTCTCCGCCGGAAACTTCCTGCGGCGTTCCGTTTTTCAGCATGCCGTACGTATACAGGTCTCCGGTCGCATTGTCGAGGATCAGCAGGTCAATCCGGCCGCCGGTATCCCGATGCGCATATACAATCTGGCTGCCGGGTATGGATGCCCGGGTCAGGTCTTCCGCGGAAATCTCTTTCATGGCGCTTTTGCCGACCTTCTCAAACAGCCGGCAGCTGCCGCTGAGGGGAACGGTGCCCACCTTCCGCTCAGCCACCTGGAACGAACCGCTGGCCCCGGAACCGGACACCCGGCTCAGGGAAAGCTTGTTGGCGCCGCTGGAACCGACGCGAACCAGTTCGCCGGCCTGCACGTTGCTGCCGGTGCAGTTCCCCTCCAGGCGGATCCCGCCGGTGAGCAGCGTCACCTGCGCCGTATTGCCCTCCAGCTTCTCCAGCACGCCGATGTTATCGCCCCGGGCGTCGGAAGCGCTGACCGCGCCGGCCACCTGCCCGTCGCTGGTCAGCAGCAGAGTCACCGTGTCCCCGAGGCGGAAATCGGACATATCCTCCATCGCCATAGGCATCACCGGCAGCTCAGCGCCCAGAACCGTCACCTTGGACGGACTCTCCAGGTTCGGCCAGACGTTGTCATACCGGCCGGTCAGCTTGGCGCTGGACACCGACAGGATTCTGGTTGCCGGGTCATAGATCCCCACATCATACA
>JAHZEF010000068.1:0-4645 GCA_019422005.1 Clostridiales bacterium
AACGCAGAGAAACAGCAGAAATGCAGCTCTGCCATTTCAAACTTTCCCTTAGAAAGGGGTAAATCTTATGCCACAATTCTGTATGCCTTCCCAGGGATGCTCCAACATAGGAAGCTGCCGCTGCCAATCCTGCGGCTGCTCCCCCTGCCCGCCCGCAGGCCCATGCTGCCCGATTCCGGGCCCCACGGGCCCCATGGGGCCGCAGGGAGTTCCGGGTCCTGCCGGCCCTGTCGGCCCCACCGGCCCCACTGGCCCCACCGGGGCCACCGGGCCTGCAGGCGCCACCGGCGCACCGGGCGCCATCGGCCCGCAGGGCCTGGCCGGCGCCACGGGGGCGACCGGCGCGACCGGTGCAACCGGTGCGACAGGCCCCGCCGGCGCTGCCGGTGCAGCCGGCGCAGCGGGTGCGACCGGCCCCACCGGGGCCACTGGGCCTGCAGGCACCGTCACGCCGGCTGCAGCGGTAGCTGACGCGACGAGTACGGCCGATGTGGTGACCCAGTTCAACGAACTGCTGGCCAACATGCGTGCGGCGGGCCTGCTGAGCACCTGACCGGATCCTGCCGGGATCGGAAAAACGGAGGGGCGGCGCAAATGCGCCGCCCCTCCGCATCATTTGCCGGGCCGGTACCGTCCCCGGGTACGTTTCAGCGGCCTCCGGCGGGCTAGATGGGGAACCGCATCTGGCGATCCAGCCAGCTCTCCTGCACAGCGTCCCGGATCTGATCGCCGGGGCCGATCTGCCCGATCAGCAGCGGCGACGCGGGATCGTGGAGGAGACGGCGCTTCCGGACAATTTCGGGGCTGTGGTTGGCATAGCAGTAGCGGCAGAAATGTGCACAGGTGTCGTATTCGCCGATATCACAGCCCAGGTAACAGGCGCACTGGGAACGGGAGGCGGGCAGACGGGGCGGCGTCAGCCGTGCGCCCAACGCCCGTTCAAAGACTTCCACTGTCCTGCAGCCGCTGCAGTCCACGCCGAAGGGCGCCAAGTCCCCGCCCTCGGCGCAGGCTTTGAGGGTCATACCGCAGGACGACGCAATCCGCGCCAGCTCCCGGCCCAGCGTGATGCGGTCCCGGGCGCCCACGGCCCGGAGTTCCGGGAAGCTGCGCCGGACCTTGGCGTACAGGTCGATGAAGCTGATGACGCAGGTATGGGTATAGCCGGCCAGCTGCCGCGCCATGGCGGAGAAATCGGCCAGATGGCGCTCCAGCGGATAGTCCGGACTGAGGAAAACCGGATCGTACCGCCATGCCACGGCGTCGGGGCCTGTCAGACGGGAAAGCGCCTGAAAGGTTCGGATGACATGGCCCGGGGGCGGTACATTGGGCTCGATCTCCGGGCCGTAGGGCGTGATGGTCACGAACCAGTATTGGCCGTAGGGCGCCAATACGTCCCAGTGCGCCAGCATGGGCGCGGGGTTTTTGGTGCAGAATACGAGAAGGTCCACCAGATCCGGCGTCAGGCGGTACCGGATGACGTCGGAGGGGCGGTAGGGGCTGCGCGCCAGCACAAAGCCGGCTTCCAGCCTCCTGCGAAGCCACGGGGCATAAAAGGCCGGAAGATCCGTCCGATTGCCGGTGTGAAGGATCATGCCATGTGCCTCAGCCGGGGATATGGATGTTGACGCCGTTGACTTCGACGGCCTCATCGGCGCGAATGAGAATGTACTTTGCGCCGCCGATCACGCGGGTTTCCACCAGATCCCGGCGCTCCGGATTGACCTTGATGCTTACATCGGGCGTACTGACCTCCAGCAGCCTGGGATCAACCAGGTTCCGCGGGCTCAGAACGGCGTCCGGGCCGAACTCCGCATCAAACTTCTGATCGAAGCTTTTCACACCTTCTCCGGAAACGCCGCAGGATTCCAGGACGCTTTCCACCTGATGCTTGGTGATCACCAGCGGCTCCGGCTCCCGGCTGGCCTTGTGCTCGGCGATCAGTTCGCACAGCTGTTCGTGGACGGTCTGAACCACGTCGTAGCTGCAATCCTCTTCCAGGGAGCCGGCCAGCAGCGCTCGAAAGGTCTGCATCTGCTCCGCAGGCGGCATGGGGGGTTCCGTATGGAACACGGCGTCGATGAATTCCCCGTGAATTTCCGTGATGTTGTGGGAATAGTAGAGCGCATTGTAGAGGTTGGTGCTGCGGCCGTCGAATGCCGGGAACAGAAAGCCGAGTTCCGGCGGCGACACCGCAAAATCGGGCTTGCGGCAGTGGAGCAGCTGTTCTCCGGCGTCGTAGCAGAACAGCTGCTTTGTCAGCTTGACAGGGCAGATGCTGCAGACGATGTAGGAAAACTGGTGCTCCGAGGCGTCTTCCAGCCCAAAGCCGTCCCGGGAGCGATAGGGCACGTCGTAGGTATCATGGGCCAGCAGGATGACATAGTTGGTGTCCATGGACAGGGCCTGGGCGATGGTCTGAAACAGCGTGCCCACCGCCTCGTCGTCCTGCAGCGCCGAACTGCGCAGCGCCGAGAGCAGGCGGTGCTCTGCACTGTCCGCCACCTGCTGGGTCCGGAAGGTGATATCCAGCAGGTTTTTGCCCAGCGTACCGGAAAGTGCGCGCTTGAACAGCGCCATGTATTTCTCTGTCTCCTCCTGGGTGGCCAGCGCCATGGACTGGTCAAAGGAGGCGATGATTTCCCTGTGATCGTTGACATAGCAGCCCCGCACATGGGTGATATTGCTTTGATCCGCCCGGAACCGGCGGCGGAGTTCTGAGATTTCTCTGTCGTTCATAAGGCTGTCCTTTCCATTGGTTGAGATGCGCGGCGCCTGCCCGGCATGGACGGCCTGCCGGCACGCCGCTGACCAGAATTATAGCACAGCTTTGAAAAATTGTACATGAAAAGGCCCCGCTGCTTCCAGGCAGCGGGGGCCGTCCCGGCGGAGGGAGTTTTCCGTTTCGCCAGGAATCGCCGCCATTTGACAAAGTGACAACCTTATAATATAATAGAGTTGTTACTTTACGAAGGTCGAGGTGAGTCCATTGGTCAGATTTGAAAATGTTTCCATGGCCTACGGCGAGCACGAGGTGCTGCATTCGCTGAATCTGGAGATCGGCGAGGGACAGCTGGTGGTGCTCATCGGGCCGTCCGGCTGCGGGAAAACGACGACGCTGCAGCTGATCAACCGCCTGATTCACCCCACGGAGGGGCGCATCTTCGTCGGGGGCCAGGACATCAGCACGGTGGATCCGGTGCAGCTGCGGCGGGGGATCGGCTATGTCATTCAGGAGATCGGCCTGTTCCCGCATATGACCATCCGGCAGAATATCGAGATTGTCCCCAAACTGCTGGGATGGGAGGAAAAGCGGCGGCTGGAGCGGGCAAGGGAACTGCTGAAGCTGGTGGATATGGATGAGAAATATCTTTCCAGCTATCCCGCCGAACTCAGCGGAGGGCAGCAGCAGCGCATCGGGCTGCTGCGCGCGCTGGCGGTGGAACCGCCGATCATTCTGATGGACGAGCCGTTCGGCGCGCTGGATCCCATCACCCGTGAGGCGCTGCAGGATGAGATTATGGCGCTGCAGAAGAAGCTGCACAAGACGATCATCTTTGTGACGCATGACATGGACGAGGCGATCAAAATCGCCGACGTCATCGTGCTGATGAAGGACGGGGTGATCGTACAGGCGGCCTCGCCGGAAGAACTGCTCAGCGAGCCGGCCAATGAATTTGTCGAGCAGTTTATTGGGAAGCACCGGCTGTACAGCGGCAAGGTGGACGCGGTCCGCGACGTAATGAGTGAGAAAGCCGTGTGTGTCCGGCCGGACATGAGCCTGGTGGAAAGCGTCGCGCTGATGGAGCGGAAGCGTGTGCCGTCCCTCTTTGTGGTGGACGACGAGCGCCGTTTGCTGGGCCAGGTTTCCATTGAAGACATCCGGGAGAGCCGCAGGGCCAAGGGCATTCTGATTTCCGATGTGAGCCATTCCCAGATCCCTGCCGTCAGAGCGGAGGATTCGGCCAAGGAGACGTTTGACCGGATGATGCGGGAGCATCTGGACGTACTCCCGGTGGTGGACGGCGAGGGGAAGATCCTCGGCGTTGTAACCCGCAGCAGTATGGTGAAATCCCTGGCGCGGGTGGTTTGGAGGGGGGACGGCAATGGCTGAATTCTTTGCGGAGATCTCCGGAAACGCAGCGCTGATCCTCACGGCGCTGGGGCAGCATGTGCTGATCAGCCTGACGTCCATTTTGCTCGGGATTCTGGTGGCCGTGCCGGCGGGGATCCTTCTGACCTACTGCAGGAAGGCGGCGGGCGTGGTTTTGGGAATTTTCGGTGTGGTCAACACCATTCCCAGTATTGTGCTGCTGGGCGCGGCCATGATTTTGCTGGGACTGGGATTTGCGCCGGCGGTGGCGGTGCTGTTCCTTTATTCCCTGCTGCCCATTATGCGCGCTACCTATACGGGGATTCTGGATGTCAGTCCCAAGTGCCTCAAGGCGGCCAGGGGAATGGGGATGAGCCGGATGCAGACGCTGCGCCTGGTGCAGCTGCCGCTGGCGCTGCCTGCCATCATGACCGGGATCCGCCTCAGCGCCATTTATATCATCTCCTGGGCCACGCTGGCGGCGTTTATCGGCGGCGGCGGCCTGGGCAACCTCATCGGGATGGGGCTGCAGAGCGACCATTTTAATCTGGT
>JAHZEF010000068.1:4655-12236 GCA_019422005.1 Clostridiales bacterium
GCACAGGAGCGAGGAGGTGCGCGCATGAACTGGTCCAATATGCTGTCGGCGGCGGCAGTGCACCTGGAGATCACGTTTCTGGGCGTGCTGGCGGGATGCGTAATCGGGCTGCCGCTGGCGGCGCTTCTGACCCGGTACCCCAAGCTCAGCCGCGGCCTGTTTGCAGTGGTGGACGCTCTGCAGACAGTTCCGACGCTGGCCATGCTGACGTTTGTCATGCTGCTGTTTGGCCTGAATGACAGTACCGTGGTGGTTACAATTTTTCTGTATTCGCTGTTCCCCATCATCCGGAATGCCTATGTGGGGCTGACGTCGGTGGATGCCGGCACCATCCGGGCGGGCCGGGGGATCGGCATGACGCAGCTGCAGATTTTTACCATGGTCCGGTTCCCGGTGGCTGTGCCGATGATCCTGACGGGGATCCGCCTGGCCATTGTTTCGGCGCTGGGCATCGCCACCACCGGCGTGTTCATCGGAGCCGGCGGCCTGGGAATGCTGATCTGGCGCGGCATCCAGACGCGAAATACCGTGATGCTGCTGTCCGGCGCCATTCCGGTCTCCGTGCTGGCCGTGCTGTTTGAATATCTGCTGGGCGCGGTGGAAAAGAAACTCACCCGTAAAACGAAGCGTACAAGGAGGTAACAGATGAAAAAGGGGATTGCATTGATTTTGGCGGCCGTCTGCCTGCTGGCGGTACTTTCCGGCTGCGGCGCAAAAAACAGCGTGACCGTAGGTTCCAAACAATTTACCGAAAATATCCTGCTGGGCGAGATGTATGCGCAGCTGATCGAGGCGAAAACGGACCTTAAGGTGGAGCGCAAGCTCAATTTGGGCGGCACCTCCGTATGCCTGCCCGCCATGGAAAATGGCGAGATTGACCTTTACTTTGAGTATACCGGAACGGCTTTCAATGAGATCCTGAACCATGAACTGACCGAGGACACCACCGGGGAGGAAATCCTGGAGGTCAGCCGGTCGGAACTGGATTCCCAAAAAGGGATTACCATGTTCGATCCCCTGGGCCTCAACAATACGTTTGCCCTGGCGGTCAAAACGGATCGGCTGGAAGAGCTGGGCGTCTCGACCATTTCAGAGCTGGCGCCGATTGCGGACCAGCTGCGCTTCGGCGCCAACCATGTCTTCTATACCCGTACCCGCGACGGATACGACGGCCTGACGGCCGCCTATGGCCTCGAGTTCCGGGAGGCGCTGAAAATGGATTCGTCCCTGCTGTATGACGCTGCCGACAAGGGGGAGCTGGACGTCATCATTGTCTACGCCACCGATTCCCTGCTGCAGAAATACGACATGACCTGCCTGGAGGACGATAAGGATCTGTTTCCGCCCTATGAGGGGGCGCCGGTCTGCCGGAATGAAGTTCTGGAGCAGTATCCGGAGCTGAAGGACGTGCTCAACACCCTGGCGGGGGCCATCGACGACAAGACCATTCAGGAACTGAATTATCAGGTGGATGTGGAACAGCGGGATGTAGCGGATGTGGCAAAGGAGTTTTTAACGAGCCATGGATATATCTGACCGGGAGCAGGCGGCCGGCGGCAAAGGAACGGCCCATAGCCGGGTTCGTCTGGATTCGCCGCGTTATCAGGAAATTGCCAGAGACGTGGCGGGCAAGATTGCCGACGGTGTCTACCGTGTCGGTGAAAAGATTTATGCGCGCTCTGCGCTGGCCAGCCAGTATGGCGTTTCCAGCGAGACGGCGCGGCGGGCGATCTGTGTGCTGGACGACCTGGGGATCGTGGCGTCGTCGCGGGGGAGCGGCGTGACCATCGCCTCCTACGACAAGGCTGTGGCCTATGTGCGGCAGTACCGTGAATTCACCTCGATCAACGAACTGCGCCGCTCGCTGGCGGAAGCCGTCGAACGGCAGTACGGCGATATGTGCCGGATCCATGAGCTGCTGGATCAGCTGGCGGAGAAGACAGACCGGTTTCGCGCGTCGAACCCGTTTGTACCGTTTCAGGCCAGGGTGCAGTCCGGCTGCCCGCAGCTGGGCAAAACGCTGCGGGATCTGAACTTCTGGCATAATACGCTGGCGACGGTGGTGGCGATCCGGCGGGAGGAAACGCTGATGCTGTCCCCGGGGCCGTTTGTGACCCTGCAGGAAGGGGACGAAATCTATTATATCGGCAATGCGGAGTGTGTGGATCGGGTGAATACGCTGCTGTCCGGGACGGCCTGAGTGCGGACGGGCCTTGCGCACCGCAGGCAGGTCTGCTATAATATCAAAAAACCACCGGGAGGGTATGAGGGGTTTACAGGACGCTTGGAAAACAGCCGTGGCATTCCACGGCTGCCAGTGCCCGGCGCTGGCCATTGGAACCAGAGCGACGGTCTATGTGATGGAGCAGTTCTCCCTGGAGGCTTCCGGCCCGTATCCGGTTGTGTGTACGGCGGAGAGCTTTTCCTGCGCCATAGACGCCGTCCAGTCTGTGCTGGGCTGCACCATCGGGAACGGCAGGCTGCGGGTGCAGAGCAAGCGCCGGATGGCGTTTCGGTTCTGCGATACGCGGACCGACCGCAGCGTCTACCTGGCGCTGCGCCCATGGCTGCGGGATCGGCCGGGCCTGACGGAAAAGCTGCTGGCCATGCCCATAGAGCGCCTGTTTCTGGTGACCTTCGGTAACGAGGCGCCGGAAAAAGCGCCGAACTGTATTCTGTCGTCTGCGTGCGTGGTGCGGAATCCCAGGCCGGAACTGCGTCCGGTCAACCTGCCGCCGGACGATCTGTACCTGCAGGGCTTCGACCGGGATTGGTGATTGATTTCCCGGCCGGCTGCGGGATGTAAAACGCCCCTTTGCACAGCGTGCAAAGGGACTTCCGGAAAATGGAAAAAGCAGATTTCGCAGGCGGGAGAGCGGCGGGAAATCTGCGCAGGAGGGGCGCTGCAGCCTGCAGCGCCCCCTTTTTGTCGGCCTATCCCGGAGAAGGAACAAGCCGGGCGGTTACGGCGTTGCAGTGCCCGGGAAACCGGCGCGCACCCATTCCGCGGCCGACCCGCCCGCCCTCTGCGGGGACGGGGCCGAACGCCTGGACAAAGTGCCGCAGCAGGGCGGCGCCGGTGGGCGTACACAGTTCTCCGGACGAAGGGCCCGACGCAGTGGGCAGCCCTTCCAGCAGGAACGCTGTGGCGGGCGCCGGGACCGGAAGGACGCCGTGGGCACAGCGGACGCTGCCGCTGCCGACGGCAACCGGGGTTGCGGTAACCCGCAGCGGCCGCAGCTGATGGAGCAGGAGACAGACGCCGGTGACGTCCGCAACAGCGTCCAGCATGCCCACCTCATGAAAATGCACCTCGGCGACCGGCCGGCCGTGGGCCCGGGCCTCTGCGCCGGCGATCAGGCGGTAGACGGCGCAGGCGTCGTCCAGTACCGGTGCGGGCAGCGGAAAGCTGCGGATCTGCGACAGCACCTCTGCCAGCGTGCGGTGTGTGTGGCTGCCGCTGTGGTGGTGATGCGGGGAGGGATCCGAATGGGATTCCTCCGCGCCGTGGAAGCGGACGTGCATACGGACGCCGCAGATTCCGTGATCCTCGGCGGGCTCCGGGCAAATTTGGATGCCGGGCAGCCCCAGCGTGTGCATTGTGTGCAGAAACGCTTCCGGCTCCGGGCACAGGGCGTACAGCGCTCCCATGAGCATGTCGCCGGCGGCGCCGGCCGTTACGTCCAGAAACAGCTGGTTCATGATTTGCCCTCCCCTGTGTGATTGATCATATTGGCCAGATATCCGGCGCCGAACCCGTTGTCGATGTTGACGACGCTGACGCCGCTGGCGCAGGAATTCAGCATGGAGAGCAGGGCGGCCAGGCCGCCGAAGGAAGCGCCGTAGCCGACGCTGGTGGGGACTGCGATTACCGGGCAGTCGGCCAGGCCGCCGACCACGCTGGCAATGGCGCCTTCCATCCCGGCGATGGCGATGACCACCGTGGCGCGCATGATGCAGTCCATGCGGGCCAGCAGACGGTGGATTCCCGAAACGCCCACGTCGTACAGACGTTCCACCCGGTTTCCCAGGAACTCCGCCGTCTGCGCGGCTTCTTCCGCCACCGGGATGTCGCTGGTTCCGGCGGTCAGCACCACAATGGTGCCGATGCCCCCGGCCGCCGGCAGGGGGCCGATCCGGCCGATCCGTGAGCGGGGATCATAATGCAGATCCAGGCGGCGGCCGACCAGATCTGCAGCCTCCTGGCTCATGCGGGTAATCAGGACGGATTCCTGACCGTGCTGCAGCATGTTCTCAGCAATGGAAGCGATCTGCTCCGGCGTTTTGCCGGCGCCGTAGATCACCTCTGCGGCACCCTGCCGCAGGCTGCGGTGGTGGTCAACCTTGGCGAAGCCGAGATCATCGAAGGGGGAACGCTTCAGGGCGAGCAGCGCGTCTGCAGCGCTGAGCGTGCCGGACGCTACCTGTTCGAGCACGTGCAGGGCGGAAGCTTGATCGGACATGGGGAGGGCTCCTTTCTGTGGAGAAATGTTCGGATGCGGAGCGGCGGCCGCCTATGGGCGTTCTGCGCCGGATGGAGCGGCCCGGGGGGAGCGGCAGCTGCTGCGCGGGATGATGGAATGAGGGAATATCACAGTGAGCGGCAGCGTGTGCCGCCCTTCCAGGCGGTTCAGCAGGAGCTCCACCGCCATGGGGGCCATTTCCTGGAGCGGCACATGAATGGAGGTCAGAGGCGGCGTGACAAACTGTGCGGCTTCAATGTCGTCGGTGCCGATGATGGACAGGTCTTCCGGCACCTTCCGGCCCAGTTCGCGGGAGGCGCGGAGCGCTCCGATGGCGGTTCGGTCGTTGGCACAGACAATGGCGGTGATCTCCGGTGCGCGGGACAGCAGCGTGCCGGCGCCGCGGTAACCGCCCTCCATGGACAGGCTGACGTCGTTGACAATCCGGCGGTCATCTTCCGGAAGCTGCTGCCGGCGCAGCCCCTCCCGGTATCCGCGGATCCGGTCTTCGCAGCGGGTGCCGATAAAGCCGATCTTTCGGTGGCCGAGGCTGTGGAGATAGGACACGGCGTCGGCCATGGCCTCGAAGCCGTTGCAGACCACCTGATCGCAGACTGCCGGCAGGCGGTTGCAGCCCACATAGACAATGGTGCGGAAGCGGGGCGTCAGCACCTCCAGCATTGCCGGCTGGAAGCGGCCGGCGATGATCAGCCCGGCGTCGGCGCTGTGGCCCGGGGCGGCGCAGAGCTCGTCCAGATCGCCGGCGGCATACCGCCGGCCCGGCGTCAGGCCGCGATCCAGCAGGGCTTGCTCCAGGCGGCTGGTCAGCTGGGAAAAATACGGATTTTCCGCCACCTCCTCCCGCGGCCCCGGGATCAGGATGGAGACCGTGCGGCCTTCCGCGGAAGGGGCCCGCGCCTGGCGGAGCGTGCGCGCGGCGGCGTTGGGCTGATATCCTTCCCGCTGCGCAATGGCGCGGATCCGGGCCTGCACCTCCGGGCTGGCCACGGTACTGCCGGGAGAATTCAGAACCCGGGAAACGGTGGAAATGGAGACCTGAGCCTCTTTTGCGATATCCTTCAGCGTCATGCGGCATTCCTCCCGGCTGTGTTTTCTGTGCCCAATATAGCAAACAGAACGCAAAAATGCAACTTAATTTTTCTGTAAACGCAGAAATTGAATGTAAAAATTATAAAATATAGAATTTTATTGATTAAAAAATGATAGAATTAATCATATTTTTATATTTTAAAGAATGAAAAACGTTTGCTTAAAAAATCAAAAGGCGGATGGATTTGCAGCGGCGGGGGACGATGGACGGATCAAAAGGCACCGGCCGCCGTACGGACGCATGGTATCACCCGGAGCAGAGGGGCGGAAGGGCGCGCCTGCGGGACGGACGGGGTGCACAGGCACAGATGGCAGGGGGGAGCCTGCCCTGCCGGCCGGGCAGAGAATGCAGCTTGGGCTGGGGGGGAACCCAGCGCACCCCGCGCCGGATGCGCTGGGCGCGCTGCGGCATTCTTCCGGTTTTGGCAGCGGAAAGCTGCGCCGGACTGCGCAGCCCCTGCCGGAACACTGGAGGATCCGCAGCCAATCGGCCCGTACCGCTGTGGGGCCGGATCGTGGTCAGGCAGAGAAAAGTGCCGCTTTGTGAATTGCGGCCGTTCGATTATCGATGCGCGCTGCCCCGCTATGGGCGCGCCGGCCTCCGCGCATCCCGAAAGCGCGGCCGCCCGGGAGATGCAGGGGCGGAACACTGTGGAGCGGCGCCTGCCTTCTGCAGACTAGGCCCGGCCGGTGAACCGGGGAAACACGGCGCTGTGAAATTTGGGGCGCCATGGCAGAAAGTGCATGGAAGGCCGGGCGGCATCGCGTATGGCGTCTCCGCTGCCGCGGCGCGGCGCTGTCCCGGGGGCGGCATGAGAAAAAATATCCGCACGGCCGACCGGACCGTGCGGACAGGGATGAAAGAGGGGGGGCGGCGCTTCAGCCCTGCTCGATGTGCATGACATAGTGTTCGCCGTGCGCGTCTGTAATATCGACGAATACAGGACGCCCATCTGCGCGGGATGCAACGAATTCGATATGCAAAACCGCGTCGCCCGGCTGGATATGAAGCCGCTGCGCCAGATCAGCGTCGGCTTTCCTGGCAGTGCAGAGGCTGTGGGAAACCGGCATCTCCAGATGATACGTCCCGCACAGCATGGATACAATGGACATTTCCAGATCTTCCGCCCGAAGTAAGGGGATGACGTCTTTTGGGATGTAACCGCTGCTGTATGTAATTGGTATGCCGTCTGCCGTCCGCACCCGGCTGAGCTGCCAGACCTCTGTCAGACCGTCCAGGCGCAGGAACCGGGAGACAGCCGGAGGCGGTACCACGCTGGCAAGCTGAACGTCCTGTATGCCGGGCTGCATGCCGCTGCGCAGCAGCTGGTCTGTCAGGCTGTTTACTTCAAAGCGGGAACAGTTGACGGTCGCTCCGGCCCGAAAGGTTCCTTTTCCCTGAATGCGGAACAGCACTCCCTCATACACCAGTTCGGTAATGGCCTGGCGAATGGGCCCCCGACTGACGCCGTACAGCTCCATCAGCGCCTGTTCGCTGGGAATTTGCTCGCCGTACGGCATCTGTGCGATTTCGGCCCGAAGCATATCCTTGATTTGCTGGTATAAAGCGACGCCGGGCAGTCGTTTGAAATGATAAGCGCTTTGGGAAGCCATTTTGATCATCCATTCTGAGAAACGCCTGTCGAGGACGACGGCATATAAAAATATCCGTTTACTTTTTAATTTATCTCAATTTTATCAGTTTTCTTCCGCTAATGCAAGGGAAATAAACCGGTTGGCCGGATCGCTGACAGCGGGTACAGTGTATCCGGATTCCCGCAGCAGGCGGGCGACTTCACGATAGGTTGGGACCTGACGCCCGGAGCCGGGTTTGGAAACTTTGACAGCGCCGGCGGCATTTGCAAGGATGGAAGCAGTTTCCAGCCCCCATCCGGACAGCCAGCCGTGCATAAAGGCTCCCATAAAAGAATCGCCGGCTCCTGTGGTGTCGACCAGGGGCACGGAAAAGCCGGCGTGCCAGCGGGCGCCGCCGCGATGCAGCGGATAG
>JAHZEF010000069.1 GCA_019422005.1 Clostridiales bacterium
CTCCCCGGTTAAGCCGCCCGGGAAGGAGCCTCTTCCTTCGAATGGCGCTGTCCGAAGGCCGCAGGTGCGGTGCGCGCCGTGGGTCTGCAGCCGGCCCGCCCTGAACTTCAGGGCAGGCCGGCTGCCGCGTTTCCCCGGAACCGTCAGCAATGTACGCAGGCGGAATCCGTTCCTGTGTCAAAAAATGTTGCCTTCGGGACAAGCCCTATATTATAATGGAAACAGCATATCCCAAAAGGAGGCGCATTCATGGATGCATTGGAGGCCCGGCTGCAGGCCCGCCTGCCGCTGTGGGGAAAATGGCAGATTGCGGAACGGATTTACCGCAGCAGCAGCTGCTCGGTCTATGCGCTCTCCGGAGAACGCCTGGGTCAGCCGCTTTCCTCCGTGGTAAAAGTCATCACGCTGCTGGGGCAGGGCGATGAACTGGAAGAAAAACTGCAGCTTGCGCTGGAGGAAATCCGCTCCATGGAGTGTCTGCGCGGCTGCCGCAATATTGTGACGCTGTACGACGACTGCCTGTTTCCCCTGGAATGCGGCGGAGAACTCGCCGGCTATGACATATTGATCCGTATGGAGCGTCTGACCTGCCTGACAGACCTGCTCCGGGAGGGAACCATACTGGAGGCCGACGAAGTCTGCCGTCTGGGCCGGGACCTCTGTACGGCGCTGGCAGCCGCCCATCAGGCGGGCATCATCCACCGGGATATCAAGCCGGCCAACATCTACCGCACAGCAGACGGTGTTTATCAGCTGGGCGATTTCAGCGTTGCCCGGCAGGCACAGTCGTCCATGCTGGAAACCATGACCGGGACTGCCGCCTACATGGCGCCGGAAATCGCCCGGGGCAATGCGTATGACAGCCGTGCAGATCTCTATTCGCTCGGCATCGTACTCTACCAGCTGCTCAACCGGAACCATCTCCCTCTGACCGGGCCGCACACCACATACGCACAGCGGGAGAGCGCGCTGCGCCGGCGCTGGGACGGCGCCCGCCTTCCCCTGCCGCCCGACGGGAGCCTGCATCTGCGCCGGCTGGTGCGGCGCTGCTGTGCAGCGGATCCCGCACGCCGCATACAAAGCGCCCAGGCGCTGCAGGGCGCGCTGGAACCCTCCCGGCCGGAACGGTTTTGGAAATCCGCGGCTGTTATCGGCTGGTGCGGAGCGGCGCTTGCCACAGCCGCTCTGCTTTTGCTGCCGCTGTACGCCGGCCGGCTCGCTCTCCGCGCCGATCCGGACGCAGCCCGGGACGGCGTCTCCGCCGCCGAACTGCAGGAGGCGCCGGACGCGCTGGAGCAGCCAGACGCCGTGCACCGCTACACTGTGATCCAGGCCCGGATGACCTGGGAGGAGGCCCGGGCCTACTGTGAATCCCGCGGCGGCCACCTGGCCACCGTTCTGGACCCGGAGCAAATGGAAACCGTGGCCGCGCTGCTCGAACAGAACGGAATTCAGAACGCCTGGTTGGGCGCCAGCAATCTGAACAGCAGCGGCGGTTTCCAGTGGGTTACCGGCGATCCGTTCTCCTACGCAGTCTGGGCCATCGGAGAGCCCAACAACTCCAACGGCACAGAACACTATCTGATGATGTACCAGACGGCGGAAGAGGGCTGGTGCTGGAACGACTCTCATGAACGGGGCATGTGGGTCTTTCCGGAATCTTCCTGCGGTTTCGTCTGTCAATGGGATGACGCCAATGAATAACCCCGCCCTTCTGGAGCAGAGAACGCTGCAGTGCGAAACCATTGAGGATGTATTGGCGCTGCTGGAGGAATGCAGCGGCCAGTATCTGTCCTGGCAGGCGTTTTTTTCGGATCTGCTGGACGGAACCGGCCTGAGCTATACGCGCTTTGCCGCCGTCTGCAGCATCAGCAAAAATACGGTGAAAAGCTGGTGCACGCAGGGCGGCGTTCCCAAAAGCCGCGACACCTTTTTGAAAATCGGCTTCGGCGCGTCCATGGATCCGGAAGCCGTCAGTTCCATGCTCTCCCGCTTCGGAGGCTACTGCGGCCTGAATCCCCGCGATCCCTTCGACGCCGTCTGCATTTTCTGCCTGCGCCGGCGCTGCTGCGGCGACGACCGCTTTGATTTCCATGCGGCGGAGGCGCTTTATCAGCGCCTTCTGCCGGAGCAAGCCCCCCTGGGGCCTGCATCCACCACAACCACAAAGCTGATGGAGCGGCTTCTGACCATTGATACCGAAGCGGAATTTCAGTCGTTTTTCCGGCTGTACGGCCCGGATCTGTGCAGCCGGAAGCTCAAGCTGGAGCGGTATCTGGAGGAATTTCTCACAATCCGCCGCCTGGAGGCCGGACGCGGCGCATCCCGGCCGGCCACGCTTCACAGCCTGCAGCTGCCGGTGGCCATGGAAAAGCAGCTGTCCCATTTGAAGCGCCGCGGCACGGTTCCCCGCCGCCGCAGCCTGATCGCCATGGGGCTCCATCTGGGTATGACGCTGGAGGAATTGGATCTGCTTCTGCAATATGCCGGCATGGACCGGCTCTGGGTCCGGGACCGGCTGGAATCCGTTTTAATCTATGCGCTGCAGCAGCTGGCGCTGACCCATCCGGAACTGGCGCTGGGCAACGCCACAGCCCTGCTGGCCATTACCCGGAACGCAGAGACCCGCCGGCGCTGCACCGCCCTGGCACAGGAATACTGGCAGGCCAGCTATCGCAGCGAAGATGAGGACGTCGAAAGCGTCGCACACTATGTCAGGCACGTGCTGGAGCAGCTGGAGCTGGAGGAGGCGGAGGAACTGCTCCCGCTCCTGCAGCCCCGCCCGGTTCCGCCGGGCTCCTGCGGTTCTCCCTGTTCCCCTCCGGACTGATTTGGGGCCTAAAATAACCTCCCGTCGTCATCGCGGCGAAGGGAGGCGCTCCTTGGCGGGAACAGCTGACAAACTGCAGCCTGCTCCAGTTCTCTCTGGAAGAAAAAAGGCTGTCGGCCCGTTGGGCGAATTCCCAGCCCTCCCTTCCGGGTTCGTTTCATTTTATTTCAAACTCCTGTTCCATGTTTTCATTGCGCCTGCCTCCACCATAGAGTTTCTCCAAAGAAAAACAGGAGCCGCGGTTTCCGGAGTTGACCCGTGCCAAAAGCTGCATTATAATGATAAAGTTCGGCCACATTCCAAACTGCCATACGGGAGAGAAGAGAGACATGTCCAACAATCCATCAGAAGTCACGCAGCAGCCGTCGCAGGGCGGCAGCGACAAACTGGGAACCATGCCGGTGGGCCAGCTGCTGTTCCGCATGGCCCTGCCCATGATCATTGCCATGATCATTCAGGCGCTGTACAACGTCGTCGACAGTATCTACGTCGCAAAGATCAGTGAAAACGCATTGACTGCCGTTTCCCTGGCCTTTCCCATGCAGACGCTGATGATCGCCGTCAGCACCGGCCTGGGCGTCGGCATCAATTCCGCCCTGTCCCGCAGCCTTGGGGAACGCAAGCCCGTCCGCGCCGGCCATATCGCGCTCAACGGCCTGTTCCTGATCCTGATCAGCGTCGCGGCCTTTACAGTGGCCGGCATATTCGGCGCAGGGCCTTTCATGGCGGGGCAAACCGATATTGAGGAAATTGTCAGCGGCGGCACCACTTACCTCTCCATCTGCATGGTTCTGTGCTGCTTCCTGTTTTTTGAGATCACATTCGAGCGGCTGCTGCAGGCCACCGGCCGGACGCTGGACACCATGATCTCCCAGGGCGTCGGCGCAGTGATCAACATCATTTTCGACCCGATCCTGATCTTCGGGAAATATGGGTTTCCGGAGATGGGCATCGCCGGCGCGGCGGCCGCCACAGTGTTCGGGCAATGCATCGCCTGTATCCTGGCGCTGGTGTTCAACTTAGTCCGGAACCGGGAGCTGCAGCTCAGCTTCCGCGGTTTCCGGCCCAACGGCGAAATCCTCAAGGTGATCCTGGCAATCGGCGTCCCCTCCATCCTGATGCAGGCCATCGGTTCCGTCATGAGCTTCGGAATGAATCAGATCCTGCTCTCCTTCGCCTCCACGGCCGCCGCCGTATTCGGCGTCTATTTCAAGCTGCAGAGCATGGTCTTCATGCCCGTCTTCGGGCTGAACAACGGGATGGTACCCATCATCGCCTACAACTACGGCGCGCGGAACAAGCGCCGGATGATCCAGACCATCAAGCTCTCGGCGCTCTGCGCCGTGGTCATGATGCTGGTCGGGCTGACGCTGATGCAGCTTTTCCCGGACACCATGCTGCTGCTGTTTGACGCCGACGAAAATATGCTGGGCATCGGCGTCCCGGCGCTGCGCATTCTGAGCATCAGCTTCCTGTTCGCCGGCTTCTGTATTGTGATCTCTTCCGTGTTTCAGGCTCTGGGGAACGGCGTTTACAGTATGATCGTCTCCTTCATCCGGCAGGTGATCGTCCTGCTGCCCGTGGCATATCTGATGTCTCTGACCGGCAGCGTGCATCTGGTCTGGTGGGCCTTCCCCATCGCAGAAATCGCGTCTGTCGTCTGCTGTCTGATCTTCCTGTTCAAAATAAACCGCGGAATCCTGCAGCCCATGGAGGCCTGCGGCGCATAATACAGCCCAGGCTGCCGAAGCATCCTCCCGGCAGCCTGGGTTTACCGTTTCCCGGACAGACGTCACTCCGGAATCCGCAGCGCCCGGGTCGCGTTGCAGATGGCAATGACCAGAACGCCCACATCCGCAAACACGGCCAGCCACATGGTTGCTATGCCGAACAGGCCCATTCCCAAAACCACCGCTTTGACCGCCAGCGCAAATACAATATTCTGAACCACAATCCTCCGGGTCTTTCTGGAAATCCGTATGGCCTGCACCAGCTTGGAAGGCTGGTCATCCATCAGGACCACATCTGCCGCCTCAATGGCCGCATCCGATCCCAGCGCGCCCATGGCGATCCCCAGGTCCGCCCGGGACAGCACCGGCGCATCGTTCATCCCATCGCCCACAAAGGCCAGCTTGCCGCCTCCCGTGGTCTGTTCCAGCAGGGACTCCACCATGGAAACCTTATCCCCCGGCAGCAATTCCGTATAAACCTCGTCCAGTCCCAACGCTTCCGCCACCGCTTCGCCGACTTCTTTCCGGTCCCCGGTCAGCATGACCGTCTTCCGGATTCCCTGCGCCTTCAGGGCCGCGATGGTTTCGGCTGCATCTTCCTTGACCTCGTCGGAGATCACAATATGCCCCAGGTACCGGCCGTCCGCCGCCACATGCACAATGGTCCCCGTAAATTCGCATGAATGACATTCCACGCCCGCCTGGGCCATCAGCTTGGCATTCCCTGCCAAAACAGCCCTTCCATCAATTACGGCCCGGATGCCGTGCCCGGAAATCTCCTCCACCTCGCCAAGCCGCGTTTTGTCCATGTCCCTGCCGTACGCGGCCCGCAGCGATTGGGAAATCGGATGGCTGCTGTAGCTTTCCGCAAGCGCCGCCAGTTCCAGCAGCTCTGCTTCCGGCCCCTCCTCCGGGTGGACAGCCGTCACGCGGAACGTCCCCTTGGTCAGCGTGCCCGTCTTATCGAACACCACGATTTCCGTCTGCGCCAGCGCCTCCAGATAATTGGAGCCCTTCACCAGGATGCCGCATTTGGAGGCGCCGCCGATTCCGCCGAAAAAGCTCAGCGGCACCGAAATCACCAGCGCGCACGGGCAGGAGATCACCAGAAATACCAGCGCCTGATGGATCCATCTGGTCCAGTCGCCCGCAAACAGCGGCGGTACAATGGCAAGCAGTACCGCGCCGACCACCACAACCGGCGTATACCATTTGGCAAACCGGGTGATAAATGCTTCACTTCTGGATTTATTCGCCGCAGAATTCTCCACGAGATCCAGGATTCTGGAAACGGTGGACTCTCCGAACGACTTGGTGGTGCGCACCTTCAGAAAGCCGTTCAGGTTGATGCAGCCGGAAATCACGCTGTCTCCCGCCTCCACATCCCGCGGCAGGGACTCGCCGGTCAAGGCCATGGTATTGAGGCTGGAGCTGCCCTCCAGCACCACGCCGTCCAGCGGTATCTTCTCGCCGGGCCTGACTGCAATGACGCTGCCGACCTCCACCTCGTCCGGGTCAACCTGCCGCAGCTCGCCCCCCTGCTCCACATTGGCATAATCCGGCCGGATATCCATCAGCGCGGTAATGGATTTCCGGCTTCTTCCCACAGCGACATGTTCGAACAGCTCCCCCACCTCGTAGAACAGCATGACGAACACCGCCTCCGGATACTCGCCGATGATCAGCGCGCCCACCGTGGCCAGCGCCATCAAAAAATTCTCGTCAAATATCTGCCCATGGGCAATATTGCGCGCGGCCTTCCAGAGGACGCTGCCCCCGATCACGAGATACGGCACCAGAAAAACTGCCAGCCGCATCCATCCCTCCGCCGGTATCTGTACCGCCGCGACCAAAAGGATCGCGGCGGCAATAATTTTATACAGATCCCGTTTCTGTGATTTGCTCATACGGTATCACACCTCACACGTGAATCACGCAGTCCGGCTCCACTTTTTTGCACAGCTTTACCACCTGCTTCATCAGTTCGCTCTGGTCGTCGCCCTCCGTTTCGATGGTCATCTTCTGCGTCAGGAAGCTGACCGTGACGCTTTTGACGCCGTCCAGCCTGGCGATGGCGTTCTCCATTTTGGCGGCGCAGTTGGCGCAGTCCAGATCTTCCAGCTTGTAAATCTTTTTCATTATGACTCCTCCAGATGTTCTTTCGCCATGCCGATGATGGTCTTCACATGGTCGTCGGCCAGCGAATAATAAATGGTCTTTCCGTCGCGGCGGCTCTTGATCAGCTTTGCCTGCTTGATGATGCGCAGCTGATGGGAAATGGCCGATTGGCTGATTCCGAGAATTTCTGCAATGTCACAGACGCAGACCTCCGACTCAAAGAGTACATAAAGGATCTTGATCCGCGTGGTATCCCCAAATACCTTGAAGAGCTCCGCCAGATCCAGCAATTCATCCTCCGGCGGCATATGCCCGACAATCTGCTCCACAACCTCATCATGCGGACACTCCACGTCACAGCGCTCGTTATCATACTGATCGATCATTTTATCACCAACTTTCATATGTTCATCTGTTCATATATCAATGATAACACATTTTCAGCCGTTGTCAACCAAAATATGCTCCGGCAGCGAAAAAAGTTCGCTGCCGGAGCATCGGGCAGAATGGCCCGGGATTTGAAACCGCTGCAAACAGCCGCCGGCGCATTCGGCGTACCGCCGCGCAGCCTGTCAAACGCCGCGGGGCGATCATTCAAACAGGGACAGCTGGCCGCTGATCCCATGTTTCGGCAGGCTTTCCTGCCGGGCGGCCATGCCGCCGGTGTCAAACCCGTACTGCTGCTGCAGGCGCGCCGTCAGTTCATAAAGCCGCCTGTGTACCGACGCGTCCAAAGTCCCGCTCATATAGGCCTGGCTGACCGGGGCCGCAAGCTCCGGAAATTCCATATGCAGGAACCTGAGAAATACCGTTCTCGTTTTCCCCCGCAGGTTCAGCGCCCCCGGCAGCACATAATGGGCGCCGCTCGCTCTGGCGCCCTCATAAATCGCCTCCAGATTCTCCGGCGTGCCGGAAAGGTACGGAATCATGGGCATCAGGTGAACGCCCACACGGGCGCGCGTTTTTCGGAATTCCCGCAGAACATTCAGCCGCCGCAGCGAGGGCGCGCCGCCCGGCTCCAGTTTTTTCCGGATTGTCTCATCCATACAGGTAACCGTCTGCGCAATCCTGACCTCAGCCAGACGGGACAATTCGTCAAACAGATCGTAGTCCCGGAGAATCAAATCCGACTTGCTGGAAATCACACACGGCGTCCGGTACCGAATCAGCAGCTTCAACACGTCCGGCATCAGGCGGTACCGTCCCTCTGCAGGCTGGTAGCTGTCGGTAACGCCTCCCAGATTGATCGTCTCCCGATTCCAGGACGGGCTCCGCAGCAGCCGTTCCAGCCGCTCCACAAGGTTCACCTTCACAAACACTTCCCCGAAGAACGCATCGGATTCCAGATACCGGTGGCTGTATATGGCAAAGCAGTACCGGCATCCATGGGTACAGCCGCGATACGCGTTCAGATCCCAGCGGTACGGCAGAAAGCGGCTGTTGACCCGGTTGCATGCTGTCCGGCACAGGATTTCCCGATAAACCGCCATGCTGTACTCAAACCTCCTTGGTAACCCCGGTCCTGCGATGCCGGGACAGGCCTCCGGCCATGTGCGCCTCCGGGTTTTTCAGAAACCGTGCGCGCAGAATGACGCCCTCTCCAAACTTTTCCCGCAGCGCATCCACCGCAGCGTCCACCTTTTCCAGACGATCATAGCAGGCGCTGTCAA
Organism: Clostridiales bacterium; assembly: GCA_019422005.1. Lineage (GTDB taxonomy): Bacteria > Bacillota > Clostridia > Oscillospirales > Oscillospiraceae > Avoscillospira_A. The sequence continues at coordinate 8,349 of JAHZEF010000069.1, forward strand.
AGAGGCTGTACTGACGGTATTCCCCATCCTGCCGCAGCCGTGTCACCTGAACGCCCAGCTGCCGCAGCGGCTGCCGCCGTTCCTCCCACACCTGTTCCAGCGCCATACAGGCCGCCCGGTACAACTCCGCCGTCACATTCGTGGGCGACGGCAGGGGGATCTGATGGGAGGTATCCAGAAACTGCGCAGTCCGCAGATGAACCGTCAGGCACATGCCGCGCTGGCCGTCACGCCGCATCCGCATCCCAACCGTTTCACACAGCGACAGCAGCACCTGCCGCGCCTCCGCCATCTCCGTCACGTCGGCGGCGGTGGTGACCGAATTGCTGTATCCCTGATTGGGCGCCGGCGCAGCGGCCACGGCGTCCGGGCAGCGTCCGTTGGCCAGGTGCCAAACAGCCTCTCCGTGTTTCCCCAGCTTCTCCCGCAGAAACGCCGGATCCGCGTGGGCCAGTTCCCCGATGGTATAGATCCCATACCGCCCGAGCTTCTGCTCCGTAGCCGGCCCGACGGAGAACAGCCGCCGCACGCCCAGCGGCCAGAATTTTTCCGGCATCTCCTCCGGAAACAGCGTATGCACCTTGTCCGGCTTCTCAAAGTCCCCCGCCGTCTTGGAAAGGATCTTATTGGAAGACACGCCGATGTTGACGGTAAAGCCCAGTTCCTCCCGGATCCGGTCCTTCAATGCATGCGCCGCCGCCACCGGCGATCCGTACAGCCCCTCCGTCCCCGTCATATCAGCCCAGGCCTCGTCAATGGAATACTGCTCCACCGCCGGCGACATCTGCCGCAGAACGGCGACAAATTTCCGGGACGCCTGCACATACAGCTCATAATCCGGCGGCACAATCAGCAGCTCCGGGCATTTCCTCTGCGCCTGGAAGAGCGGCTCCCCGGTCCTGACGCCCATCCTCCCGGCCGGCAGGCTTTTGGCCAGAATGACTCCATGGCGCTCCGACCGGTCTCCGCAGACCGCCGAGGGAACCAGGCGCAGATCTTCCCGTTCCCCCAGCGCATGAATCCGATATGCCGCGGTCCAGGAAAGGAACGCGCTGTTGACATCCACATGAAAAATAACCCGTTTCTCCATCCCGTTCCCTCAGCAGATCACCCGCAGCAGGACCCAGCGATGCGTGCGGATGGCATAGCGCAGCTCGAACAGCCGTTCCCTGCCGCCGAATTCCCCCCGGCAGAGAAACACCAGCGCTTCTACGCCCGCATACTGCACTTCGCTGGCGCTGACCACCTGCCTGACGGCCACCGTCTGCAGCTGATGCGCCTCATCCTCCAGCCGGAAGCGGATCGGCTGGATTCTGCCGTCCGTCCCGCAGAAGGAAAGAACCTGAACCGGAATACTGCACCGGCTTTCCAAACCGCTCTCCCCCTTTCCAACCGGAACACGGCCCGTCGGCCGCTTTATTTTCGAACGTTTGTTCTATTATAGCGCCAAAGCTCCCGTTTGGCAAGAGGGATTCTCCGGTTACTTTTTTCCATCACCGGCCGAATGGAGGCGCGCAAAATTCACCGCCGAAGAGTATGAAAGCAGCAAAATCCCTGAGATTGCCGCGTGCGTCTCGCAGGGGAGCATATGGGAGACAGCGACAGGAAGGCCCGGATTCCACAGGCGATTCCATGGAGTCCGGAGGGCCCGGGGCAATGTTTGGACAGGACCCTTCCGATCTGGCAAAAATGGAACAGGTCCTGTTAACGCAAACCCGGGAAGGCTTTGCAGGCTGCGTTCCAGATTGGGATCTGCGCCCCCTGCCGTACAGGCAAACCGATTCAGGCAAATATACCGGCAGCCGCAAGCCGTCGTATTTTGACGACTTGCGGCTGCCGCTTTTCCCGGTCTGCGTCAGGCGCCCATCGGAGGCATCGCCCTTCTATGCAACCGGGGGCTTCTGCCCGTTCTTTTTTTCCGCTTCCTTCTGTGCCATCAGCTTCTCATACATCTCGTCGCCCACACACTGACGCGCATATTTGCACCATTGAATACAGGACGTGATGTTATTATAGGCCACAAAGCCGCAGTTGTCGCAGGTCACGGATACATCGGTGGAAAACAGCTCAATCTCCTCGCCGCACTGCGGACAAATCTTAACCTCCAGCGTTGGCACCTTCAGCCGGCTGACGCCGGGACACTGATCAAACATGGACAGGACCTCCCTCCTGATTTCTGTTTCCCAGTATACCGGGAGATCCCGGCTTTGTCTGTTGGAATTCCAACATTTCAAGCGCAAGTATCTCTGATTTTATCCGAACCGCCTGTGCAAGCCGCGCAGCGCAGATTCAAATGGCCATGGCCGGAACAGCGCCGGATGCGCTTCCGCCGCGGATACAGACTGCCACACCGTCCGGCACAACGGTCAGTTCCCCGCCGCCCGCCATACGCAGCGCCGTATCCAGATCCGGCGCATACTCCAGTTTCATCGCTTCAATCTGGGCGCGCAGCTCCCCGCGCGTCACCAGAATCACCCGGTGCTCCCGCAAAATCCGGCACAGGATCTGCGTCTGCCACTGATCCGGCACCGTCCTGTTCCGCGGCCTTCCGGCCAGCGTCTGATAAAGCGCCGCCGGGCTTTCACATTCACACATATCCTGATAAAACTGCCGCCCGCCCAAGCCGTCGGCCAGCCCGGCGCACAAAATCAATACGCCTCCGGGCTTTGCAGTTGCCTCAGCGGTCGTCAGGCCCTTGACGCACTGATAAAGGTTCTGATCCAGCGGCGCGCCTCCATTGGTGGTTACAACCACGTCACCCGGAACCGGGCGAACCTCGCAGCAGCGCCGCAGGAAGCGGACGCCGGCCGCATGCGCCTCCCGAAAATCGCCCGCAAACGCCGCCGCCGTACGCTTTTGGTCGTCAATGGCCACATTGACGATATACTGCAGCCCCGCCAGTTCTGCGGCGGCCTCCATATCGCGGTGAACCGGATTCCCCTCCAGAACGCCCGTCCTGGCCAGCGGGCTGTCGATCATGGCGCCGCAATGGTTTTCAAAGACCGTCCCGCTTCCGCAGACGCCGGGCAAAACGCTTTTCCTTCCCCCGGAAAAACCTGCAAAAAAGTGCGGTTCGATCAATCCCTCCGCCACCAGCAGTTCCGTTTCCGCCGCCGCACGGTCCACCGTCAGGCACGCGCCGGAGGGGAGCCGCCCAATCTCCACATTTCTGCTGGGGTCAAAAGCGTCGTGCGCCCCCCCTCCATGCTACGGTCCCCCTGGTTGGCCCGCAGCTCTCCCGCGGTCGTCCCGCGCTGGCAGCCTGTGGCCACCAGCACCCTAACGCCAATTTCCGGGTTGCCGCGGCGCAGCTCCTCCAACATCAACGGCACAATGTCCCTGCTGGGGACGGGGCGCGTATGGTCGCTGACAATGACAGTGGCCGTACGTTTTCCCTCGGCTAAGCGGTACAGCGGCTCCGAGCCAATCGGCGCCGCCATGGCCGCCGCCACCATCTGTCTGCCGGAAGCTTTCACCTCCGCAGCCCCCAGCCTGCTCCGGATTATCCGCTCCTCCGGTGCCTCAAGCGATAAAAAACCCGTTCCACAGGGCAGATCCACCCGCATGCGCTTCCCTCCTCTCCGCCTACAGGCCGCGTTCCTGCAGCCTGTGCACCAAATTTACATAAAACTCCCGAACATCGAAGCCGCGGATATTTTCCCGCCCGAGGTCAATCACATCGGCATGGGAAATCCCACGCCGGCCCGCCGGCGCCAGCAGCGTGAAATCAGATCCCCATTTGCACGACTCCACCGCCACCAGGCCATCGTTCTCCCCATCATAGTGCCGGGCCAGCCTGTAGGACACGTTCAGAGGGAACCGTCCGCCCCGGGCCCT
>JAHZEF010000007.1:0-21562 GCA_019422005.1 Clostridiales bacterium
GGGGGGGGGGGGGGGGGGGGGGGGGGGGGGGGGGGGGGGGGGGGGGGGGGGGGTCCGCCGTCACCACCAGAATCAGGCCCAGCGGCAGGCCGATGACATAGGCCAGCAGCGTGGAGACCACGGTCATGTACAGCGTGGCCAGCAGGCCTTCCGTCCCGAACATCAGCGCCAGGATCTCCCCGGAAAACAGTTCCGACACTTCAATGCACCTCCTCGTAAGAAATCCGGTGTTCCTCCAGATATCCCAGCATCCGGCCGGCAGACAGCGGGTTCTCCGGCAGCTGCAGCAGCATATGCCCGTAGGCCCGGCCGTCGATATCCTTGGTGTCCGCAAACCAGATGTTGACCGGCTCTCCGCAGGCCAGAACCATGTCTGCCACCACCGGCCGGTCCGAGGTCGTGCCGTCAAAGGTGATGCGGTACAGCCGCTCCCTGCCGCCGAAGCGGGCGCCGTTTTCAGCCCGGGGGCTGATGAGCCGGCGGGCCGCGGCAGTCCTGGGATGGCAGAACACCTCCCCGACTTCTCCGCTCTCCACAATATGGCTCTCGGCAATGATGGCCACCCGGTGGCAGATCTGCTCCACCACCTTCATTTCATGGGTGATCACCACCACCGTCACGCCCAGCTTCCGGTTCAGTTCCTTCAGAAGTTCCAGAATGGACTGCGTTGTGGTGGGATCCAGCGCGGAGGTCGCCTCGTCGCACAGCAGGACCTTGGGATCTGTGGCCAGCGCCCGGGCAATGGCCACCCGCTGCTTCATTCCGCCGGACAGCTGCGCCGGATACGCGCCGGCCCGGTCCCCCAGGCCGACAATCTCCAGAAGCTCCTGCGCCCGCTTTCGGGCCCTGCGCCGCGGCGTACCGGCCAGTTCCAGCGGAAAGGTCACATTGTCCAGCGCCGTCCGCTGCATCAGCAGATGAAAGCCCTGGAAGATCATGCCGATGGTCTGACGGGCCTCGCGCAGCTGCCGCTCCGTCAAACCCGTCAGCTCTCTGCCATCCACGATCACCCGCCCCTCCGTGGGGCGTTCCAGCAAATTCATGCAGCGGACCAGCGTGCTCTTTCCGGCGCCGGACAGGCCGATGATGCCGAAGATCTCCCCGCGGCCGATTTCCAGGTCAATCTGCTCCAGCGCCGTAACTGCGGCTTCGCCGGTTCCAAACCGCTTTGTCATCCCCTGGATCTGAATAATGGGATCGCGCATGCAAAACGCTCCTTCCATAATTTTGTATACCGCCTCCGGCCGCAGGGCTCCGCCGCCGCCCCGGCTGCCATAAAAAACGCCCCTGATGCCAGACATCAAGGACGACAGAACCCTATCGTGGTACCACCTTGCTTCACCGGCCCCTCGCGGCAGCCGGCCTTTGGGCGTACAAGCATACGCCTGCGCGATGACGGGCGCACCCGTCGCAGCCTATACAGAACCTGTAGTCGGTGCGCGGCTCCGGGACCATGTTCAGCGCGGCCTCCGTACCCCCTCTCACCAGGCAGGGGCTCTCTTTGACGGCCGTCCGGGCTTACTCTTCTCTTCATTGCCTTTGCGGTGTTATGCAGCTATGGACACAGTATACGTCAGCTTCCGGCCGCCGTCAACTACAAATTTTGCACAAAACCCCGGAGCTTCCCCGCGCCGCCCCATTCCGGACGCTTTGCACAGCGCCGGCACGCCTTGTGCAAATTCCCTCAGGGAATCGCCCAATCTCCCGGCAGTCATGCGGCATTGTGTACAAAGTTGGGAAAATACGCTGCGCTCCATTGACATTTCCGCTTGGTTCCGCTAAAATACAATCAAATTCATATGCAAAATGCGCAGAAGGAATTATGTGCGGCGGCTCCGCTTCAGAGAGTCGGCGGGGGGTGTAAGCCGGCGCGGGAAGCCTGTCACAGTCTCATTCCTGAGCAGAGCGCCTGAACGGACAGTAAGGCGTTCCGGAAGCCCCGTTATCATGGCTGAAAGCTTGACTGAGCTTGAAAACTGAGTGGCTGCGTCCGTCGCGGGGCAGCAATCAGGGTGGTACCGCGAATGATGGAATTCGTCCCTGAGGCCAATGGACTGGCCTCGGGGATTTTTTGTACCCGCAGCCGGGCAGTATGCCGATGAAATTCAGTAAAGGAGTCTACACCATGCGCAAAATACTTGTTTCCGACCTGTCTTTGAAGGCCGCCTCCAGGGCGGAGCAGACCCTCAGCTTCCGCGAGAAGCTGGAGATCGCCAAGCAGCTGGACCGGGCGCACGCCGCCGTCATTGAAACGCCGCCGATCCAAAACGACCAGGCGGACGCGCTGCTGATCAAGTCCATTGCCGCCGCCGCGCAGTACAGTACCGTCTGCGTCCCGGTCGCGCTGTCTGAAAACGGCGTGGCGGAAGCCTGGGAGGCGCTGAAGGCCGCCGCCCGCCCCCGTCTGCAGGTTTGTGTCCCCATGAGCGTTGTACAGATGGAGTACCTCTGCCACAAAAAGCCCCCCATGGTGCTCTCCATGATTTCCATTCTGGTGCGCGCGTGCAGGGCGCTGTGCGCCGACGTGGAATTCTGCGCCGACGACGCCACCCGCGCCGCGCCGGATTTCCTGCAGCAGGCCGTCTCCGCGGCCATGGAGGCCGGCGCGTCCACCGTAACGGTCTGCGACGATGCCGGCACCATGCTGCCGGATGAATTTTCCGCCTTTATCACCGGGCTGTACGACGCTGTACCCGCCCTCCGTTCCGTCACGCTGGGCGTCCGCTGCAGCAACGAACTGGGAATGGCCGTAGCCTGCGCGGGCGCCGCCATGCTGGCCGGCGCTGATGAAATCAAGGTCAGCGCAATTTCCGACGAGTATCCCGCCATGGACGCCGCCGCACAGCTGATCCGCCTGCGCGGGGACAGCCTGGGGCTGCGCAGCGACCTGAATGTGACGGAACTGCAGCGCTGCATCAAGCAGGCCAGATGGATCGCCCATTCCAGACGCAGCAAAACTTCGCCCTTCGACGCCGGCGTCCAGGACGGCGAACATGCCGCTTCCCTGTACTTAAACAGCTTCGACGACATCGCCGCCGTTTCCAAGGCGGTGAAGAAGCTGGGCTACGATCTGAGCGAAGAGGATCTCTCCAGAGTGTTTGAAGAGTTCGTGCGCATCGCCCGGCAGAAAAACGTGGGCGCCCGTGAACTGGACGCCATCGTGGCAAGCGCGGCGCTGCAGGTGCCCGCCACGTATCGCCTGGTCAGCTATGTGATCAACTGCGGCAACGTGATTTCCGCCTCGGCGCATCTGCAGCTGGAGAAGGACGGAAAGCCCCTGGCCGATATCTGCATCGGCGACGGGCCGGTGGATGCGGCGTTCCTGGCCATTGAGCAGATCATCGGCCATCACTATGAACTGGATGATTTCCAGATCCAGACGGTCACCGAGGGCCGGGAAGCCATGGGCTCCGCGCTGGTGAAGCTCCGTTCCAACGGCAGGCTCTATTCGGGCAAGGGCATTTCCACAGATATCATCGGCGCAGCCATCCGCGCCTATCTCAACGCACTGAACAAAATCGTGTATGAGGAGGCCTGATCCATGAAACTTTCCTTCTCCATCCGCGGCTGGCAGGGCTATTCCTGGGAGGATTTCTGCCGGGCCGCCTGTCAGATGCGGCTGCAGGGCATCGAGCTTCACGATATCCACGGCGCAGCCTTTGCCCGCAAGGACAGCCCGTTCCACAAATACAACGCCGCCGGTACCGTCCGGCGCATGTTTGAGCAGAAGCTGCAGATTCCCTGCCTGGATTCCATGGCAGACCTGTCCGACGCCGACAGGCTGCAGGACAACCGGAGCGAAATCCTCGACTGCATCGAAACCGCGCACAACCTGCGTATCCCCTGCGTCCGCGTCCGCGCCGGCGCCCCTCTGGGAAGCAGCACCGCGCCGGTGATCGCCTGCCTGGAACAGGTACTGCAGGCTGCGGAGGACCGGCGCGTCACGCTGCTCATCGAAACGGTCAACCTGTTTGCCGACACTGCCGTCCTGCGCGACGTCCTCAACCATTTCGCCTCCGACGGCCTGGCGGCGCTCTGGGATATGCATCATCCCTGGTGCGACTGCGGCGAGGATCCCGAAACCACCATTACCAATCTGGGCGCCTATATCCGCCACGTCCATATCAAGGACTCCCGCCAGAACGGGGCGCGCCGCCAGTTTTGTCTCATCGGCGACGGCGACCTTCCCATCAGCCAGATGATGCTGGCGCTGTCTTCCGTCAATTACGACGGCTTTATCTCCCTGGAATGGGATCCCCAGTGGATGCTGGAAATCACGGACATGGAGGTCATCTTCTCCTATTTCGTCAACTATATGAGCCGCTTTGATACGCCCAGCCGCGCCCAGAGCCATCTCTACGACAATGCCCGCCGCGACGGCGGGAAATACGTCTGGAAAAAAGACGATCTCATCAGCTTGACCTTCCCGCAGGTTCTGGATAAAATGGTGGAAGAGTTCCCGGATCAATACTGCTTCAAGTACACCACGCTGGACTACACCCGTACCTACGCCGAATTCCGGGACGACGTGGATCAGTGCGCCCGGGCGCTGGTGGACATGGGCGTCCGTCCCGGCAGCCATGTGGCCGTCTGGTGCACCAATATCCCCCAGTGGTACATCACCTTCTGGGCCGCCGCCAAAATCGGCGCCGTGCTCGTAACGGTGAATACTGCGTATAAAATCCACGAGGCCGAATATCTGCTCCGTCAGTCCGACACCCATACGCTGGTGCTGATCGACGGCTGGCGGGACTCCGACTACGCCGGAATCATCAACGAACTGTGCCCGGAACTCAGGGATACCCAGCCGGGCCGGCCGCTCCATTCCCGCCGCCTGCCCTTCCTGCGCAATGTGATCACCGTAGGCTTCCGCCAGCCCGGCTGCCTGACCTGGGACGAAGCCATGGCCCGGGCGGAAAACGTGCCGATCGAGGAAATCCGCCGTCTGGCTGCCGCCGTGGATATTCACGACGTCTGCAACATGCAGTACACTTCCGGCACCACCGGCTTCCCCAAGGGCGTCATGCTGACCCATTACAACGTGGTCAACAACGGCAAATACATCGGCGACCATATGGATCTCTCCACTGCCGACCGGATGATGATCCAGGTGCCGATGTTCCACTGCTGCGGCATGGTGCTGTCCATGACGGCCTCCATGACCCATGGAACCACCATGTATCCTCTCCCCTATTTTTCCCCGCGCCCGGCCCTGGCCTGCGTCCATCAGGAGCGCATCACCTGCTTCAACGGCGTGCCAACCATGTTCATCGACATGATGCAGCATGAGGACTTTGCCAAAACCGATTTCAGCCACATCCGCACCGGAATTATGGCCGGCTCCAACTGCCCGGCGGATCTGATGCGCAAGGCCGCGGATGTGATGAATATGAAGGAGATCGTCAGCGTCTATGGCCAGACCGAGGCCAGCCCCGGCTGCACCATGAGCAGTTTCACCGACTCGCTGGAGGTCCGCACCGAAACCGTGGGCAGCGCCTTTGCCAACGTGGAGTGCAAGGTGGTCGATCCGGACAGCGGCGCGGAGTGCCCCGACGGCGTCAACGGCGAATTCGTGGCCAGGGGCTACAACATCATGAAGGGTTACTACAAAATGCCCGGCGCCACCGCTGCCGCCATCGACGCCGACGGATGGCTCCACACCGGCGACCTGGCCGCCCGGGACGCCGACGGCAATTACCGCATCACCGGCCGGCTGAAGGATATGATCATCCGCGGTGGCGAAAACATCTATCCGAAAGAGATCGAGGAATTCATCTACACCTGCCCCAAAGTCCGCGACGTACAGGTCATCGGCGTGCCGGATCAGCAGTACGGCGAGGAAATCATGGCCTGCATTATTCTCAAGGACGGCGAAAGCATGACCGAGGCGGAGATGAAGGACTTTATCCGCGCCCATATGGCGCGTCACAAGGTTCCGCGCTATATCGACTTTGTGGACAGCTTCCCCATGAACGCCGCAGGCAAAATTCAGAAGTTCAAAATGCGTGAGGAAGCCGTCAAAAAGCTGCATTTGGATCAGGAGGCCGGCCAGACGGACGGCTCAAGGAAAGGATGATTACCATGAACGCGTTTAAAATCACCAAAACCACCCATCCCAAGCCCAAGCCCGACGAGAGCAGGCTGGGCTTCGGCAAATACTACACCGACCACATGCTCCTCATTGATTATACCGCCGGCATCGGCTGGCACGACGCGCGCATCGTGCCCTTTGCCAATCTGGAGCTGCATCCGGCGGCAGTGGTGCTGCACTATGGCACCGAGATTTTCGAAGGCCTCAAGGCATATCGCCGTCCGGACGGCAAAGTGCAGCTGTTCCGGCCGCTGGAGAACGTGCGCCGCATGAACAACTCCGCCCGGCGCATGGCGCTCCCCACCATGGATGAGGAACTGGGCCTGGAGGCGCTGCGCACGTTTGTGGAACTGGAGCAGAGCTGGGTCCCCTCCGCCCCCGGTACGTCCCTGTATCTGCGGCCGTTCATGATCGCCACAGAGCCCAACCTGGCGCTGCACGCCATCAAGGAGGTTTCCTACGTCCTCATCGCCTCCCCGGTGGCCAGTTACTTTGAAAACGGCCTGACCCCGGTGAAGATCATGATTGAAGACGAGGACGTCCGCGCAGTCCGCGGCGGTACCGGCGAAGCCAAGTGCGGCGGCAACTACGCCGCCTCCACCCGGGCCGGCGACCGGGCAGAGGCCAAGGGATACTCCCAGGTGCTGTGGCTGGACGGCGTGGAGCGCAGATACATTGAAGAGGTCGGCGCCATGAATGTGATGTTCAAAATCGCCGGAGAGGTCATCACGCCGAAGCTCAGCGGTTCCATCCTGCCGGGCATCACCCGCAAGAGCGCCATCGAGCTCCTGGCCAGCCAGGGCATCGCCGTATCCGAACGCCTGATCAGCATCGACGAGCTTGTCAGCGCCTGCGAGAACGGCACGCTGGAAGAGGCCTGGGGCATCGGCACCGCCGCGATCATCTCCCCCATCGGCGCGCTGGCCTATCAGGGAAAAGAATATTCCATTCACGGCGGTGAAATCGGGCCTTTCGCCCAGAAGCTGTACGACGATCTGTCCGGCATCCAGTGGGGCCTGAAAGCGGATTCCATGGGCTGGACATTCCCCATCGATCCCCCGGCTCCCGCCGCCTCCGGCAGCACCAAATAACCGGACGCGCCGCGGATTCCCCGCCCGAAAACGGCCGCCGCCGCGCGGTCAAAGCCCCCGGTTCCCAGGATGGGAACCGGGGGCTTTGCGCACTGCCTGCGGCCGGGAGGCTCCGCCGGAGCGGGGCATGCGCCCGCTCCGGCGCGCATGCCGCCTTCCAGCCCGGTTCCGCGCGGGCTTCCCCTTCCGCCCCCCGGCTCCCGGCGCCGCTCAGAGGATCCGGTCCTCCAGCGGTTCCCCCGCCAGATAATGCCGGAGATTGCGCTCAATCAGCCCGCACATCCGCGCCTGCATGCCGTCCCCGTAAGCCGCACGGTGCGGGGTGATGACAAGGCGCTCCGCCGTCCAGAGCGGGCTGTCTGCCGGCAGCGGTTCCGTTTCGGCGACGTCCAGCGCCGCCCCCCGGATCCTCCCCTGGTTCAGCGCCCGGATCAGCGCCGCTTCCTCGATGATTTCGCCGCGGGCCACGTTGATGAGGAACGCGGTGGGCCGCATCAGCGCCAGCGTCCGGGCATTGATCATGTGTTTCGTCTCTTCCGTCACCGGCAGGCTGGTCACAATAAAGTCGCTCTCCTGCAGCAGCCGCTTCAGCCCTTCTTCATTCCGGCAGACCGATGCAAAGCCCTCCTGCGCGCTGCGGTAGGGATCGTAGCCCCGTACCGTCATGCCGAAGCATCCGGCCCGCAGGGCGACCTCCCGTCCAATGGCCCCCGCCCCCAGGATCCCCAGCGTCCGTCCAGCCAGATCCAGATTGCCGTTCGGAAGCTGCGCGTCGTCGGGCCAGAAATGCCGCTGCTGATCTGCAAAATGCCGCAGATAGTTCCGGCTCAAAATCAGGATCTTCGCCATGACGTCTTCAGCAATGGTGGAGCAGTATACGCTCCGCGCATTGGTGAACACAATCCCCCGGGAGCGGAGCTGTTCCAGATCCACCTTTTCAAACCCTGCGTTCAGCAGCTGCAGCCAGCGCACATTGGGAAACGCCTGGAGCATTTCGTTGACAGCGCCCTGGCGCGCAATCAGGACATCCACCCGGTCGGCCGCGGGATACCGGCGGAAGGATGCCGGCTCCTCCGAAATCCGTTCCAGGCGGACGCCGCCGATCCCTCCGGTGATCCGTTCCGGCAGCTCATACGCATAAACGCCCAGCAAGCAAGCCATTATTTTCCCTCCAAAACTGTCTGCCGGAAACGCTGGCACAGGCTGTGATACGCGCCGTCCAGAAGCGAAAGCTCCGTTCCGGTCCAAAAAATATTTGCCCCCAATTCCAGATACCGCTGCAGCAGCCCCGCATGATCCACGAAGCTGCCGCAGGAAATCCCGGACTCCGCACAGTGCGCAAACACCCGGCGGATAAACGCCGTCATTTCCCCGCTTTCAATCTCCAGCGGCGTTTCCAGCATAATCGACGCATCGTACGGCCCGATGACCACGCCGGACAGTTCCGTCCGGAACCGGCCCAGAATCTGCGGCAGCGCCTCCAGGCCCTCCCTGGATTCCATCTGGAGAAACAGCAGGCGGTTCCCATTGTACTGCATGACGCTGCCGTGATCCTCCGGCCGGAAATTGGAAAATCCCCCGCACCCCTTTCTGCCCGCCGGATAATACCGGGCCGCGCGGATCGCCAGCTCCACCTGTTCCACGCGCTCCACCCTGGGCAGCAGAACGCCGTCCGCCCCCATGTCCAGCGCCTTGGAAATCAGATGCGGGACGGTATCCGGCACCCGGACGGCCGCAGGCAGGTCACAGAGCCTGCAGACGCGCAGCAGCTCCTCCGCCGACTCCACGGACAGCGTCCCGTGCTCCAGATCCAGAATCATCAGGTCGATGGGATACGACGCCGCTTTCTGTATCAGGCCTGACCACGCCAGATTGGCAATGGTCGTGGCCAGCACCGGGCTCCTCCTCCGCAGCTTTTCCTGTAATTGTTCCAATCGGCTCAATATCCGTCCCATCCTTCCTTTTCCGGCAGGCACTGCAGCACGACGCCGGCGTGCGACGCTGCCCGCCGCAGCGCCTCTGCGGCGGGCGGCGCCAGCAGCACCCGGCCGCCGGCTTCCTTCTGCCGCCGCTGTTCCAGCTCGCCCGGAAAATAAATCTCCTGCACGCCCTCCGCGCGTCTGGACCCTTTCAGGCGCGCAATCAGCTGTTCCATCCGCCGGTCAAACGCTTCCGGCGGCATGATCCCGGAAATGTCAAACGCCAGCAGGAGATGCCCCGTGCCGCCGGACCTGTCCGGCCTTTCATTCCATGAATCAATCTCCGTGGTCAGGGCCGCGCCGGACAAAATGCCCGCCAGGCACTCCACCATCACGGCCAGCCCGTATCCCTTGTGCGCGCCGAACGGCAGCAGCACGCCCCCGTTGAAATAGTCCTCCGGCGACGTGCTGGGGCGTCCCCCGGCGTCCAGAATACAACCCGGCTCCAGCTGCCGGCCCGCCGCCCGGGCCAGCTGCACCTTTCCGTCGGCCACCGCGCTCATGGCCGCATCCATCATCACGGTTCCGTACCGTCCGGCCGGCGCCGCATAGGAAAACGGGTTGTTGCCGATCACAGCCTCGGCGCCTCCGGCGGCCGCCATGATCGCATTGCCCGTACTCATGGCGAGGCCGAGCATCCCCTGCCCCGCCATATAGCTGCTGTACACGCCCTCCGCGCCGTTGTGATGGCTCTCCCGGACGCTGACCGCGCCGACGCCGTACTCCCTGGCCAGCGAGACGGCCAGTTCCGCCGCACGCATGCTCGCCGGGATTCCCAGCCCTCCGTTGGCTGTGGCCAAAACCCATCCGCCATGCTGCCGGATCCGTTCAAACGGGGCGTCCGCGCGGATCCCTCCGGAGCGGAGGCACCGCACATAGCGCTCCACGCGCATCACGCCGTGGGAAGCGACGCCCCATTGCTCCGCCTGAATCAGGGCGTCCGCTACCGCCGCCGCGTCCGCTTCGCGCACGCCCAGCGGCCGCAGCAGCCGTATCAGATCCGCCCGCAGCGCCTGCCCGGGCACACTAATCTGCCGCATCCCGCTACCCCTTGATGCCGCCGGACGACATTCCCTGCTGCAGCTGGTTCTGAAAGACGGCGTAAATGATGACGGAGGGAACCGTCACAATCACCAGCCCTGCAAACAGAGCGCCCCAGTCGGTCTGGTACATGGCCATGCTGGTCAGCTTGATCATCCCCACCGGCAGCGTCCGGTTCTCCGCCGACGGCAGGAAGGTCATGGCATAGATATAGTCGTTCCATTCCCAGAGGAAATTGAAAATGCTGATGGTCACCAGGCCGGATTTGGACAGCGGCATCATCACGCGGAAGAACACGCCGAAATGCCCGCAGCCGTCCAGCATGGCCGCCTCTGAAAACGCGGAGGGAATGGTTTCATAGATCCCCATCATGATAAAGACCGACAGCGGCATGGAATACGCCGTGTATACCAGAACCAGGCCGATCCGTTTGTCATACAGCCCCAATTTCTGCAGAATCAGAAATTCAGGAATGGTTCCCAGAACCAGGGGGACAAACAGCCCCATGATAAAGAGCTTTCCCACCATTTTTCCGCCCGGGAAGCGGAATCTGGCAACGGCATAGGCAATCATGGCCGACAGCACCATGGTCAGCGCAACGCTGGCGCCCACAATCAGCACGCTGTTCAGCACATTCTTTCCGATATCCGCCGTATTCCAGGCCGTTACAAAGTTCTGGAAACTCCATGTCTGGGGCAGCGCCCAGACATCTGCATAGAATTCCCTGGTGCTTTTAAAGGCCGAGACAATCGACCAGGCCATGGGGAAAATAACAACCACGGCATACAGGTACATCAGCAGCTTGATCAGGCCGTTTCCCAAAAGGGAACCTGCGTTCCCGGATTTCAGGCGCTTCATTGGCTTCCCCCTTCACAGCTCCACAGCTTCCCGCTCGGTCAGCTTGTAAATCGTCAGGCTGATCACGCAGACCACGGCAAACAGGATGACGCCGATGGCCGAGCCGTAACCGAATTTTCCGTTGGTGAACGCCTGCTCATAGAGATAGGTCGTCATCAGTTCCGACGCCCGGTTCGGCCCTCCCTCCGTCACCACATATACCAGGGCGAAGGTCCTGGCGAAGGCGTTGACCACGAAAAAGACCAGCGCCGTGCGCAGCGTACTCCAGATCAGCGGTATGGTGATGCAGAAAAACTGACGCCACTGCCCGGCCCCGTCCAGCGTGGCGGCCTCATAGTAATCCTCCGGCACATTCTGGATCGCGGCAATGAACATGACCATATAGAATCCAATATACATCCAGGCCTGCGGCGCTACCAGCGCCGGCATGACCACGCTGCGGTCTCCCAGCCAGTCCTGGATCAGCCCGCCCAGCCCCAGCGCGTTCAGCACGGCGTTCAGCAGCCCGAAGGACGGGTTGTACAGAAACATCCAGAGCACGCCGACTACGATGATGGAGAGGGTGTTGGGGAAGAAGTAGACGACGCGGAAGAAGTTCGGATGCTTCACCTTCAGCCGCGTCACGCAGACCGCAAAAAACAGGGAAAGCACAAAAATAATCAAGGTGCTCCAAAACAGGAAAAACAGATTGTTTTTCATCCCGGTCCAGACAATCTTGTCCTGAAACGCCTCTGCGAAGTTTTCCAGCCCGCAGAAGGTCATTTCATTGCTGTACCCGGACCACCGGAACAGGCTGATATAAAATGCATAGAGAAACGGCCAGAGATAAAAAATCCCATACAGCATTAGCGGCGGGATCACAAACGCCGCCAGAAACAGCCGCCTGGACCGTTCCGCCCTTCCCGCCTGCAGCACCGGACGGTTCCGTCCGGCGGGCGCAGGCCGTCTGATCCTGATCATCCCCTCACCTCCCGGAATCCGCCGGCCCGTCCCCGATCAGCCGGACGGGCCGGCATGCGGTTATCCCACACTGTACTTGACCGTGTTCTCGTCGGCGCGGATCTCTGCCGCATACGCCTCCACCGTCCGGCAGAACGTCTCCGCGTCAATCTCGCCGGACACGAGGGCGGTCACCGTATTCTGATAATCGGTCCAGAATTCCGGATACCAGAGCGAGGCCAGCAGGTACAGCTTGGTGTTTGCGTTGGCAGACTCATAGGACTCCACCACCGACGGGGAGAGCGCGCTGCGGATTTCCGCCTGCTCCACCACCATTTCCGGGGAGATCACAACGCCGCAGTCCCTGGTCACGGCGGCGGCGCTGTCCGCCGAGTAATAGGTCTGCAGGAACTCGCCGATCCAGTCCTTGTTTTCCGCCGCGGAGGGGAATGCAAACATATTTCCGGTCACGACCACATACGTTTCGTCGTCCGCTGCGTCGCCCGCCGGCGTCTCCATATAGGCCAGCTCGAAGCCGTCCGGCCAGTTGCCGGCCATCTCGTTTTCCAGCCAGGAGCCGCAGGCCAGCATGGCGACGCGCCCGTTGATGAATTCCATCTGCGTCTCCGTGTGGCTCAGGGAAATCAGCCCGTCCAGGAAATAGCCGTGATCCCGCATGTACTCGATCCGCTCAAAGGTTTCCCGGACCGGCTCGGAAACCCAGAACCCTTCCGCCATATTGTTGAACTCCCGGAACGTCTCGGTTCCGTTCCCCAGCGTACACAGCTGCGGGAATACAAAGCAGTTCAGGTAGTAGGGATACATGCCGGGATAGGCAAATGGAGCGATATCTGTTGTCGTTTTGATTTCCTCGCACAGCGACAGGAACTCGTCCCAGGTCCGGGGCACCTCCCAGCCGTGCTCGTCAAACATGGCCTTGTCGTAGTAAATGCCGTTGACATTCATGTTGGACATCAGCAGATAGGTTTTCCCGTCCACGCTGGTGGAGTCGATGATGTCGCTGTTGGCCACCTCCCGCACCGTTTTGTCCGAACCGTTGACCGGCAGATCCAGATAATCGTTGACAGCTGTGAAAGCGCCCGCCTGAATCGCCTCATAGTAATTGAAAAAGCTGTGCTGCACCATGACGACATCCGGTGGATTGCCCGCGATGATCTGCGGCTGCAGAACCTCATGCGCCTTCGCATTGTATTCGATCTCCACATCCAGTCCATACGTTTCAGTCAGGTAGTCCACGGTGTAATTGACGTATTCCCCGTTTCCGCCGGAAGACCACAGGATGCTCAAATCCTGATTCCGGCCTGAGTCCTCCGCCCCTCCGTCGTTCCGGGATGCTTCGCCGGGATCATCGGAGCGGTTGCCACTGTCGGTTGGATTGGCTTTGGGCGTGCATCCGGCCAGCAGGCCGAGAAGCAGAATCGCCGCCAGTATCAGCGCAATTGCCTTTTTCATGATAGTTCCTCCTTCTTGATCTGACCCCTTGGGCTTCCTGAAGTCTAAGCTTACCTTACAACAGCTTCCATATTGTAGTCAAGTAGGATTGTTGAACAATTTTTCCTGTGAAAATCTTGCTATTTTGCTACGTGACTTTCCCATGCAGATGAATTATACTAGTTCCAGATCCAGGAGGAACGCCCGCCCCGCCGGAGGCGGCGGGGGGCCGGTGCCGAGTTTCATTGTTTTGGGAGTGCGCAGTATGGGTGATATCCGACTCAAAACCGTTTCCGTTGTGGACGCCGTCTACGACACACTGGAACAGGACATCTTTTCCTTTCACTTTGCGCCCGGTGAGAAAATAACGGAAGCAGAACTGACAAAAAAATACGGCGTCAGCCGCAATACGCTCCGGGAGGCCGTCACATACCTGATTTCCGACGGCCTTCTGGTAAAGGTCGCCAACAAGGGCGTCTATGTCAAACGCATCACCGCAGAGGACGTCCGGGAAATTTTCCATCTGCGCCGGCTGTTCGAGCTGGAAGCCATCGACGGCATCGGACAGGCCGCCGGCATCACCGACAGCCTGCGCACGGCGCTGCTGCGGCTGGAGCGCACGGATATCAGCCGCGACTGGAAGGAATATGTTGCAGCCGATTTCGAGTTTCACGCCGCCCTGGTGGACGCCGCCGGCAGTTCCAGGCTCTCGAAGCTGTACCACACCATCGGAAAAGAAGTCAAGCTCTGCATCTATCAGTCCCGCAATGTGGTCGCCATGCGGAATGAAAACGTCTATCATCACCGGCAGGTGCTGGAATTTTTGGAGCAGGGGGACAAAAAAAACGCCAAGCTGATTTTGGCGCGCCACCTGGACGCCGCTGTGGAAGGCTTTGAACTGGGCTTCCTGCGGCAGCAGGAAACGGCGGTCAACGCATGAGCGGGCCGCCCCCTCCGGCTCCGCCGCTGCGCGGGGACGCGCACCTTTACGCCTGTCCGCACCTGCACGGCGTCACGCCCTTCCGGATTCTCGGCAATCTCTATTACGTGGGCGACGACCATGTGGGCATCCACCTGATTGACACCGGCGACGGGCTGCTGCTGCTGGACAGCGGCTACCCGGAAATGCAGGCATGGCTGATCCACAACATCTGGCGGCTGGGGTTCCGGCCTTCAGACATCCGGATGATCGTGCACACCCATGCGCACTTCGACCATCTCGGCGCCACGTGCCTTTTAAAGGAGCTGTCCGGCGCCGTGCTCTGCATCGGCGCCGCCGACGCGCAAATGATGCGCGAACGCCCCGGGCTTGTGTTCGCAGACTGCCATCCGCCATGCCCCGCCTGCCTCTTTCCCCGGACGTGGAGCTGCAGGACAACGACACGCTCACGCTGGGCCGCACCACCCTGCGGGTCCGTGCAGCGCCGGGCCACACGCCCGGTACGCTGGCGGTCTTCATCACCGTGCAGGACGGTTCCGGCACTTATATTGCAGGGATGCACGGGGGTGTGGGCTTCAACACCCTCTCCCGTGCCTATCTGAACCGTCACGGGCTTTCCGGCATGCGGGAAGCGTTT
This sequence comes from Clostridiales bacterium, assembly GCA_019422005.1. Classification (GTDB taxonomy): domain Bacteria; phylum Bacillota; class Clostridia; order Oscillospirales; family Oscillospiraceae; genus Avoscillospira_A. Next base: position 15,029 of record JAHZEF010000007.1, read on the forward strand.
GCCGACGGCCTGACCCGGCTTTCATCCGAGCATGTGGATCTCCTGCTGGGGAATCACACCGCCCAAACGCCGCTTCTGGCGGACCGGGCACGTATGGCAGAGGATCCCGGCGGCCCCAATCCCTTTTTAAACCCGGAGCGCTGGGGGCAGTTCCTTGCCGGGACGTCCCGCGCTTTCGCCCGGTTCCTTGCGGAAGACCCCTGAATTTTGCCCGGCGGCAATTCTGCCGCCGGGCTTTTATTTTTTGTGAAATGTAGTATGATAGAAAGAGAGGGCCAAACCAAACGACCAGGGAGGACTCTGTATGAAACTGACATTTTACGGCGCAGCCAAAGCGGTCACCGGCAGCTGCCACTGCGTTGCCTGCGGAGGCCGGAAGCTTCTCGTCGACTGCGGCCTGCAGCAGGGCCGGGACGAATGGAACAACGGGGATCTGGAATTCGTCCCCAGTCTGATCGACGACGTGATCGTCACCCATGCCCACATCGACCACACGGGGCGGATTCCCCTGCTGGTCAGGCAGGGGTTCCGCGGGAAGATCTACTGCACGCGCGTCACCGCCCAGCTGATGGGCATCATGCTGCGCGACTCCGCGCACATTCAGGAAAGCGACGCCAGGTGGAAAAACCAAAAGGGCCGCCGGGCCGGCGCCCCCGCCGTGGAGCCGCTTTACAGCCTTGCAGATGCGGAGGCCGCCCTGGAGCTGGTGGTGCCCTGTGAATACAGCCGTGAAGTCCGGATTGACGACCACATCACCGCCCGCTTCACCGACGCCGGGCACCTTCTGGGATCGGCCAGCGTGGAGCTTTGGCTGACGGAAAACGGCACGTCCAGAAAGCTTGTCTTCACAGGCGACCTCGGCAACGTCGGCCAGCCGATTATCCGCGACCCGCAGCCTGTCTTCGGCGCAGACTTCCTCGTTACGGAAAGCACCTACGGCGACCGGGTGCACGAGCCGCCGGTCAGCTATACCGGCGCGCTGGCCAAATTGATCGATGAAACGCTGGGAAACGGCGGCAACGTCATCATCCCCGCCTTCGCCGTCGGCCGCACCCAGGAGCTTCTGTACTTCATGCGGGAAATGAAGGAGCAGGGGCTGGTACGGAGCATTCCGGACTTTCAGGTCTGTGTCGACAGCCCGCTGGCCAATGAGGCCACCCGAATTTACTCCGGCGATCTCACCGGGTACCTGGACGACGAGGCGCTGGCCGCCATCCGGGAGCGGGATCTGTTCACCTTCTCCAATCTGCGCCTGATCACCGGCAGCGAGGAATCCCGCGCGCTCAATGACGACCGGACGCCCAAGGTCATTCTTTCGGCTGCCGGCATGTGCGACGCCGGGCGGATCCGGCACCACCTGAAACATAACCTCTGGCGCCGGGAGTGCGCAGTGGTGTTTGTCGGCTATCAGGCCGAGGGTACGCTGGGCCGCGCCCTGCTGGACGGCGCCGGATCCGTCCGTCTGTTCGGCGAGGAAATCGCAGTCAACGCCCGGATCGTCAATTTCCATGGCCTTTCTTCCCATGCAGACCAGCCGCATCTGCTGGCGTGGGCGCAGAATTTCAACCCTGCGCCGCGGCAGGCCTTCGTGGTCCATGGGCAGGCGGAGGTTGCAGAGCACTTTGCGCAGCTGCTGCGGGAACACAAAATCCCCGCCCACGCGCCCAACCACGGAGAGGTCTACGACCTGATTGAAAACCGCCTGCTGGAGCCCGGCCTGCCGCCGGTGCGGCAGAGTCCGGCCAGGGCGGCCGCCGGCGCCGCTTCCCCCGCCTTCCGCCGTCTGGAACAGACGGCGCAGAAACTGCTGGAGGTGGTGGAGCACAATCGCGGCGGCGCCAACAAGGATCTGGGCAAATTTGCCGATCAAATCCGCGCGCTGATCGAAAAATGGGACCGATGACACGCGGCTCTGCAGGAAACCCCCGGGAACGGCTTTTCGTTCCCGGGGGTTTTTTTCACTTTTCACTGCGCCGGTTCCGGAGCGCCCTGAGGCAGGGGGGCGGCGCGTCCCCTATCCCCCGCCATCCTGCCGATCCGGCCCCGGCTTCAGGGGAAGGTACAGCAGCACCTCGAAGACGCCCTCCCGCTGCGAAAATTCCACAGAGCCGCCGTATTTCCGCACCACGCTCCGGATGCTTTCCGTGCCGATCCCGTGATTGTCCGCATCGGGCTTGCTGGTCAGCAGCCGCCGGCCCGCGCGCCGAACCGGGCCGGCGCATGGATTTTCCATCCGCAAAACCAGCATCCCTTTGTCCGCCCGGAGGCGCACCGTAATCCGTCTGCCGGCCGCCGGCAGCTTCCGGCAGGCCTCCAGGGCATTGTCCATGGCGTTGCTCAGCAGCGTGCATAAATCCATTTCTTCCACCGGAAGCCGTTCCGGAAGGGATACTTCCAGATCCAGCGCCGTTTCATCCAGCTCCGCCTGCGCAGCCTTGGCCGCCAGCACCACATTGGCCACGCGGTTTCTGCTGAACGTTTTTCCCGGCTTCAGAGCCGGGCTGTCCAGCAGCTGCTTCAGGTAGCCGTCCCGTTCCCCGTCCGGCAGGCCGGAGAGTGTCTCCAGATGGTTGGCCATGTCATGGCGCAGCCGGCGCACCTGCCGCTGCTGCTGCTCCAGCTGCGCATAGTAGCTGCGGCTCAGCTCGGTCATCTGCCGCTCCCGGGACAGCCGCTCATACTCGGAAAGCGTCATCATCGCATACAGCAGAGCCAGGTCAGACAGCGCCACAAACGGAAGAATCAGATAAGCAAACCGCGTTACAACCCCGGTCGCTTCCCTGCCCAGCTCATACCAGTCCCCCAGGCCGATGACAAACGCCAGCTGCGCAAACAGCGGAGCCAGGGACAGCATGCCCATCAGCGCCCACATCCGGCGGACAAACAGCAGAATGGCCGCCCAGCACGCCAGCTTCAGGAAATCCAACGCCAGGCTTCTCCGCAGCCCGGCAATCCAGGCCGGGGCGGAATCGATCATCATCCCCACCGAAATCAGCAGGGAGTACAAAACCGCGGCCGTGGTCAGCCGTGCCAGGGCAGGCCCCTCGCAGCAGATCAGAAACGCCGCAAAGAAAAACGGCAGCAGATACAGGGAATTTCCGTCGCCGATCCAGTAGGGCCCGCCGGCGGAAAACATCAGAACCAGCAGCAGGCAGAACCGGAGAAAGCGGCTGTTCCGCCTGGGCAGGAACCGGTCCAGCGTCCGGCCCATCAGGACGGCGCTCACAAACCAGAGAAACATGAGCAAAACGGCGGCGGCCGTCCGTACCGCAGCAGCCGCGCTCCATCCGAACCCCTGCACGGCCCTTACTCCGTCATGGCGCGGGCCAGGCGCATCATGGCCTCCGCCCTGCAGCTGCGGCTCACCGGAAGCCTGGTCTCTCCCACCGCCACCTCGCCGCCCTCCACTGCGCTTACTGCCCGCGCATTGACCAGATACCGCTGGTGAATCCGCACAAAATCCGCGCCCAGATCCTGCGCCACATCGTCCAGCCTGGCATAAAACGGGTATTCCCGCTGCGCGGTCACCACGGTCACAATCCGCCGGTCGCTGTATACATACCGGATCTCCCGCTTCGGCAGGCGGTAAATACCGTCGGCGTTGCGGAGCACATACAGCTCCGGCGCCCGCTGCTCCAGCTTCTGCCGCGCCCGCTCCAGAACCCCTGCCAGCTGTTCCGGCGCCACCGGCTTCATCAGGTACCCCAGCGCGCCCGCCTGATAGCCGTCAAAGACATAGTCGGCATATCCGGTCACAAAGATCAGAATCAGCACGTCCAGTTCTCCCTGATGCTTTCTCGCCCAGGCCGCCGCGCCTTCTCCGGAGGAGAACTCAAAATAAGCTCCGTCATCCTGACGCAGCAGCTTCTGTATCGCCAGCCGCAGGCAATCCCGGCTGGCCGCTTCATCGTCGCAGATCCCAATCCGCAGCATTCTTCCACCCCGCTCCGCCGTTTCATCCATCAGACGTTATTATAATATGCGCCGCCGGCCGCATCAACTGCGGAAGCTCCGAATTTGACCGAAAACGCGCCGAATTTTACAACACACGCAGGCCGCATGCAGAACTTGACGGCAAAGCTGCCAGTTTTGCCGGAACAGTGCGCAGCCGGAGCCGCCGCGCGGTAAGATAGACCGGCAGTGGGGAGCGCAGCAAAGCCGTTCAGGCGCCCCGGCTGCGCACCGGCCCGGGCTGCCGCGCCCTGGCGGCGCCGGCCCTGCCTCCGGCCTTCTGCCGAACCCGGCTCCCCCAAACATCCCCAATTATGGATCCTGCGCCTTTTACCCCGCGTATCTGCCGGTCGCCGGCCCTGGCCGTCCGGCTCCGGGCGCTTGATCCGCCGGATCTCTGGAAAGGAAGATTTGTATGTTAACTGTTCAGTCGCTCCGCAAAGCCTATCAGACGGGCAAAGCCCGCTATGAGGTTCTCAAGGGCGTGGACCTGACCGTGGCGCAGGGAGAATTTGTAGCCGTGATGGGCCCTTCCGGCTCCGGAAAAACCACGCTGCTCAACTGCATTTCCTGCTACATCCCCTTTGACGGCGGGCAGATCACCCTGGGCGGCCAGGCCCTTTCCGCCATGGATGAAAACGCCCTGGCCCGGATTCGGAACCAGAAGCTGGGGTTCGTATTTCAGGACTATATGCTGCTGGACGGCCTGACCGTCCGGGACAATATTCTTCTTCCGCGCATCCTGGCAGGCCGGGTGGACAAGTCTGCGGAGGAGCGCGCCGACCTGCTCTGCAAAACCTTCGGCATCACCGCCATCCGGCAGAAGTACCCCGCCGAGATCTCCGGCGGCGAAAAACAGCGCACCGCCGTAGCCCGCGCGCTCATCAACGAGCCGCAGCTCATCCTGGCCGACGAGCCCACAGGCAACCTGGATTCCAAATCCAGCCGCGCGGTCATCGAGGCCTTTGAACAGGCCCGGCGCGAACTGGGCGCCACCATCTTCATGGTCACGCACGACAGCTTCGCCGCCTCCTTCTGCGACCGGGTGGTTCTGCTGCAGGACGGCGTTGTATACGATACGCTGGCCCGCAGCGGCGGCAGAAGCGCTTTCCAGGATCAGCTGCTGGCCGCCATCAAACGCATGAGCGGAGGTGCCGACGATGCAAACGCTTGAAGACGTCTCCCGCACGCTGCGGCGGCGGAACCGGAAAAACTACCGTCTGCTGTGCGGATGCTGCTTTTTTTCCGTGCTTCTGATCACCGCCTATGTCACCATGATGCGCTCGCCCACGGTGCTCTCCGTCCTGCCGGAGGGCGGCGATTCCCGCAAACAGGTGATGATGATCTTTGCGCTGGCAGTCCTGGGCTGCGCTGTATTCACCCTGTATGCTTCCGGCCTCTTTTTCCGCTCCAAGTCCCGGGAAACCGGCGTATTCCTGGCACTGGGCGCCTCCCGGCCCACGCTGCGCCGAACGCTGTACCGGGAATTGGCGGTAATCTCCCTGGGCTCCTGCGCCGCCGGCGCGCTCCTGGGCACACCGCTGGCCTGGGGGCTGTGGCAGATTTTCCGCCTGTGCGTGGTGGATACCCAGGAAATGGCCCTGTCGTTCGACCCGCAGGCCTATCTGATCGCCCTGGCCTTTTCACTGTTTGTCATCCTGATGCTCTTTTTCTCCGGCTCCCGCTTTATCCGCCGCACCAATATCATCGACATCGTCAACGAGTCCCGGAAATCGGAGCCCATCCACGCTGTCCGGCACTGGTACGGCTGGGCAGGCATTCTGCTGATGGCCGCCGGCGGCCTTCTGGGATATTTGGTGCCCGGCTTCTGTGTCACGGTCCTGCACTGGTATCCGCCGGAAGGCTTCAGCGCCATTTTCTACGCGCCGCTGGTGGCAGGCCTTTACATGGTTCTGCTGCACACGGTGGTCAACGGCTGGAGCCGCCGCGGGAAGGGCCGCTATCACAACATCATTTCCACCAGCATGATGAAATTCCAGGGCAGGCAGACGGTACGCAATATGCTGGTCATAACCGTGCTCATCGCCGGTTCCTACTTCGCGGCGTTCTACACGCCCATGCTGGGCACCGGTTCCGTCATGAGCTTCCGGCAGCGGCCGACGGACTACGCCTATCACTGGCGGGCCGATCAGGATATCCCCGGGGAGGCGGAGGTTCGCGCTCTGGCAGAGCAGTACGGCGTAACCATTACCTCCTGGGCCCAGGCTCCCATGATCCGGCTGGGTACCGACGGCTATGAGCATGTGGAGACAGAGGGCGTCCTGGGCACCACCTGGGACGCCCAATACCGGGAGCTGCTGGCATCCGACCTGTTTCTCTCCGAATCCTCCTATGAAGCCCTGACCGGGGAATCCCTGGACCTTCCGCCCGGCGTTGTGGCAGGCATTTTCGATGCCGACGGCAGCGGGCAGGGGGTATTCGGGGGCGGTGCCACGCTGCTGACCAACCCCATTACCGGCAAAACCCTGTCGGTAACGCCCGGGGAGGGCCTGCGGAATGTGATGCTCTTCGGCCGATACGTCATGAACGACCAGGATTATGCCGCCATGTCCCAGGGGCTGC
>JAHZEF010000007.1:21633-24285 GCA_019422005.1 Clostridiales bacterium
TCCTGGGATCCCGTGCGCCGGCAGCAGAGCCTGGACGCCGGGGAGCCCTATCTCTTCGACCCGGGAAATCTGTCGGAGCACGGCTTCCCGGAAATCGACTACAGTCAGCGGGACAGTTCGGCATTCCGGATGTACTGGCAATACATGCCCCAGTTCCGGGTGCTGGATCAGGCGGACTTTGTCAAGACCACGGCCGTATTCCTGATGCTGTTCATTTTCATCGCCATTCTCTGCTTTGCAGCCGTCATCGTCATCGCATACACCCGTTCCATGACCCTGGCCCTGGCCTCGGCGCAGGTCTATGAAGATCTGCGGAAGCTCGGAGCCTCCGGCGCTTATCTGCGCCGCTGCATCCGCGGCCAGCTCAGCCGCGTCTGGGGCGTCCCCATCGCCATCGGCACCGTTCTGATCCTTGCCTTCTATACCATGATCCTGTACTTCAACGGCGACCCGGCGGCCATCACCGCCAGCGAGGCGGCGGGCCTCGGTAACTGTGCCCTTCTGGTGCTGGCATTCAGCGCCTTCTTCTATCTGCTTTACCGCCTGACCCTGCGGAAAGCCCGGGAAATTCTGCACCTCTCCGCCGGGCCGCGCCATCCGGGCCGGCGCTGAAGCAGGGTTCTCAGCGGAACCGCCGCTCCGGTCTTCCGGAAGGCCCCCTCCCGGGCCATACAAAACACCCGGCGCCTCTCAGCGGGGCGCGCCGGGTGTTTTTCCGCGGGACGCGGCAGGATGCGGCATCCCGCGCCGGCGCCCGCCCGGTGTCTGCAGGAAACCAGCCTCCGCACCGGCATCCGAACACTTCACCGGACTTCCGCACGGCGGTTTTTACACCGGCGAAGGCCCCAGCGCATCATAAAGCGTATCGCTCAGGGCGCTGCGGAAAATCGGCGTGGAGTGCATATGCAGCATCTGCAGGGCCGGGGCCGCCTGCTTCACCGGCACATTGCCGGACATAAACAGATCCAGGTCCAGGATCCATTTCACTTCCTTATCCTCAGCTTTGCCGGCCCGCCGTACCATGCCCGGCCCGGAATGCAGCTTCAGACGGCACCCTCCGGCCAGCCCCATCTCCACATCCTGCGTGCAGCGCGTGACGGCTGTCTCCTGCACATCCTCCTGATCCAGCAGCCCCAAATACGCCGGGGCGATCAATTCTTTCCAGGGCGTCCCCTCCAGGCCCAGCGCGGCGCGGGAAACGGCGTTCATATAGCGCAGCCCCACCCGCTCAAAAAAAGCCGGCTGGTAAATCCGGATAAACTGGGCCAGGGGCTGATCCAGCATCCGCGCGAATTCTTCCCAGCCGGTATAATTCTGGCAGGTTAGGGCGATAAAATGATTGGTCAGGTTCAGGCGCCATCCGTTATCGGCGGAAATAAAATTATAGTTGACCACCGGCTGCTGCGGCTGCAGCGTCGGGTTGGCCGTCCCTACCCCCGCCATCCTGGGCGCGGGCTGGTCCTGACGGACCAGATAGCGGGGGAACGCGCCGCGGACCGCCTCCTGAAACTCCGCCGGCTCTTTGGCGCTGACGGACAAAATGGTTGGGAACCGGATCTGGCAGATCACCTCCAGCAGCGGACTGTTTTCATAGCGCATACGCGCAGTCTGTTCAAACATGGGTTCTTCACCTCAATCAAGCTTTTTTATTAGTATACCGTTTTGCGGAAAAATTGCAAGTTCTGCGAAAAAATGCTATACTATCCGCAAATCGAACCGGCCCGCCGGGCCTTCCGGACTCAAAGGAGAAATCAAATGATTGCTCTCTATCTGGTTTTGGCGCTTTTCCTTCTCTTCCTGCTGACAAGCTACATCTGCATGCTTTTTGCCATGCGCCGCGGGAAAGCCTTTGATCCGCGGGATCCCAAGGTCATTGCAAAAAGCGCGTGGGCCAGGCATCAGGAGCCGGTGCTTGCGGGGATTGCCTGGCTGGCCCTGCAGGAAACGGAGCAGATTTCCCTCGAAAGTTTCGACGGCCTGCGGCTTTCCGCACGCCTGTTTCCGGCGGAGGAAAACCGCGGTACCATTCTGCTGTTTCACGGATACCGTTCCATGGTCTGTATCGATTTCAGCTGCGCCGCCCAGTATTACCACGAGCTGGGCTTCAATCTGCTGCTGATCGACCAGCGCTCCCACGGCCACAGCGAAGGGCGTTACCTGACCTATGGCGTGCTGGAGCGCAGGGACTGCCAGAGCTGGGCTGATTACTGCTACCGGCGCTTCGGCAGCAGCCAGAGCCTGTTCCTCGGCGGCCTCTCCATGGGGGCTTCCACCGTACTGATGGCCTCCGATCTGCCCATGCCGCCGACCGTCCGCGGGATCATTGCCGACTGCGGCTTTACCTCCCCCTGGGAAATCATCGCCCACGTCATGAAAAGCCGCTACCACCTCCCGCCGTTTCCGCTGCTGTACGGCATCGACCTGTTTTCCCGCCTGTTCGCCCGTTGCGGCCTCCGGGACTGCAGCACCGTGCAGGCCGTTGCGCGCACCGTGCTCCCGGTGCTGCTGATCCACGGCACCGGCGACCGTTTCGTCCCCTGCAGCATGAGCCGGCGCGCCTATGACGCCTGCGCCGGGGAGCGCCATCTGGTCCTGGTGGAGGGCGCAGGCCACGGCGCCAGCTTTCTGGTGGACCGCCGGGCCTGCACCCGG
>JAHZEF010000007.1:24295-24590 GCA_019422005.1 Clostridiales bacterium
AACGCTGAGCTCATTCCGGCCGGCGGCCGGGGCGTCCAAAGCTTCTTCTCAAAAACACAAGATATTGTGTCATTTTGCCAAATTCGCATCGCCTCGTACAATATACATTGACTTCCTCCTGTTTTTCGATATAATAGACCTACCTGAGAGGGTCGCAATTACAGGGCGCGAACCAGGCGTCCGCACGAAGGACAGGAGAATCCGATGAAGATCATCAAGCGCAACGGCTCTGAAGCCGTGTTCGACATCACGAAGATCATCCAGGCTGTGACCAAAGCCAATCACGTCGTTTCCG
>JAHZEF010000007.1:24624-27244 GCA_019422005.1 Clostridiales bacterium
AGATCCGGCGGATCGCCGAGCGTGTGGAGCTGGCGTGCCGGGAAACCAACCGTTCCCCCGGCGTGGAAGAGATCCAGGATCTGGTGGAAAAGCAGATCATGGCGCACGGCGCCTTTGAGGTGGCCAAAAAATACATCACCTACCGTTATACCCGGAACCTGGTGCGCAAATCCAACACCACGGATGATCAGATCCTCAGCCTCATCGAGTGCAACAACGAGGAGGTCAAGCAGGAAAATTCCAACAAGAATCCGACCGTCAATTCCGTCCAGCGGGATTATATGGCAGGCGAGGTTTCCAAGGACATCACCCGCCGCATCCTGCTCCCGCAGGATATTGTGGAGGCCCACGAGGCGGGCATGATCCATTTTCATGACTCCGACTATTTTGCCCAGCATATGCACAACTGCGACCTGGTAAATCTGGAGGACATGCTGCAGAACGGCACCGTTATTTCCGGCACCATGATCGAAAAGCCTCACAGCTTCTCCACCGCCTGCAACATCGCCACGCAGATTATCGCCCAAGTGGCCTCCAACCAGTATGGCGGGCAGTCCATCTCCCTGGCCCATCTGGCGCCCTTTGTGCAGATCAGCCGCGACAAGATCCGCCGCTCCGTGCTGGCGGAGGTGGAGGCCATCGGAGAACCGGTTTCGGAAAGCCTGATCGGCAGGATGGTGGAAAACCGTCTGCTCGACGAAATCCAGCGCGGCGTCCAAACCATCCAGTACCAGGTCGTCACGCTGCTGACCACCAACGGGCAAGCCCCTTTTGTCACAGTCTTCATGTATTTGGGCGAGGCAAAATCCGATCAGGAGCGCGCTGATCTGGCCCTGATCATTGAGGAAGTCCTCAAGCAGCGGTACCAGGGCGTCAAAAATGAGGCCGGCGTCTGGGTGACTCCCGCCTTCCCCAAGCTGATCTATGTCCTGGAGGAAAGCAATATCCGCGAGGATTCCCCCTACTACTACCTGACCGAGCTGGCCGCCAAATGCACGGCAAAGCGCCTGGTTCCGGATTACATTTCTGAAAAGAAGATGAAGGAGCTCAAGGAGGGCAATTGTTTCCCGGTGATGGGCTGCCGTTCCAACCTGAGCCCCTGGAAAAACGAGAAGGGCGAATACCAGTTCTACGGCCGCTTCAACCAGGGGGTTGTGACCATCAATCTGCCGGACGTCGCCCTGTCCTCCGGCGGAGATCTGGAGAAATTCTGGAAAATCTTTGATGAGCGGCTGGAGCTCTGCTACCGCGCCCTGATGTGCCGGCACAACCGCCTCAAGGGGACGCTGTCCGACGCGGCGCCCATCCTCTGGCAGTACGGCGCCTGCGCCCGGCTTCAAAAGGGGGAAACCATCGACAAGCTGCTCTACGGCGGCTACTCCACCATCTCCCTGGGGTATGCCGGCCTCTACGAGTGCGTCCGCTACATGACCGGCAAGTCGCACACTGACCCCTCCGCCACGCCCTTCGCCCTGGATGTCATGCGGTATATGAACGACGCCTGCAACCGCTGGAAAGCGGAAACCGGCATCGGCTTCGGCATTTACGGCACGCCGCTGGAGTCCACCACCTATAAATTTGCCAAATGCCTGCAGAAGCGGTTCGGCATCGTCCCCGGGGTGACGGACAAGGCTTATATCACCAACAGCTATCATGTTCATGTAACTGAGGAAATCGACGCTTTCTCCAAGCTGGCCTTCGAGGCGCAGTTCCAGGATCTCTCCACCGGCGGGGCCATCAGCTATGTGGAGGTTCCCAATATGCAGCATAATCTGGACGCCGTACTGGATGTCATCAAGTTCATTTACGACAACATCATGTATGCCGAACTGAACACCAAATCGGATTACTGTCAGGTCTGCGGATTCGACGGGGAAATCGAGATCCGGGACGATGAGGATGGCAAGCTGGTCTGGGTCTGCCCCAATTGCGGCAACCGCGACCAGAGTAAGATGAACGTCGCGCGGCGCACCTGCGGCTATATCGGCACGCAGTTCTGGAACCAGGGCCGCACCCAGGAAATCAGGGAGCGCGTGCTGCACCTGTAACGGCCCCATCGGTTTCCCGCTCCCATGGAGGGCCGGGCGGGCGCCGAGGCTGTCGGGAAGACGGCAGGCCGCCCCCGCAGCTGAGCGGCGTGAAGCCATGCGGGAGGCGCATCGCGGCGCCGTCCATCCGACGGTTCCCCAAGCCCTCCCGGGAACGCCCGGAACCGTACAGCTTGCGAAGGTTTTCCTGAAAAGCAGCGCTGCCCCTCCGGCCCTGTCAGGGCCGGAGGGGCAGCGCCGTTCCAGTTTCACTTCAGAATTTCACAGAATTCAATGCTCTCGGCATCCGGCCCCTGAATCTTGAAGAACCGCACGCCTTTTTCCCAAAACGGCAGGGATTCGATGCCGTTGGTCGTCAGGGCGTATCCGGCCTCCTGAACCTCTTTGCAGACAGCCTCAATGTCCGTCACGTCCAGCGCCAGATGGTCGATGGCCCCCGCATGGCCGGCCGGATTGGCGTCCTGCCAGCTCTCGATCACACAGCTGCCCAGACGCAGGAACGCCACCGGCACGCCGTCCGGCGTGGCAGTCCGGTGGGCGACCTGAAAGCCCAGGCCCTCGTAAAAGCGGAT
>JAHZEF010000007.1:27254-31381 GCA_019422005.1 Clostridiales bacterium
ACAGTTCCTCCTTACGGGCCCCGCAGAACCCGGTAATTCACGTTTCAAACACGATGGAAACATCCCGCGGCAGCGCCAGCCGGCACTCCGCTTCCATACATTTGACAATCCCCGCAATCACGGGACATCCGGCATGCACAGGAAAATGCTCCTCTGCGTATTGATAAAACACATTGGCGCCGGGACGGGCCAGACAAACCTCATAGGCGTCAAACGAGCTCCCCAGCGCCTCCATCATCTTCCGAACGCTTTCACAGTCGGAACACACCGTGACCTCCACGCCGCTCCGGCCTGAGGCAGCCGCTTCCGCGACGGTCGTCAGGCCGCAGACGCCGGGATGGATCCGTACCTTTGTCAATTCCGGTTCCCCCTTCCTGAACCCTGCAGGCGGCGCCGCTCTGCGGGCCTGTCCTGCCCTGATTATAGCACGCCGGATGCAGGAATGCAAATATTTAGCACTCTTGCTGTTAGAGTGCTAAAATTTACAAACCGTTCAAAACGAATCGTATAAATGTTCATAATTGCGGGGTATTCTAGAATCAGAAAGAAAGGACAGAGGCCTGAAGCTCCGCGGGAGCCAAACAGGCCGCATCCGCAATCTATGACAGGAGGTCATTATGATGATGAATCTGATTCCCTATTCCCGCAGGCACAATGAGGCGGCAGCCTACAATCCGTTCCGCATGTTCGACGAGCTGGAGAAAAGCTTCTTCGGAAGCGATGCTCTGGCCGAATTCAAAACCGATATCCGGGATACCGGCGACAGTTATCTTCTGGAAGCTGATCTGCCCGGTTTCCAGAAAGAGGATATCAAAATCGATCTGGAGGACAAACTGCTGACCATCAGCGCCGAACGCCATTCAGAGTATGAGGAGACGGACAAAAAAGGAAACTTCATTCGCTGTGAGCGTTCCTACGGCTCCTATTCCAGAAGCTTCGGCATGGACGGTATTCAGACCGACGCCATCAAAGCCAGCTATACCGACGGCGTTCTGAAGCTGGTGCTTCCAAAGGCCGCGCCGGCCGTTTCCTCCGCACGCCGGCTGGAAATTGAGTAATCCCACCGCCGCACTTTTCCCGCAGGGAATCTTCCCTGCGGGAATTTTTTTACTGCGCTCCCGCAGCGGGCCGACGCGGTGCACCAGGCGCCTGACGGCGGCCCGGATCCGGTATGCAGATTATTTTTCGGGAAGGCTGCAACCATCTTCTCCCGATTCCGTGATAAGAAATGACCGGAATCCATTCCAGAGAGGAGAATTGATCATGAAAAAACACCTTCAGCTTCTTGCCCTGCCGCTGTGCATGCTTCTGCTGCTCAGCCTGCTGGCGGGCTGCGGCGCGGCAAGCATGGGCAGCGCCGCCGATACCGCAGCCGGCAATACGGCCAGCGCAGAGGCGGCATCACCGGAATCTCCGTCCGAGGCCGCCGGGGAATCGCCGGAACTTGCCACCGGGACGCAGTCCAACGGCGCTGTACCTCCGGCGGCAGCGCTGTCCGAGAAAATTATTTACAGTGCCGACCTGACCATTGAAACCACAGCGTTTGACCAGGCTGTAACCGCAGTGGAACGCCTGGCGGCCGACTGCGGCGGCTTTGTGGAGGCCTCCCGGGTTTCCGGAAACGCCAGCTATCAGAACGACGGCACGGCCCGCATCGTGGACCGGTACGCCGAGTATACGCTGCGCGTCCCATCCTCCTGCTTTCAGCAGGCGCTCCACCAGACGGGAGCCATCGGGAATGTGATTCAATCCAGCTCCCGTGCAGAAAACGTCACATCCCAGTTTGTCGACCAGGAAGCCCGCCAGAATTCCCTGAAAGTCCAGGAGCAGCGGCTTCTGGATCTGCTGGAGCAGTCTGCCGATGTGGAAACGCTGGTGGAGCTGGAGTCCCGCCTTTCCGACGTCCGGTATGAAATTGAATCCATTGAGCGCACACTGCGCAACCTTCAAACGCAGGTGGATTACTCCACCATTCAGCTCAGCCTGTATGAAGTGGCCGTCTATACCCCCACCGCATCGGTGCAGCGGAGCTTTGGAAGCCGCCTCGCCGACGCCCTCCGCACCGGCTGGAACGGCTTTGTCGCCGCGCTGCAGTCCCTGGCGGTCGGCCTGGTCTACTGCCTGCCGGTTCTGCTGATTCTCGGCGCCGCAGCGTTTGCCATTGTGCACCTTGTGCGGCGGCGGCGCGCCAAACGCCAGCCTCCCCGGCAGGACGCCTCCTCAGAGGAGGAGCCCGAACGCCGCTCCTGAGCTTCCGCCGGAGCGCAGCCGCCCGGGGCTGCACAGCCTGTCAATCCCCGCCCTCCGGCCGAACGCGCGGTTTTCAGATTGCCCGGCATGGCGCTGAGATCCGCCGGGCCGAACATGCAGGGCGGTAAACGCCCCCTGTGCGCGTTCCCGTCCGCGGAGGCCCGCAGTATTTGCCTTTCCAGATTTCAGGCCAGCTGCCACGGCAGCTGGCCTTTCTGTTTCTGCGGCCCGCGTCAGAACAGGCTCAGCTGCTCCGGTTCCCAGAACTGGCGGAACGCCGTGGGAAGCGCCACCTCCTGTTCCAGTTCCTCCGCCGTAACCCAGCGGAATCCCCCCGCTTCGGCCCCGCACCGAATATAAATCCCCCGCATATCCCATTGGACATGGGTGAAAATATGAATCTTCTCCACAGACCGGACCACATCCGTCGGATGCAGCCCCCATGCAGCGGCCAGATCCAGCGCCTCCTGCAGTTCCAGCCTGCCGGCCGCGTTCGGAAAGCACCACAATCCGGCCAGCAGCCCCCCGGACGGGCGGCGCTCCACAGCAAACCGGCCGCCGCACTGCAGGATCAGCACCGTCTTCTCCTCCCGCCGCCGGGACGGTTTGGCCGCCTTCACCGGCAGACGCGCAAAACTGCCGGAAGCACAGGCTCTGCAGAACGCGCTGCAGGGACATGCCTTACATCTGGGCGCCCCGTTGGGAACACAGACTGTGGCGCCCAGTTCCATAAGGCTCTGGGTAAACGCGCCGCACTGCCCCGCGGGGTATACGCGCGCAAGCCGCTCCGCCACCGCCCTCCGGACCCTGGGATCCGTCACCGGATCAAAGCATTCGTCCACCCGTGCCGTAACCCGCAGGACATTGCCGTCCACAGCCGGCGTTGGCTGCTCGAAGCAGATGGAGCAGACTGCCCCCGCCGTATATTCCCCAATGCCCGGCAGCGCACGGACCGCAGCGTAGTCCTGCGGGAATACGCCGCCGTGCTCCCGCATGATCACCTGCGCGGCCTTCTGGAGATTGCGGACCCTGGAATAATACCCCAGGCCCTCCCATAGCTTATGAAGGGCGTCCGGGTCTGCCGCGGCCAGATCGGCCACCGTCGGCAGCGCGGCCAGAAAGCGGGCGTAATACCCGCGAACCGCCTCCACCCTGGTCTGCTGCAGCATAATCTCCGAAAGCCAAACATGATACGGCTCCCGGTCCCGCCGCCAGGGCAGATCCCGCCGGTTCTGCGCATACCAGTCCAGCAGCACGCCGGGCAGCTTTTCAAACAAATCTCCCATCCGATCTTCCCCTCCGGCACGTCCCGCGCGCCGCGCAGCCGGCCGCGGGACGGCTTTCCTTACAAATCATCATAGCTTTTTCCTTGCCGCCGCACTATAATAGAGTCAGAAATTTCCGTCTCAGAAAGGATCGCACCATGGACCTTTTGGCTGACATCGCCAGGCACCTGATTTTGGACCTCTCCCTGCTCTTCCTCCTCTGGATCCTGCTGCTGCGCAGCAAGCGCCGCCCGCACCGGCGTCCGCGGCGACCCCTGCACGGCATCCCTCGCTCCCCGCACGCCGCCTCTGCTGCTGGCCGCTGCTGACCCAGTACCGCTACGCCCACCGCGGCTATCACGCCTGTGCGGAAGGGATCCCGGAAAACTCGCTGGCCGCCTTCCGGCGGGCTGCCGAGCTGGGCTTCGGCGCAGAACTGGACGTGCGGCTGACGCGTGACGGGCGTCTGGCCGTGATACATGACAGCGACCTGCGCCGGCTCTGCGGCACGGACGGGACCGTAGAAGGGCAGACCTCCGAAGAATTGTCACGGCTCCGGCTCTGCGGAACCGGCGAACGCATCCCGTTTCTGGAGGAAGTGCTGCCGCTGTT
>JAHZEF010000007.1:31391-33820 GCA_019422005.1 Clostridiales bacterium
AGACCTGCCGAAACTGCTCACAGCTGGTGGATGCGCTCTGCGCCGCCCTGAAAGGCTTCGGCGGCGACTTCTGCGTGGAATCCTTTGATCCCCGCACGCTGTATCTGCTGCGCCTGCGGCGTCCGGACATCATCCGCGGCCAGCTGTCCAAAAACTTCCTCAGGGACGGCTCCGTCAATCCAATCGCCGGCTTCTTCCTGACCAATCTCTGCCTGAACTGGCTGTCCAGGCCTGATTTCATCGCCTACCGCTTCGCCGACCGCGGTGCGCTGGGCCTCCGCCTGTGCCGTCGCCTCTATCAGGTTCCGGAATTCAGCTGGACCATTACCTCTCCCGCACAGCAGCTTGCCGCCGAGGAGGCCGGAGCGACCATCATTTTTGAAGGATTCGATCCGGAGCGCCAGACGCAGCCGTCCTGAACCTGTGTCAGAGGCGGAACCGGCGCCGGAGCTGCGGCCGAAGCCGGCGGGCGTACCATCCATACAGGCGCGGAAGCGCCGCATCATACAGAAAAAACACCGCGTTGCCCAGCAGAAGCAGCCCTGCCGTCATCCAGCCCTGCTGTGCAGAACGCTCTGCCGCCGGCCCCGGTATTCCCAGGACATGGGCCAGGAACCAAGCAGCCGCCGCTGCCGCCAGATTAAAAACCGCCAGCTTGCAGAGCATCCGCAGCGGGGCGCTGCGCAGCCGGCACAGTATCCGCTGCAGCAGCGGATAGTATCCAAGGAACACAAAGAGCGCCGCAGACTCCCGATCCGGCGCCAGCAGCAGGCTCAGCGCGCTGAGGACTGCATAAAGCCCCAGGGCCCAGGCGCCTCCGCATTCATCCATCGCCGGCAGCAGCGCCAGGCTTGCCAGAACCGGGCAGCAAAAGGTGGCGAACGGGATCATGCCTCCCAGCAGCATGCACACGGCCCCCAGCGCTCCCAGCAGGCCGCACAGCGCGATCCTGCGGGTCTTTTTTCGGATTTCCCCGGCGTCCGGCATCCCCTCACCCGCTTTCCGGAACGGCAGACTGCGGCAGCGGCGGGCCGTACCGCCGCTGCCGCCTGTCCGGAGCGGCCGGATCCCTTCCCCGGTTCCGCGCACGGCGCCCCGTCAGCCAGCCGCTGAAGCGGCTGGCTTTTTGGCGCGAACCTGCGCGGAAGCGGGGCAGGCCCCGGCACGCTTCCCGTTTCTCAACTGTTGCTCTTCAGAAGGCTGTATTTGATATCCCAAAGCTTCTGGGACAGATCCACATAATACGTATGGGGGTTGTCAAAGCGCTTCACCTCGTCCCAGAGCGTATCCACCTGCGCCAGACAGTACGTGCGGATCTCCTCCAGAGACGGCTTCCGGTAAACCAGCCGCCCCTCCCGGAAAATGGGAACCTGCAGCTCCCTGGCCGTGAAGTTGTAAACATCCTTGGACTTCCAGGTGGCTTCCGGATCAAAAATACGCAGGTTTTTCGTCTCGTCAACCGTTTCGTCATACACGCAGAGATAATCCGCAATGGCCTTCCCGGTGTCGTTGCCGAACAGGCGGTACACCTTTTTGAAATGGGGATTGGTGATCTTGCCGACATTTTCGCTGATCTTGATCTTGGGGATGATATTCCCCGCCTCATCCTCCACAGCCGCCAGCTTGTAGACGCCGCCGAACACCGGCTCGCTGCGCGCCGTGATCAGCCGCTCTCCGACGCCGAACATATCGATCTTCGCCCCCTGGCGCAGCAGATCCTGAATCAGGTATTCGTCCAGGGAGTTGGAAACCGAAATTTTGCAGGACTCCCACCCTGCGTCGTCCAGCATTTTGCGGGCCTTCCGGGTCAGATAGGCCATATCTCCGGAGTCCAGGCGGATGCCGCATTCCCGGATCCCCAGGGGTTTGAGCACATCGTTGAACGCACGGATGGCGTCGGGGATTCCGCTTTTCAGCGTATTGTAGGTATCCACCAGGAGCGTCGCGCCGTGGGGATACGTCTCACAGTACGTTTTAAACGCTTCATACTGGCTGTCAAACATCTGCACCCACGCATGGGCCATGGTGCCGCCGGCATAGACCCCGTACAGCTGGTCGGAAATGGTGCAGGCAGTCCCGTTGCAGCCGCCGATGTAGGCGGCGCGGGCGCCGAGAATCGCGCCGTCTGCCCCCTGGGCCCGGCGGGAACCGAACTCCAGCACCGTTCTCCCCTCCGCCGCGCGGACCACGCGGTTGGCCTTTGTGGCAATCAGGCTCTGGTGGTTCAGCGTCAGGAGCAGGAACGTTTCAATCAGCTGCGCCTGAATCGCCGGAGCGCGCACCGTCATCAGCGGCTCCTTGGGAAAAACGGGCGTTCCCTCCGGCACCGCATAGATATCGCCGGTGAACCGGAAATGGCGCAGATAGTCCAGAAATTCCTCATCAAACAGGTTCCGCCCCCGCAGGTACGCAATGTCCTCCTCGGAGAA
>JAHZEF010000007.1:33830-34410 GCA_019422005.1 Clostridiales bacterium
TGCAGATCCTCGATGTAATCAATCACCTGCTCCAGGCCTGCGGCAATGGCAAAGCCCCCGTTGTCCGGCACATTGCGGAAAAAAACGTCAAAATACGTGATGCGGTCCTTGAACCCATATTTAAAATAGCCGTTCCCCATGGTCAGCTCATAGAAATCGCAGAGCATGGTCAGATTGAGTTTTTCTTTTGTGGCCGTCATAACCCACCTCATATTCCTCCCATTCGGGAGCATGTTATCTTTCATTATATCCCGTTTCGTGTTTTTTGCAATCTTTTTGTATGCTTTCCACGGACAGCCCCGCAGCGTTTCTTGACAGGCCGGCCGGAATTGCCTAGAATGGGGACAGCAGAACATTTCAGAAGAAAGGTTGAATCTTATGGCAATTCCCATCGGTTCCAGAGGGGAGGCCGCCGCAGTGGTCTCCCCGGAAAACACCGCCCTGGCAGCCGGTTCCGGCTCCCTTCCGGTTTACGCCACGCCCTGTATGGCCGCGCTGATGGAGCAGGCCGCCTGCGCGGCGCTGGCCCCCTGCCTGGACGCATCCCAAAGCTCCGTCGGCACCCGGCTGCAGATCAGCC
>JAHZEF010000007.1:34420-43350 GCA_019422005.1 Clostridiales bacterium
TGAATCGGCCACGCCGGAGGGCATGGCCGTCCGGGCAGAGGCCGAAGTGACGGCGGTCGACGGCCGCAGAGTCCTCTTCCGCGTTGCCGCCTACGACGAAGCGGGGCTGATCGGCCAGGGGGAGCATGAGCGCTGCATAATCCGTACCGAGCCCTTTCTGCAGCGCGCCCTCGCCAAGCGCTCCGCCCCATAGCCATTCCGGATTGGCGCATCGCGTCCCCCGGTCCTGCCGTCCGCCCCTCACACACCGCCGCAATGCTGGAGGTTTCCATGAACCAAGAACTGCTGACGCAAAAACTGGCTGCGCTGCCGCTGTTTCAATTTGAATGGATTGAAACCAGGGAGCTGACCTTTTCCCAGCGCATCCGGCACATCTGCAAAACCGAATGCCCCATGTACGGAACCACCTGGGCCTGCCCGCCGGCAGTCGGCTCCGTGGAGGACTGCCGCGCCCGGTGCCTTTCCTATCCCCGCGCGCTGATGATTACCAGCGCGGCGGAGGTGGCCGACCCCGCGGACATTCAGGAGACTCTGGCCACCCGCGGCCCCCACGAGGCGCTGACGCACCAGGTCCAGCAGCTGATGCACGAATGCGGCGCGGCAGAAACCTACGTGCTCTCCACCGAAGCCTGTGCGCTCTGCGGCCGCTGCACCTACCCCGACGCACCGTGCCGCCACCCGGAACATATGTACCCCTGTGTGGAGAGCCACGGCATCGTGGTCACGGAAATTGCCGAGCGATACGGCATCGACTTCCTTGCAGGCAATCTGGTGGTCTGGTTTTCCCTGCTGTTTTATCGCTGAAAGGAGTCGATTCCCATGGAAGCATTTTTCAAAGACCTGTTCCGTACCACGGAGGATATGGCCCGCCAGGGCTGGGCAGAGGCCAATGCCGGCAACATCACCGCCCGGCTGAGTCCGGAGGATCTTGCGGATCATCCCCCCTTCCGTGAGGACGCGCCGTGGATGCCCATGTCCATTCCCGTTCCCTCCCTGGGCGGAGAACACTTTCTGGTGACCGCCAAAGGCTGCCAGATCCGCAGCATCGCCCACTACCCACAGCGGGATTGCGGTATCATCCAGCTCAATCCCGAAGGCGCCGCCTACCGGATGGTATGGGGCTTTGAGGGGACAATGCCCACCAGCGAATTTTCCGCTCACCTGCTCTCCCATGCCGTGCGCAAGGAAAAATCCGGCGGCAAGGAGCGCGTCATTCTCCATACCCATCCCGTTACACTGGCGGCCATGTGCCACGCCCTGGAGCTGGACTCCCGCAAGCTGACCCATCTGCTGTGGAGCATGCATCCAGAGGGCGTTTGCCTGTTCCCCGGCGGGATCGCCTATCTGCCCTTTGCCATCCCCGGCAGCGAAGAAATCTCCCGCCAGACCTGCCAGGCGTTCGGCACATACTCCATGGTGCTCTGGGAGTACCACGGCGTCTTTGCCTCCGGCGATACGCCGGACCATGCCTTTGGCATGGTCCAGTCGGCGGAAAAGTGCGCCAAGATCTATCAGGCCGCCTGTACCATGGGCGGCGTTGTCCGCGCGCTGGACGACAAGGCCATCCGCTCCGTTGCCCAGAGCCTGAACCTGACGCCGGTTGCTGGGATTCTGGATGACTGACCTCAAAGAAATGGAGGGTTTCCCATGCAGTTTGACGCCCAATGTATAGAGTGCCTGATCCGACGGCAGGCGCAGCGTGCCGACGCGCAGCACGATCCGGAGCGCAGCTACCGCTACCTGCGCGACGTCATGCAGCTGATCCTGGATGCGCCGCCGGGCGTTGCAGCGCCCTATCTGACGCCGCTGTTCGACGACGCCTTCCACCGGTATTGGCCCGGAACGGACCCGTATGCAGAATTGAAGCGCCAATCCAACGGCCATATGCTGGCACGGCTGCCGGAAATGCGCGCCATGGCCGACGCAGCGGACGACCCGCTTCTGATGGCCCTGAAACTGGCCCAGACCGGCAATTACATTGATTACGGCGCGCTGGCCGGCGGCGTCAGCCGGGAAGTCCTGGACAGGATGATGGCAGAAACGCCGGAACGGCCCGTCGACCCGGCCGAGTACGCGCAGTTTACAGAAGACCTTTCCCGGGCGCAGCGCTTGCTTTACATCGGCGACAACGCCGGAGAAATTGTGGCGGATCTGGTGCTGACGGAGCAGATCCTTGCCCGGTACCCCAGCCTGGCGGTCACCTTCGCCGTACGGGGCGGGCCTGCGCTGAACGATGCAACCCGGGAGGACGCCGCCGCCGTGGGCCTGGACCGTCTCGTCCCCATTGTGGACAACGGCTCCCGGATCTCCGGCACGGAGCTCCCCTGCCTGGGCGCGGAAATGCGCCGCGCTTTGGAGGAAGCCGATGTGGTGCTGTCCAAGGGGCAGGCAAATTTTGAAACCCTTGCCTCCAGCGGGCTGAATATATACTATATTTTCCTTTGCAAATGCCGCCGCTTTACCCGGCTGTTTGACGTTCCGCTGCTGACCGGTATGTTCGTCAATGAGCGCCGGCTTCAGATTGCATCCCCCTACTGCTGAACATACCTCTGCCGGGGCGGTTCGGGATCGCCCCCTGTTTTTTGACGAGAATGCCAAAACGGCATTCTCGCTTTTGTATGTTCTGCCCAAAATCATTCTGTGAACTTTTTGTGAAATCCCTTGACTTTCCATTCAGGTTTCGTTAATATGTAGCATGCTACCTAATTGTACAGCTTCTTGTATTTCATTCTGAAGGGGGCGTTCACATGGAGCTGGACGGCAGGCGTCTTCTGGGCTTCAAGATCAAGGCCATTGCCAAGCTGATGGCGCAGGATATGACGAGCCGCATTGCCTCGCTGGAACTGACCAGTTCCCAGGCTTTTGTACTGGGATATCTCTGCCATCATCAGGAAGAAGACGTTTATCCGAGGGACGTGGAAAAACAGTTTGACTTCGCACATCCGACCGTATCCGGGCTGCTGCAGCGCCTGGAGGCCAAAGGCTTTATCCTCTGCGAGCCATCTCCGGAAGACCGCCGCTGCAAAAAGATCGTCGCAACGGCAAAGGCCTGGCGGGTGAACGAGCAGATCCTGCAGCAGATGCACACCACGGAGCAGGCGCTGGTCGCCGGCATGTCGCAGGAGGAAGTCAGGCAGCTTCACGCGCTTCTGGACCGTATGATTCAAAACATCGCGCCCTCATCTGAGGAAGGAGGCAATCATCCTTGATTCGAAAACTCATGCGCTGTATCCGGGAATACAGGCGCGACACCATTCTCTCGCCGGTTTTCGTCACCGCCGAGGTGCTTCTGGAGGTTCTGATCCCATTTCTGATGGCGAAGCTCATTGACAACGGCATCGAAGTCGGCGACCTGCAGTACACCGTCAAAATGGGCCTGCTGCTGGTGCTGGCCGCCGCAACCTCTCTCGGCTTCGGCATTCTGTCGGGCCTGTCGGCCTCCCGGGCGTCGGCCGGCTTTGCCAAAAACCTGCGCCGCGACATGTTCTACCACGTGCAGGATTTTTCCTTCACCAACATTGATCATTTTTCCACCTCCAGCATTGTCACCCGCCTGACCACAGATGTGACAAACATCCAAAATGCCTTCCAGATGATCATCCGCATTGCCGTGCGCAGTCCCGCCATGCTGATCTGCGCCATGATCATGGCCTTCAACGTCAATGCCGAGCTGGCGCTGGTGTTCCTTGCCGTGATTCCGGTTCTGGGCGTCGGCATGTACCTGATTGTGACCCGCGCCTTCCCCATTTTCCAGCGCGTCTTCAAAACGTATGACAAGCTCAACAACGTGGTGGGGGAAAATCTCCACGGGATCCGCGTGGTGAAGTCCTTTGTCCGCGAGCAGAAGGAAATGGAGAAATTCGGGGAGGTCTCCGAAGGTATTTACATCGATTTCTCCCGCGCAGAGCGCCTGATGTCCTTTGTGATGCCTCTGATGCAGTTCTGCATCTACACCTGCATGATCCTGATTTCCTGGTTCGGCGCCAATCTGATTGTGGGCGGCTCCATGACCACCGGCGAACTGATGAGCATGTTCTCCTACGTCATCCAGATTCTCATGAGCCTGATGATGCTGGCCATGGTGATTACCATGATCACCATCTCGCGCGCCTCCGCCGAACGCGTCACCGAGCTTCTGGATGAAACCAGCGATCTGCACAACAACGATCACCCCCTCACCGCCGTGCCGGACGGCTCCATCACGTTCCGGGACGTCAGCTTCAGCTACACCGGCAACCCTGAAAAGCTATGTCTGCGCGACGTGGATCTGTCGATCCGTTCCGGCGAAACCATTGGCATCATCGGCGGCACCGGCACATCCAAATCCACGCTGGTGCAGATGATCCCCCGTCTGTACGACGCCACCTGCGGCAGCGTCCTGGTGGGCGGTCACGACGTCCGGGACTACGATGTGGAAACGCTCCGCAACGAGGTGGCCATGGTGCTGCAGAAAAATACGCTGTTTTCCGGTACCATCAGCGAAAACCTGCGCTGGGGCAACCCTGACGCCACGGATGAAGAGCTCCGCCACGCATGTCATCTGGCCCGGGCGGACGAATTCATCGACACCTTCCCCAAGGGATACGACACCTATATCGAGCAGGGCGGCACCAACGTTTCCGGCGGGCAGAAGCAGCGGCTCTGCATCGCCCGGGCGCTCCTGAAAAAACCCAAAATCCTGATCCTGGACGATTCCACCTCCGCCGTGGACACCAAAACCGACGCCATGATCCGTCAGGCGTTCCTGGAGGAAATTCCGGAAACCACAAAGCTGATCATCGCACAGCGCATCAGCTCCGTTCAGGACGCCGACCGGATCATTGTCATGGACGGCGGGCGGATCGCCGATGTCGGTACGCATGAGGAACTGCTGGCATCCAGCGAAATCTACCGCGAAGTATATGAGTCCCAGACGAAAGGAGGCGCAGGCACAGATGAGGCCGTCTAAAGCTTCGGGCCAAAAGCCCAAGGACATGAAAAAAACCGGCAAGCGGCTGATGTCATATATCACCGGCCGGTACCGCGTGCGATTCCTTGCAGTCGTTGTCTTCATTTTCCTCAGCGCAATCGCCAGCGTCGCCTCCTCCCTGTTTATTCAGACACTGATCGACGGCTACATCACGCCGATGCTTTCCCAGTCCTCTCCCGTGTTTACGCCGCTGCTGAAAGCGCTGGCCGCCATGGCCTGCGTCTACCTGACAGGTCTTCTCTGCGGCTTCGCCTATAACCGCATGATGGTCAAAATATCCCAGGGCGTCCTCAAGGACATCCGCGACGAGATGTTCAACCACATGCAGACGCTCCCCATCCGGTATTTCGATACCCATACCCACGGCGATATTATGAGCCATTACACCAACGACACCGATACGCTGCGGCAGATGATCAACCAGTCCATTCCCAACCTGATCTCTTCTTCCATCACCATCGTCGCCGTATTCTTCGCCATGCTGAAGCTCAGCGTCTGGCTGACGCTTTTCGTCCTGCTGTCAATCTTCATCATGCTCAATATCGTCAAGAAGATGGCCGGCAAATCGGGGCGCTATTTTCTGGCGCAGCTGCAGGCGCTGCGCCATGCCAGCGCCACTCGTGATGACACGCTCTACCCCCAGCCCGCCATCAACGGCTCCTGCGATCAGGACGCCGCCAAGCAGGCCTTTGACCAGAAAAACGAATCTCTCTGCCGGAATGCCACTCTGGCCAACAGCATTGCCAATATCATGATGCCCGTGATGATGAACCTGGGCAATCTGCAGTACGTCCTGATCGCCATTGTGGGCGGCGCCCTGGCCATTGCGGGCATCCCAAACCTGGGCCTGTTCGGCGTCAGCACCATGACTCTCGGCACCATTGCCTCTTTCCTGACGCTGTCCAAGAGCTTTACCCAGCCCATCTCCCAGATTTCCCAGCAGATGAATTCCGTCATCATGGCGATGGCCGGTGCGGAACGGATCTTCCAGCTGATGGACGAGGAGCCGGAGCAGGACAGCGGCTACGTCACGCTGGTCAACGCCAGATATGATGAAAACGGGCAGCTGACCGAGACGCCGGAGCGCACCCACCTCTGGGCCTGGAAGCATCCGCATCAGGACGGCACCATCACCTATACCGAGCTCACCGGCGACGTGCGGCTCTTTGACGTGGACTTCGGCTATACCCCGGAGAAGACGGTGCTCCACAATATCACGCTGTACGCCAAGCCCGGCCAGAAGATTGCATTCGTAGGCGCCACCGGCGCCGGCAAGACCACCATTACCAACCTGATCAACCGCTTCTACGATATCGCCGACGGCAAGATCCGGTATGACGGCATCAATATCAACAAAATCAAAAAGCCTGACCTGCGCCGCAGCCTGGGGGTCGTGCTGCAGGATGTGAATCTGTTCACCGGCACCATCATGGACAACATCCGCTACGGCAAGCTGGACGCCACCGATGAAGAGTGCATCGCAGCCGCCAAGCTGGCCAATGCCCACGATTTCATCACGCGTCTGCCCGACGGCTACAACACCATGGTCTCCGGCGACGGCGGACGGTTGTCCCAGGGGCAGCGGCAGCTGCTGTCCATTGCCCGGGCGGCTGTCGCTGATCCCCCGGTAATGATCCTGGACGAGGCCACCTCTTCCATCGATACCCGCACCGAGGCCATTGTCCAGCGCGGCATGGATCAGCTGATGCAGGGCCGTACCGTCTTCGTCATCGCGCACCGGCTGAGCACCGTTCAGAATTCAGACGCCATTATGGTCCTGGAACACGGCCGCATCATTGAACGCGGCAGCCACGAGGAGCTGCTGGCGCAAAAGGGCAAATACTACCAGCTTTATACCGGTGCATTTGAACTGGAGTGAGCGCTTCTGCGCGCCCCATACCAATGCCCGGCGCGGCAGGCGGCGCATGGAGATTTCCATGCGCCGCCTGCCGCCCTGTCTGCGCCATTTGCCGGGAGCCCGCATGCGGCGCCCCCTTCCGAACCCCCGTATCCCGGTCGCCCGGCGGCCCGTGTGCAGGCCGCCGGCCCCATCTGCAGGGAATGCAGCGCACAAAACCGGCGCCCTTCCGGGCATGGCCTGCCCCGGAGATGCGCCGGTTTCCTGTCGCACCGGATTCCGTCCGTTTGTCCGCCGCCCTGCAGCGGCAGTCCGCCTGGCCGCCGGGAAGCTTTACTGGTTCCGGCGCTTCCATTCCCGGATCTGTTCCAGCCGGGCCCTGCAGCGTGCCTCAGCCCCCTGCTCCGTCGGTTGGTAATACGTCCGGCCCAGGAGGGAATCCGGCAGGCACTGCATGTCCGTCAGCTTTTCCTGCGTGTCATGGGCGTACTGGTAGCCCTTGCCGTAGTCCAGTTCCTTCATCAGCCTCGTCACGCCGTTGCGGATCACCAGCGGCACCGGCTCCGCCAGCTGA
Source organism: Clostridiales bacterium (assembly GCA_019422005.1). Taxonomy (GTDB): domain Bacteria; phylum Bacillota; class Clostridia; order Oscillospirales; family Oscillospiraceae; genus Avoscillospira_A. Next base: position 41,822 of record JAHZEF010000007.1, read on the forward strand.
CGCTGTGCGTCCCGTTTCGCCCGTTCATAGGCCAGATACGCCGCGTTGGACTTCGGTGCCAGCGACAAATAAATCACCGCCTCCGCCAAATGCACCGTGCACTCGGGCATGCCGATCAAATGGCACGCCTGGTAAGCCGCCACAGCCAGCTCCAGCGCCCTGGGGTCGGCCAGGCCCACATCCTCGCTGGCAAACCGCGTCACACGCCGCGCCACGTAAAGAGGATCCTCGCCGGCCTCCAGCATCCGCGCCAGCCAGTAGACCGCCGCGTCCGGATCCGAATTGCGCATGGATTTGTGCAGGGCTGAAATCAGATTGTAGTGCTCCTCTCCATTTTTGTCATAGAGCAGGGATCTCCGGGAGGTACACTGCTCCAGAACCTCCGGCGTAACGGTCACGCCGTCTCCGGACGTCTCGCCGTTCAGCACCACCATCTCCAGGGTGGACAGCGCCGTCCGGGCGTCTCCGTTGGCAAACACGGCAATGGCCTCCAGCAGCTCCGGTGCAATCGAAATCCGCTGCCCTGCAAAGCCCCGCGGATCCCGGAGGGCGCGCTCCAGCAGCGCGGTCAGCTCCTCCGGTTTCAGCGCCTGCAGCACAAACACCTTGCACCGGGACAGCAGCGCGCCGTTGATCTCAAAAGACGGGTTTTCCGTGGTGGCGCCGATGAGGATGATGCTCCCCTTTTCCACAAACGGCAGGAACGCATCCTGTTGGGCCTTGTTGAACCGGTGGATTTCATCCACAAACACCATGGTTTTTTCCCCGAAGCGCCGGTTTTCCTCCGCCTGCTGCATGACGGCCCGGATCTCCCTGATGCCGCTGGTCACGGCGGAAAAATCGATAAAAGCGGCCTTGGTGCGGTTGGCGATAATCCGGGCCAGGGTGGTCTTCCCCACCCCCGGCGGCCCCCAGAAAATCATGGAGGAAATCTGGTCGCTCTCAATCAGGCGCCGCAGAATTTTCCCCTCCCCCAGCAGATGCGCCTGTCCCACATATTCCTCCAGCGCCGCCGGACGAAGCCGGGCTGCCAGAGGCTGGCTGCCGGTCTGATCAAACAGGGTCGTCTGTTCCATTGCTTCCCTCCCCTTTCGGGCCGTTTTCTTCATTATACCCCTCCGGAGACAGCGGCGCAACGGTCAGCCGCATTCCAGCACCCGCACCGACAGGGCCGGGAACCGATCGTCCCCCTCCGACGGACGGTAGACCACCATCACATGGTCGCCCTCCGCCGGCAGGCGGGAACCGCGCACTTCGGTGCCGTCCACCACCGAAAAGACAAACTCCACCTGGTTGCCGTTTTCATCCAGGCTGTCCAGCACCATGGTATAAAAGGGATCCCCAGTCTGGTGCCGGCCCTGCTGCGTGACGACGCCCCGAACCGCCCGGGACTCCAGTTCCATCTGCCCGGACGCCGCGCCGGTCTCACAGTTGTACCAGAAGTATCCCGCCCGATCCAGGCCGTTCCGATCCACATAGTCATAGCGCAGCAGCATGGACGCGCTGTCCTCGCCCCACTGGATAAACCG
>JAHZEF010000070.1:0-510 GCA_019422005.1 Clostridiales bacterium
GAAATCACATCGACTTCCCAGCCCTTGCCGAAGCTGTAGGAGCCGGAAGCCACCTGTGCCGAGTGCATGAACGCAGCCAGAACGCACATCACCTGCACGGACGCAAACGCGATGGTCTTGGTCTTGAACACATTGATGCCGGAAAGCCGGGCGGATTCGGGGTTGCCGCCGACGGCATAGATGCCGCGGCCGGTTGTGGTGTAAGTCATCACAAAGTGCGCAATGATGAACACTACAATCAGGATAATGGCCGGGATGGGCACCACGCCCAACTTGCCGGTGCCGATCTTCAGGAACCACTTCGGGAAGGCGTTGGCGATGGGAAAGCCCTCGCAGATCATACCGGCCAGGCCGTACATCAGGTTCAGAGAAGCCAGCGTGACAATGAATGCGGGCATCTGGAATTTATGCTGGGCAATGGCATGGATCAGGCCCATCAAAATAGCCGCCAAAACAGCGACAACAATGCCGATAATACAGGCAACCGTGACGCTGACATTCATGGCGCCC
>JAHZEF010000070.1:520-1762 GCA_019422005.1 Clostridiales bacterium
CGGGAGATCCCGGCAGAACCGTGCCACAATGACGCCGGCCAGCGCAACGGTGGAACCGACAGACAGATCGATCTGCCCGGCAATGATAACCATGGTCATGCCGAAAGCGATGACGCCCTTCAGCGCCTGGTTGCGGAAAATATTCATAATGTTGTTGACCGTGAAGAAGGTATCGCTGATGCAGGCCATAATCACGACCAGCAGGATCAGAAGGATTTCAATAATATGATCCAAAACAATATTTTTTACACGATTCTTACTCATACGTTATCGTCTCCCATACTCAAAGCATACAGTTGGTTGATTGTGACGTCCTCCGGGCGTACCTCGCCGGTGATCCTGCCGTCCTTCATGCTCAGGATCCGGTGGCAGACCTCCAGCAGCTCCTCCAGCTCAGAGGAAACAAAGATCGTGGAGACTCCATGACGGGACTGCTCCCACATGATCTCAAAGATCTGCTGCTTGGCATTGACGTCAATGCCGCGGGACGGTTCGTCGTACATCATAATTGTAGGTTTGGTATTCAGCCAGTTGCCGACAACCACCTTCTGCTGGTTGCCGCCGGACAGTGAGCTGACCGAAGCATTGATGTCCGGCACCTTGATCTGCAGATCGCGGACCTGCTGATCGGAAACCTGTACACGCAGGCGCTTATCCTCGATCCAGCCGTGGGACGTTTTATCCATGCTGGCGTAGCAGAGATTGTCCCGAATGGAGTGGATCAGGATCAGGCCTTCCAGCTTCCGGTCTTCCGGGGTCAGGCCCAGGCCGAGCTTCTTCATGGAAATGGGGGTGGAGCGCCGGGGCGCCTTCCTGCCGTTGACGATGATCTCGCCGCCGTCATGGGGATCCGCTCCGAAAATCGACTTCAGGAGTTCCGTACGGCCTGCGCCCAGCATACCGGCAATCCCCAAAACCTCGCCCCGCTTCAGCTGGAAGCTGACGTCGGAGAACTTGCCCTTGCGGCTGAGGTTCCGGACCTCCATCACCACCTCGTCCTGCGCCACCACATCGGCGGGGCGCTCGCGGATCTGCGTATCGCCGAACATCATGGAAATAATTTCAGCGTTGGAGACGTCGGCGGTCTTCACCGTGCCGATGAACTGGCCATCGCGCAGAACGGTGATGGTGTCGGTAATCTGCGGGATCTCATGGAGCTTATGGGAGATGTATATAATGATGATATCCTGTTTTTTCAGTTCACGGATAACATTAAACAAACATTCGACTGCACTGGTGGCC
>JAHZEF010000070.1:1772-12114 GCA_019422005.1 Clostridiales bacterium
GCTCATGGCCTTGGTGATCTCCACAACCTGGCACTGCCACATGCTCAGGCGGGAAACAATCTCGCGGGGATTGATTTTCACGCCCATTTTATCTAGGAGTTCAGAGGCCATGGCATTGGCCTTTTTCCAGTCGATCACACCGCCGTTTTTGGGCATGCGGCCCAGAAAAATATTCTCAGCGACAGTCAGACTGGGTACCAGGGACATTTCCTGGTAAACCGTGGCGAAACCCTTGGCGTTGGCTTCGCTGGTGGAGGAAAAACTCAGCTTCTCGTCATCCAGAAAAAAGGAACCGGAGGTCGGCTGAATGGCGCCGGAAAAGCACTTGACCAAAGTGGACTTTCCAGAGCCGTTTTTGCCCAGCAGTGCGTTGACTTTTCCGCTCTCAAACGAGACGGTGACGTCATCCAGCGCCAGACAGCCCGGATACTGCTTGGCGATGTGTTCGGTGCGCAAAACGCTCATATTTCTCAACCTTTCATCGTGCTCCCAGGGAGCAAAGCATCACGCAGAGTTCTTAAAAAGGGGGGAATCCCTGCAGGGACTCCCCCCTCGGTCTCAAAACTGCTTTGAGATTGTGGAACCAGTTTACTTGATCTCCTCAAAGCCGTTGTCAACACGCCAGGAGTTGACAGCGTCCTTGTCGCGGCAGGAAAGCACGATGCCGTCCAGGAATTCGCACTTGCCCTTCGTCGCCGAGTAGTCCTCGCCCTTGATCGCGTTGATCAGCGCCGTCATGGCCTTGTAGCCCTGGCCGTACGGATCCTGCGCCACAACCGCCTTCAGCGGGGATGCGTCGTCGAGAATCATGCTGGAAATCTGATCCGAGCCGTCATGCCCGAACACCATCACCTGGTCGGCCAGGCCCGCGTTCTGCACCGCCATCACAGACCCGATCGTGCCGCCGTCGTTCACCGTGATGATGACATTGGTCTCCGGATGCGCCGTCAGAATGCCGCCGGCGGTCTCCAGCGCGGTGTCCTGCAGCCAGGCGTCCTGATCCGCAACGATCTCATACTGGATGCCCGCCTCGTCCAGGGCCGCCAGGTAGCCGTTCACGCGGTTGGTGGAGTTGTCCGGCAACAGCGACTTGAACTGCACAATCGCAATGTTGATCTTCTCTTCGCCGTACTGCTCCTTGATGATCTCCGCCGCTTCCTGGCCTACCAGATAGCAGTTGGTGTAGTCGTCGGAGGTGTAGCCCGCCACGATGAAGTCCGCATCCGTAACGCTCAGGTTTGTCAGGGCAATCTTCATGCCCTGCTCGTCAGCCGCCTTCAGCGCTGCCAGGGAGGCGTCGCCGTTCAGCGGGGAGATGGCCAGGCCGTCAACGCCTTGGGCCAGGTACGTGTTGATCAGCTCGGTCTCCTTCGCCTGGTCGTTGTTGGTGTTGTCCGTCAGGATCTCCACGCCCGCGTCATTCGCCGCGTCCACATAGCCCTGGGTCAGCATGTTCATGAACTGGTCGTCCTGGAACACGATGCCCGCCACCAGAATGTCGCTGTCTGCCGGGGCCTCGCTGTCCTCCCCGCCGTCATCCGGCGTGTCCGTGTTGGCGTCCGGCGTTTCCGTATTGGCGTCCGGGGTCTCCGTGTTGGCGTCCGGGGTTTCGTCTGTCTTGCCGCCGCAGGCCGCAAGGGCGAATACCATCACAAGCGCCAGAAGCAATGCGATGAGTCTTTTCATTTCTGTTCCTCCTAAAATTTTTTATTACAAGCGGCCGTTTGCCGCTGGTAAACAACCTTTGCGCCGCCCGTACCAGGTACCCATCGGTTGTACCCCATGGGGTACAACCGGGCGGGAATGAAAATTCCCGCGGCGGCCGCCTCTTATAATATCTTACAAGTGTCCTGCAATCAGATCCTGCAGAAACGCATTCATTGCGAGAACCACGCCTCCCATGGCAAACGCCATATCCCCGAAGGCGGACTGCACAACCTTGATCTCCGGGCAGTGACGCGGATACCGCTTGGTCCGGATATGTTCCGCAATCAGTTCCGTCAGCTGGGGACTCATGGCCGCCAGCGGCCCTCCCAGCACAATCACTTCAGGACTGTAAAGATTGATCACATTCCCCAGTGCAACCGAAAAATACGCGGCCGCCTGCTTCACCACATGCAGGCAGACCTCGTCTCCGGCCTGGCTCAGGCGAAACACATCCTCCAGCGTAAGCGTTTCCACGTCCGGCTCCTGCTTCCGCGCAAAGTTGAAGTTCATCTTATACAGCTGCTTGGCGCGCTGCACCAACGCAGCGCCGGACACCATGGTCTCCAGGCAGCCGTAACTGCCGCAGATGCACTGCGGCCCGGCAGGATCCACCGTCGTATGGCCGATCTCACCGGCCCCGTCCTGGAAGCCGTGAAATACGTTGCCGCCCGACAGCATGCCGCCGCCGATTCCGAGACGAAACATACTGAGAAAGAACGCGGTTTTATACCCGATGGCCGCGCCATAGAAATGCTCCGCCAAAACCGCCGCATTGGTTTCCCGGTCGCAGCAGACCGGCAGATGCAGGCGCTCCTGCAGGATCCGGCAGATGGGTACGTTCTCCCAGTCGGGGAAGTTGGGCGGATTAATCATCACGCCCTTCTGTGAATCCAGCGGCCCCGGCAGCGCCAGCCCCAGGCCCAGGATTTTCTCCGGCGCGATTCCAACCTCCGCAACGAGCCGCCGGACCATTGTCTCCAGCTTCTGGAGGATCGGCTCCACGCCGTCCAGGGAGGAAATCTCCTCCTTGACGCTTCCCACAAAGCGCCCGCGGAAGTCGCAGACGCCTGCGGTAATCCGTTCCGTATTCAGTTCCACGCCGATGGTATACAGCGCCTCTGCGTTAACGTCCAGCATCACAGCCTTGCGCCCGTGGGCGGCATTGCTGGCGTGCCCCACCTGAACCAGGATTCCCGCATCAATCAGCGCATTGGTGATATTGATCACGGAAGCCGTGGTCAGGCCGACCGCCCTGGTCAGTTCCGTCCGGGAGATCGGTGCGCGCTGCTGAATGGTGTTGATAATCAGCATCACGTTGTTATTCTTCATGACCTGGCTGTTAATACGCATCTCATTAACCTTCGCTGTTTACGGAATCGGGCGTCCCGCCCTGATCCGCCTTCTTCTGCAGTATATCAGGATCTGATTTTATTGACAAGAGTGATTTTACAATTTAAGCCAATTGGGACAGGCGGAATTCATTGGCTGCCTCGTTCATGGCGAAAAAGCCTTCCACCGGAATGTAATCCGGGATCGAGTTGCCGCAGCCCAGGCCGAAGCCGCCGAAGCCGATATTCTCTTCAATCGTGGTGCGCACCCGCCGCCTGATCTGTTCCGGGGTCTCCAGGCACAGGACGTTCATATCGATCCCGCCCAGATTGCAGATCCTGTCGCCGTAGCGCACAACCCATTCGTGGAACGGCGCGATGTCGTCCTCATTGGAATGCTTGGCGTCAATTCCCGTGGAGATCAGATCCTCCATAATATCAAAGATTTTGCCGCACGAATGCAGCAGGAACGGCCTGCCGGAGGCATGCACCAAATCCACAACCTTCCGGTAACCGGGAATGACCAGCTTTCGGATTTCTTCATGGGGAAGCAGCGTCTGGCTCTTGAACCCCAGATCGTCGCCCATCCGGCAAACGCAGTACGGCGCCGCATAGTCCCGCAGGAACCGGCTCCAGATCTGCACATACAGTTCCGTTACATGTCCGAACAGGCTCTCCACCATCTCCGGCTCGTCGTAAATCAGATAACACAGCTCCATATAGCTGACCAGATCCTGTACGGTCTCAAAAATACCGTATCCCGGCCCGCCGACGCCGCGAATATTGTCCCGCTTCAGGACCTCTTCGGCAAACAGCTCAAAGTATTCCGCATTCTGCTCAAAATACCAGTCTGCAATCCGATCCCAGGGGTAGGCCTCCACGTCCTCCGGCGTGCGGATCACCGGATCCGCATGCTCACGCAGCGCGCCGCTGCCGGGGCAGGCCAGCGGGATCCCCCGCTCAAATGTCACAATATCATAGCCGCAATTCTGCCAGAAGTCCACATAACGCTGGAAAAAAACTTTTTTCTCCGCCGTGGTGCCGTCCAGCAGCGCCGTCATGGGATGGCCGGTGGCTTTTTCAATGAATCCTGCGTCAATGTGATGCTCGTAAATGGGCATCCGTTCCGGCCTCTGATTCCGCATCGCCTCCAGAAAAAAGCGATAATTGGATTCCGGGGTTTTCATCAGACAGTTCCCTCCTGCTCAGATGTTCCTCGCTGCTCGGATTTCACTGCGGCCAATTATCCGATATTTTAAAAGCAATGTAACAACGTTTCCTTCCGCCGCATTTGCCTGCCAAGTATAGCACCAAAAAACAAGAGATTCAAGGGATATTCGGCATTATTTTTGCAATTGAATTTAAAATTCAAAATTTTTGGGAACTATTCCAAATCAGCTATCCCCGTTTTGTGCAATTCATCCATAATAAATTCCATTTTTTAAAAATCAATTTTCCTGGCCTCCGTCAGCCAATGGAAACAGCCGGCCTGAAAACGGGAATCTCTGGATTCCCGTTTTCAGGCCGGCTGTCACACTGCACCTACGCTTCCGGCTCTCCCGGCATACCGGCAATCCGTTCCAGCAGTCCCCCCAGCGGCAGTTCCGACAGTTCGGATCTGCTGAAGCAGCCCATCCGCAGCAGAGCCAGGCCGTAAAACAGCATAGAAGCGGCAATACTCAGCAGCAGGCTCCAGCTCATTTCCACCCCCAGGCGCCTCAGCCCCTGGTAGCTCCCCCAGGCCAGCAGCCCCATCACCGCTGAAAGGGCCGCCGGCAGAAGGAAGGTCCGCCGCAGCTCCCAGCGGCAGCGCAGCCTCTTCCGGATGGCATGGCAGTTCAGGGCCGCCAGCATCAGCGGAAAGGTCACATTCCCCACAATCAGCGCGTAAATGCCAAGAGACGTCCGGTGCAGCAGCACCCATACCAGTATCGTGTGAACCGCCAGCGCGGCTGCGGCATGGACAGCCGGCAGGTTCATATGATCGCTCCCCTGCAGCACGGCGGCCGTGATGGTGGAAAGCGCGTAGAATATCACCGCGGCCGAACCCGTCTGCAGCATTCGGACCGACAGGCCGCGATAGGCAGTCAGGCTGGGAAAGAGCAGCGTCATAATGGGTTCGGCCAAAACCGCCAGCCCTGCGGCGGCGGGAATCGCCACCGCCATATTGAGCTTGATCACGGTACGGGTTTTGCGCAGGGCCTCCTTTCGCTTCCCCTGGGACCAGAGCAGCGCAATCCCCGGAAGCAGCGTGGCGGCCATGGCTGTGGTAATCGCCACCGGCAGCGTCGTCAGCTGATTATACTGGGTGTTGTAAACCCCCTGCAGCGACGCCGCCATCACATCGGCCATCCCCCGCCGTTCCATCGCCCGGCCAAACAGGAGGTCGTCCACCGTGGAGCCCAGCTGATAAATGGTCTGGCTCAGCATCATCGGTACGACCGTCAGAACCAGCGCCCGGCAGGCGGCGGATTTTCTCTGCTGCTCCATCCGCGGCAGCGGACGGGCGCCCCCGCGGCCCAGGCGATACAACAGCCACAGGAACAGCAGCGCGGCGGCCGCGCCCGCCAGCGTACCGACGGCGCCGCCGGCGGCGCCGAAGCTCGCCGCATCCGGCCGCGCCCGGAAAATACGGAGAAACTGCCAGGCTGCCAGCAGGCTGACCGCCACATTGACCAGCTGCTCAAGGATCTGCGAGATTGCGGTCGGCAGCATGTTGCCCCGCCCCTGGAACCAGCCGCGCAGCACACCGAGCAGCGCCACCACCAGCGCCGTGGGGGCCAGCACCTGCAGCGGCCGCGCCAGCCCCTCCCGGTGGTACAGCGCCTCCAGGCCGCGGGCCCCGAAGAACAGCACCGCGAACGCACAGAGGCCGCCCGCCGCCGCAAACGCCAGGGCAATGCGGAACATCTGCCGCGCGCCGTTCCGCTCTCCCCGTCCCAGCCGCTCTGAGATCAGCTTGGAGACTGCCGCCGGCAGGGAGTAGGACGACAGCGTCAACGCAATATTATAGATGCTGAACGCCACAGAATAAATGCCGTTCCCCTGCTCTCCCAGCATGTTCGCCATGGGGATCCGGTATAAAAATCCCAGCAGCTTTGTAATCAAGCCCGCCGCCGCCAGAATACTTCCCTGCACCAGCATGGAGTCCTTGGATTGTTTCTTCACATTGCCCTTCCTTTAACCGGGAAAATCTTCCTGCCCATCATAATGCAAATCCGGAAGCTTTGCAAGGGGAAGCAGGCGGCACTTTGTCTGAAAACGCAAATATGGTAGCCGATTTCAATACGGCGGCGTCTGGCCTCTGAATCGATTTAGTATTATAATATTGGAAAATACCCGGCCGCTGCCGATCTGTTGAAGAAGGAGACCTCACTATGGAAACGCTGCAGACCTCCCTCCGCCGCCGCTTTACCTACGCCATGCTGTTCTATGTGATCGGCTTTGCGCTCTGCTTCACGCTCACCTCGGTGCTTCTGCCCGACCTGAGCGCGGCCTTTGCGCTGCCGCCCCGACTGGAGGGCACCATGAGTTCCATCACCAGCGTCGGCTCGCTGCTGGCACTGATCAGCATGCTGTTTCTGCAGGGGCGCATCCGGAAATCCTGGGTGCTGGCCGGCAGCGGCCTGGTCATGCTGGTCTGCATCCTTCTCAAGGGGCTGGTCCCCAGCTATGCGCTCCTTCTGGGCGTCTTCTTCGTGTTCGGCATCGCATTGGGATACAGTGACTGCAACTGCAACGCCTTCATTGTAGATCTCAACGGTTCCGACTCCAGCCGGTATCTGGGCGCGCTCCACGCCTTTTCCGGCCTGGGCGCCATGCTGGCGCCGCTGTTTATCACCTGGATCCGGAGCCGTGAAACCTGGCAAAACACCTATTTCATCATGGCCGGCATCATCGCAGTCCCGTTCCTCTGCTTCCTGTTCACCTGTATTTATATGCGCAGGCGGCTGCATACCGGGGCAAAGCCCGAAATCCGTCTGACGCTGTCGGACATCCGGGAGTATCTGACCACCCGGGAGAACCTGGTCGTTCTGGCCTGCCTGTTGCTGTACACCATCCACTTCAACGGCCTGATCGTCTGGGTGACGCTGTATACCGAGCGGGTTCTGGGCGCCGATTCCCTCCGCGCCTATCCGCTGGCTGTTTTCTGGATTTTCGCGGCCCTCTCCCGTTTTTTCGCGCCGAGAACCGGCGTGGAGCCCCGAAAGCTGTTCCTGATCGGCACGCCGGTGGGGGCGCTGATTCTGCTGGCCGGCATCCTGTCGCGCAACCCGGTCGTCCTGATCCTCTGCTGCGGCTGCTGCGGCCTGCTCAGCGGCCCCGGCATCCCCACGCTCATCGGCATCGGCTGCGCCCGCTATCAGGACCGCAGCGGCCTTCCCAGCTCCCTGCTGGTGATCATGCAGTACATCGCCTCCACCGTCTCGCCGCTGATCATGGCCGCCATCTCCGATGCGGCCTCCCTGCAGGAAAGTATGATCTTCACCGCCTGCTGCGCTCTGGCCGCCGCCGCCGTCGGGCTCCGGATGAACCCGGCCACCGCCGGTGCGTCGCGCCGGAGCCCGCAGGCGCTCCTCCCAGCCCGGCCCGTTGCGCAGAGAGGCCGGAATGCGGACGAAAGCCAATGGCTTTTGCCCGCATTCCGGCCTCCGGCTTTTTCCGGACAGCTTTTCCGCTACGGCATTTCCGTATCCCATCCGGCCGTTTCAGCTCCGCCGCATCCGTCTTCCCGCAGGGCCAGTTTCTGTTCCCGGCTCAGGCGTTTAATCGCCGCCTCCCGGCGCATGGCCTCTTCCTTCGTACCGAAGCTTTCACAGTAATACAGTCTCACCGGCAGACGGGATCTGGTGTATTTCGCCCCCCTGCCCGCATTGTGCGCCTCCAGGCGGCGCGGCAGATCGTTGGTCCATCCGGTATACAGCGTGCCGTCGGCGCAGAGAAGCACGTAGGTATAATTCATCCTGCCCATCTCCTGTTCTTTCCGTTTCCATACAGCGCGCCGCCGCCCGCCAAATCCCCGGATCCGGCAGAAACCTGCATTTTGGTATCGACAGCGGGCGCGGAACATGGTATAATTTACCCAATAAATAAAAGGGCCTTCGGCCCGGTGACCGGGAGGGGTTATCATGTCTGTTTTCCAAGCAGGTTTTTCCAGAGTGAACGTTACGCCGCCGCTGGGGATCACCATCAACGGCTACTTCATGGACCGCTTTGCCGAGGGCGTCCTGGACGAATTGGAGGCCAACGCCGTGGCGCTGTCCTGCGGCGGGGCACGCGCTGTCGTCATTGCACTGGACAACTGCGAAATTGACCAGCACACCATGGACCGGTTCCGCGCGCGCATTGCCGCAGACTGCCGGCTGGACCGGGAGGCAATCCTGATCCATACCACCCATACCCATGTGGCGCCTTTCGTCGGCAGCGATCCTGTGGACCGGAGCAAGCGCGGCGAGGCCGACTATGAAAATTATCTGACCAGGCAGCTGTCCGCCGCCGCACGCCGCGCCTTTGACGACCTGAAGCCCGCAAAGGTCGGCTGGGCCGTGGGGACCGCCCCCAATATCTCGTTCATCCGCCGGTTCCGCATGAAGGACGGCTCCATCCGTACCAACCCCGGCATCGGCAATCCGGAGATCGCCGCCCCCATCGGCGAGGTGGATGAGCGCGTCAATGTCGTCCGCATTGTACGGGAAGGGGGCAGCGATATTGTCCTTGCCAATTTCGGCGTCCACCCCGATACCGTGGGCGGCAGCAGGCTGACGGCGGATTACCCCGGCTTTGCCCGCAGAACCCTGGAACGCGCGCTGCCCCATACCCGATGCGTTTTTCTGAACGGCGCCCAGGGCGACGTCAACCATGTCAACGTCAACGCCCGGGGCGGCGATCTCAACGGCCTGGAATTGGACACTTTCGACGGCGTCGCCCGCGGCTACGGACATGCGGCGCACATGGGACGCGTCATCGCCGGCGGCATCCTTCAGGTTTATTCCAAAGTCAACTTTGAACCGGTGGAGTCCCTGCGCTGTGCAGAGCTGAAAATCGAGCTTCCCTCCAACATGCCGACGGCCGGGGAAATGGAACAGGCCAGGCGGTTCGTTGCCCTCCATCAGGCGGGACGGGACTGCGACATTCCCTATGAGGGCATGGAACTGACCACGGTGGTGGCCGAGTCCCTCCGGATGCAGCAGCTGGAGCACGGCCCTGAAAGCTTCCCCCTGCGTCTGACCGCCGTCGCGTTCGGCCCCGTTGTTCTGCTGGGTATCCCCGGAGAGCCTTTCACCGGCATTGGGCGGGCTGTGAAAGAGGGCTCCAAATACGCCATGACCATGCCCTGCTGCCTGACCAACGGCTCAGAGGGCTATTTCCCCATGCAGGAGGCCTACGACGAAGGCGGCTATGAGGCCCGCTCCTCCTGCTTCAAAGCCGGCGTCGCCGAGCGGATCATAGAAAAGAGTCTGGAGCTGATCAATGAGCAGCTGTAAACCAGATCCGTCTTCGGATTGCCGGGCTGATATTCCATATGAGAGGATTGGTTCCCCATGAAGCTGCGCTGCGATTATCGCAGTACGCTCCGCGCGGCGTATCTGTCCAGCGTCGGCCAGGCCATCGCCATCAGCGTCCCGCCTCTGCTGTTCCTGACATTTCAGGACACTTACGGGATTCCCCTGGATCGCATCACGCTGCTGATCACCGTCAACTTTTTAATCCAGCTCCTGACAGATCTGGCCGCCTCGCGGTTTGTCGACCGGGCAGGCTACCGGGTCTGCATGGTGGCCGGCGAACTCCTGACCGCCCTGGGGCTGGCCGGCACCGGCCTGCTGCCGGACTGGTTTCCCAGCCCATATGCCGGCCTGATGGCCGCCAACATCGTCTGCGCGGTGGGCGCAGGCCTGATTGAAGTCCTGACCAGCCCCGTAGTGGAGGCCTGTCCCACCGCGCACAAGGAGTCCTCCATGAGCCGGCTGCATTCCTTCTATTGCTGGGGCTGCGTGCTGGCCATCATCGGCACCACCGCCTTCTTTTCCCTGTTCGGCATCGGCCGGTGGCGCCTGCTGTGCATGCTCTGGGCAATCCTCCCTCTGGCCAATGCGCTGAACATCACGCGCGTTCCCTTTTGGAAGCTGGGCGGAGAAGCCGGCAGCGCGCCGCTGCGCACCCTGCTTTCCCGCAGGCAGTTCTGGCTGTTCGCACTGCTTATGGTCTGCGCGGGAGCCGCGGAACAGGGCATGAGCCAGTGGGCCTCCGCCTTCGCCGAGTCGGCGCTGGGGCTTACCAAAGCTGTGGGCGATCTGGCAGTCCCCTGC
>JAHZEF010000071.1:0-8613 GCA_019422005.1 Clostridiales bacterium
CGTCTATGATACCAGCTGCAGGCGATCCAGCGCCCTGGCGTGTTCCTCTCCGGTGGAAATCAGATAAATCCGGGTGGTCTCCACGCTGGAATGCCCCAGGACGTCCGCCAGCTTCACAACGTCCCGGCAGGCCCGGTAAAAGCAGCGGGCAAACAGGTGCCGCAGATTGTGCGGGAACACCTTCCCCGGCTCCACGCCTGCCTGTGCACAGATCGTTTTCATCTCCGACCAGATCTGTTTTCTGGACAAAGGCTTTCCGCTTCTGGTGAGAAAAATCTCGCCGGAAGCAATTTTTTGCCGCTTTGCATATTTCTGCAGTTTGCGGCACAGCTTCCCCGGCAGCAGAATGGTTCTCACTTTTCCCTTCAGGGAGATCTCCGCCTTCCCTGTTCCCGCTGCCTCCAGCGTGATATACCTCGTCTCGCTCACCCGGATGCCGGTGGAACAGATGGTCTCCAGCAGCAGCAGCAGCCGTTCCCGTCCCGATTCCTCCGCCGTATGCAGCAGGCGCCCATACTCTTCCCGGCTCAGCTCCCGTTTCGGCTCCCGAAACAGCCTTCTCTGAAGCCGCAGCGACTTGACCCTGCAGTCCTCCCAGCCGGCAAACAAAAACAAGGCGTTCATGGCCGCCAGCTTTCCATTGACCGTGGCAGGCGCATAGCCGTGCTCCACCAGGGATTCCTTCCAGGCCGCAGCCCGTTCCTTTGTGACGGCGCCGCCTGCCAGCCAGGCCAGAAGCTGCCGCAGCTCCCGAAGATATTTTTCCACCGTACTGCCCTCATGCTCCTCCAAAAGAAGGTGGCGGCGGAACGTTTCCAGCAATTCCCCCGTCAAAATCCGTTTTTCCATAGACATCTCCTATCTTTTTCATTGATCTCCCTTAGTCTGCCACAAATCGGACAATCCATGAAAAAGATACAGAACGGCCCCCGGCAGCCTGCCGGGGGCCGTTCTGCACAGGATCCTTTTTTCAAAGCCGCCCCGCCGGCAGCCGGATCACGGAACCCCATGGAACATCCTGCTCGCAGCAATCGTTTGCCGCGCTTACTTCTTCTTTTTTCCGGCCGGACGGCTCTGCAGCGCCTCACAGGTCAGCCGTACCAGCCGCGCAAGCGTCTCCCGCTGATCCACATCCTCCACCAAAAGCGCATGCTTCGCCCCTTCATACGGCGGCGCCTTGGGCAGCTCCGGGAACGCCTTCTCCCCCTGCGGCGTCGCTTTGACAAACAGCTGATCATCGCAGATCACCGCGAAGAACACATCGTCACAGTACGGCCCATACTCTCCAAACATGCGCTTTGTGCGGATCCTCCCCGCATCCTGCAGCTGCTCCGCCACATAGTCTACAAATTCCTGACGGGATGCCATGCCTCCCTCCCCTTTCTGCCATGCCCGTTCCAAACCATCGTGTACTCCACTGCTCCGGTATCCTCGTCCACGCTTTCCGAGACGGCCGAAAAACCCGCTCTGCGGTAAAAATGCACAGCGGCTTCGTTCCGCTGATACACATGCAGGAAAACGGTGCGGCGATGCTTCCGCACATGGTTCAGCAGCAATTTTCCGATCCCGCGGGAGCGGTGTTCCGCATCCACAAAGATCCCCGCAAGGTAATCGCCCTGCATGCCCGCAAAGCCCAGAACCTCCCCGGCCTGCCCGTATACACAGACTTCCGCCTGAAGCAGCTGTTCCCGTACCATTGGAACCTTTGATTCCCAGTAGCTCCGCGGGATAAAACTGTGCGCGTCCAGATTGCCCTCCAGCCAGATGCGCATGGCCTGCTCCAGATCGCGGAGCTGAAGCTCCCGGATCATCGTCCCTGCCCTGCGGCGGCAGGCGCGCCGGCGCTGCCGCATTCGTCCAAAATTGCCTGCAGAGTCTGTTCCGCACAGGAAGCCATCCCCGGCAGATCCAGGGTAATCAGCGCCTTCCACAGCGCCCAGCCCCTGGCCCGGCAGACGGTCCCCCCATCCAGCCCCTGCAGGAACAGGCTCCTGCCGCCCCTGTCAAAAAAGGACCAGGCCATGGCATAGTCGCAAGCCGGGTCGCCGATCCCCATGATCCCGAAATCAATGACGCCGCAGAGGCTGCCGTCCCGGATCAGAAGGTTTCCGGGCGCCACATCGCCGTGAACCCACACCGGCGGCCGGTTCCACGAAGCCGCAGCGGCGCGTTCCCAGACGTCTCTCAGCCGCTCCGCCGGCAGGCTGTCCCGATGGCGCTGCAGCGCCGCCTCCACTTCGCCGCTGTAGACGGCGGGGCTGGCTCCCCGGAAGAAATTGTGCGGGCCGGCGGCGGGCGCGCCGGCGGTGCCGATGCCCTGCAGCTCTTTCAGAAACGCAGAAAGGTCCCGCGCCAGGCCGTCTGCGTCGGGGTTTTTAACATCCCGTACCGTTTCGCCCTCGATATAGCGGTTGACCGACCAGGGGAACGGGTATTCGCCGGTGGGCGCACCCATGGCAATGGGGCTGGGAATGGGCAGAGACAGCCCCTTTGCCAG
Source organism: Clostridiales bacterium (assembly GCA_019422005.1). GTDB lineage: Bacteria > Bacillota > Clostridia > Oscillospirales > Oscillospiraceae > Avoscillospira_A. Next base: position 2,498 of record JAHZEF010000071.1, read on the forward strand.
CACCGGCAGCCATTTTGCCTCCTTTTCCACCTGCGCCGCATAGGCCGGGCCGCAGGGCAGCCGGACAGTCATGGCTTCTCCCAGGCGAAACGTGCGGTTGTCGTGTCCGCCGGGCTGCACCGGCCGGATTTCCAGGCCGCTCCACTGCGGGAACTGTGCGTCAATCAGGTTCCGGACAATCTGTGCCGTAATCTCCATATCATTCTCCAGTTTTATATTCCGGGCACTGATACCGCGGCTTGCCGCGGCTGGCTTTGCCATATTCGATCGCCTCAACGGGACAGCTGCAGATACAGGCCATGCAGTGGGTGCAGCGGCCGCCCCACACAGGTTTTCCGCCTTCGAGGTGAATATTGCCCAGCGGGCAGACCCTTTCACATTTGCCGCAGCCAATGCAGCCGCCGGACGCGGCAAAGGCGCGGGCCCTGACGCAGAAGCGATAAAACAGGCTGTTGACCATGCCGGATTTCAGTCTGTCGGCCGCGCCCGCCCTTTGGGCCGGGAACTCAAGCCCCTCCCGAATACAGGCAGCGCCGCGCTCGATCACCGGACGGGCGGCGGCCACAAGGTCCCGGGCCTCCGCCTCCCCGGGTACGTCGTACATGGCAATATAGTTTTCCGGCATGACCACCTCCAGGGTCCCGCGATCACAGAGGCCCGCTTCCGTGCAGAGCTTCCGGTTCTTTGCGGCCGCGTTCCCGATATCCCCGCCGCAGGTCATCACAAAGTAGGCGTCCCTGCTGCCCCGGAAGCGGCCGCTGCGGATCAGCTGCGCAAAGACACGGGGCAGCTGCCAGCCGTATGTCGGGGCCACAAAGACCCATGGCCGGTCTGAGAACAGATCCGGCGCCGCGCCGTCCCGAAGGAAGGGAAACGCGTCCAGAACCTCGTCGTCCAGCTTGTCCGCCAGCATCTGCGCGCAATACCGGCTGTTGCCGGTGCCGGTGAAAAATAAAATCATCCTCTGTCTCCCTTCAGCGTCCAGCCGCAGTCATTGTGATAGATCATCTGGCGGGTCATGCCGCCGTCAATGCAGATGTTTTCTCCGGTGATGAATCCCGCCTTGTCGGAACAGAGATACAGCACCATGTTGGCAATATCCATTGGGCTGCCCACCCGTCCGGCCGGGTGCTGAGCAGCGTCCGGGCCGTCGTGCCGGGCGAGGCTTGTGTCAATCCAGCCCGGTGAAATGGAGTTGACCCGCGCCTTTCCGGCCAGGCTCATCGCCAGCGCATGGGTCAGCGCCGAAATCCCGCCCTTGGCCGCCGTATAGCTTTCCGTCTGAGGCTGGCTCATACGGTCCCGGCTGGATGAAATGTTGACCACAGACGCGCCGGGCGCAAAATGGGGAGACAGCAGTTTGGTCAGGTAAAAGGGCGCAGCCACCCCCACCCGCAGGGCGTAGTTGAACGCCTCATAGGTGCATTCGTCCAGTCCTTTCGTCGGCGGCAGGGCGTTATGAACCAGGAAATCCACCCGGCCGTAGTCCCGGACGACCTTTTCCGCAAACGCTTCCAGCACGGACTGCTCCGCCAGATCCCCCACGAAATAGCCGTTGGGCAGCAGATCGATGATGCACACATGGGCGCCGGCCCTGCGGAACTCTTCGGCAATGGCCCTGCCGATCCCCTTTGCGCCGCCGGTCACGACGGCCACGCGATTCTGAAACATGGCGTTACTCCTTTATAAATCTTCCGTTCTGCCCGAATGCAAACCGCCCGCCGGCTTCAACGGCAAAGTGCAGCTTTGCAATTCCCAGATCCACCAGATCCATGTCGCGCTCCGCCTCCACCGCTGCCGTCACCACGCCGTCCCTGCAGGTGAAGAGCGGCTTCTGGCTGTTCACTGCGCTGGGGGCCAGGCAGACAGCCTCCATGGCCTCTCTGACCCATGCGGGCGCGGTTTCATATCCGCGCAGCCGCTGGGAAGCGGGCTTCCGCTTCCGGCTGAGGGCGCCGCGGATCAGCCGTTCCTTCAAAGAAGGATCTTCCACGTATCCCACCGTCACCACGCACAGCATGGCCTCCCCGTCGGGAATCCGGAAGTGGCTGCGGTCAAAGGTGCCGCCCACCCAGCAGGTGCCAAGGCCCATGTCCGTAAGATCCAGAACCAGCCGCTCTCCGTAATACCCGATCTTCTCCGCCAGATCCGGCAAATGCTCCGGGCCTTTCAGAACCAGCGCCGAGCGCACGCCGGAAAACATGCCGTAGGATCTGCGCATGGAACTGAACGCCTCGCCGGCGTCCTCCACAAATACAGCAGACAGCCCGGACTCCCGATTCAGCGCTTCCGTTTCTGCGCGGATACGCGTTTTCAGCTCCGCCGCAACAGGCGTCTGCAAATAGCGCCGCCTGGAGATGCGGTTTGAAATGGCCTCTCTCATGGGAAACTCCTCCTGCGGCATCCGGTCTTGTCCCGGGGATCCTCCGCCGCTTTCCGTTCAGCCCTCTGAACGGGAATCCCTGTCCCCCGGCAAATCTTTTGCGTCATGCGATTCCTCCCGACTCTTTTCATGCTGTGGCAGCCGCTTTGCAAAGCAGATGATGCGGCCGACTTCTGAAAACCCAACCTGCAGATGAAACGCCCGGCTTGCGTCATTGGCCCATTCGCAGTCGCTGGCGAATTCCCGGCAGCCGTTCTCCTGCGCCCATGCCTCGCACGCGGAGACCAGTTCTCCCGCATGCCCCCTTCTCCGGTACTCTTCTCTCACAAAAATACCTTCCAAATATCCCACGGGGCTGCTGTCTGTCCCTTCCACATAGTCAAGCCGCAGCTGGCACTGGGCAAATCCGATCGGTACACCCCGTACGCAGCTCAGGAAAAACTGCGCGTTTCCGCCGGACATGATCCCCCAAAAGATATCGGCCAGTTCCCCGGCCGTATGATCCGGCCACAGCAGGGCAGCCAGTTCAGCCACCGCGCTCAGATCCTCCCGGCCCGCCCTTTGAACCATACGCTCTTCCCTCCGTCTCCATTCCGCCGCGCCTGCCGGCCTGTACTGCGCTGCGGCCGCGCCGCCGGCTGTGGGCTGTGCGCTCTCCCCGGCGCCTTTGCCTCGGAGCAGCCCCGCTCCGACAGGTTGCCGGAACCCTTTTCTGCGTCAGGCCAGTAAACAGCTCTTTTCCGCGACTCTGCTTCTGATGGCGGCGGCCGTCTCTTCCGCAGAAAGCCCTGTCGTCTCAATTACATGGGATTCATAGCGGCCCAAATTCTGAAACTGCTCCCACATGAGCTCCACCAGCCGGATATTGGTTTCCCTGTCCAGCTTGGCGCGTTCCGCGGCCCGCTTCAAAGTCTCGGCCCTGCCCGCTCTCACAACAACATAGTGAATCTCATACCGTTCCCGTGCCGCCTCAATCCACGGCCTTAAAAACCAGGGGCCGATGATTCCGTCAACCACCACATCGTATCCGCCCCGCACGCAGCGCTTCGCCGCTTCCAAAAAGGCCTCGGTCACAATCCGGTTCTGCTCGTCCGCCTCCGGCAAATAGGGCGGGATCGCCCCCTTGCAGAGCGCATGGTAGCAGTCGTCCGTATGCATGTGCACAGATTTCTCCAGTTCCGAACCCCCGGCGACCGCGGCCGCAGCCGTTGTCTTCCCTGTCCCCGGCGCGCCGGTAATCACGATCATCCTTCCCCAGTGCAAGCGCTGCCCTCCTGTTCTCCGATAGGATCCGCATTTCCCAATCCGCAGGCCGCCGTCCGCATTGCCCTCCCGGAACGCCGGCCGTCCCGCATGTGTTTCCGCGCGCCCTTCGAAACCATCCCGCCTTCGCCCGGAGGCCGGGCTTTTCCGCAGCTTCTGCAGCCCCTCTGCTCAAAAGAGGCGCAGCTGCCCCTTTGGCTCAGTTTCCAGTTCACGCAGATACCGGAATATCTGCTCATGCCGGTGCAGGATCCCCGCTTCCTCACAGCGGCGGCGGAACAGCTGCATCAATTCCCGGCCGTTGGGGCTCTCCAGCAGATAGGCGCCGCCGTATCTGCGGATATACTGTTCCTTCAGGCCGGGAAACCGCCGGTCCAGCTGCCCGTAAAAGTATTCCCGGCTGCCTGTCCGCAGGGTCACGCCCATGCCGAAGCAGACGACACCCTTCACATCCGCTTCGGCGCAGCAGTCCAGGATCCCGTTGACGTTCTCCGGCGTGTCGTTAAGGAACGGAAGGATCGGGCAGAGCCATACCACCGTGGGAATCCCGGCATCCCGGAGCGCTTTCAGCGCCTCGAACCGCTCCCGCGTGGTGCTGACATTGGGCTCGATTTTGCGGCAGAGCGCCTCATCATACGTGGTCACCGTCATCTGGACGACGCACTTGGCCTGCCCGTTGATGCGTTTGAGAAGCTCCAGATCCCGCAGGACGCGGGCGGACTTGGTGATGAGCGCCGCACCGAATCCATACCGCGCAATCAGCTCCAGCGCCCTTCTGGTCTGGCAGACCTGCTCTTCCAGCGGAAGGTACGGATCGGTCATGGAGCCCATGCCGATCATACAGGGTTTCCGCCTGCGGCGCAGAGCATCCTCCAGCAGGGGGACGGCATTTTCCTTGACCTCGACGTCCTCAAAATCATGCTCCATATGATAGCAGGCGCTCCTGGAATCGCAGTAAATACAGCCGTGTTGGCAGCCGCGGTACAGATTCATGCTGTTCCCGGAAGATAAAATCCCCTTGACCGCCGCGTAGTGCATGGTACCACACCCTTTCTGACACAGCGCCGTCCCGCTTCCACAGATCAGCATGCGGTACAGCCGCTCTTTCCCGCTGACGGCACGCAGCCAGCAGGCCCGCCGCCGGCCCTGTCTCCTGACATGCGGCGCGCGCAGGTTCTGCCGGGGCCGTTCGCTTTGCCGGGCCGCCGGAACCCCCTGCAGTACGGCGTCCGCGGACGGGCCGTACAGGACATTTGCGCCCGTTTCAGCAGGCCCCGCTCTCCCACGCCCGCAGAAGCGCCATCTGCTCCGGGGTGTGAAGCCAGTGCCCCCCTCCGTCAACCACCGTGAGGCGGACGCGATGGCGGCCGACAAACCGCTCCACCGTCCGGCGGGAGGTCATATTGTCGCAGCTCCCCCAGAGCACATGGATGGGGCAGGGCCACTCACAGACCGGATGCTCCCGTACCCAGCACAAATACTCCCAGGACAGGGGCTGCCCGAAGGGGACGGCAATCTCCCCCTGCTTCTGCAGTTCATCCTCCGTCACTCCGGCCCGCCCCATCATGGCCAGGATCAGGCCTTCCATGTCCAGAACAGGCGAAACCAGCAATGCCTTGTCCGGCGCGTCAAAGGACAGCATGGCAAAATAGGCCCCGATGCTGTTGGCCCGAAGGGACACTGTGTTCCATCGGCCCTCCGCCCAGTCCAGCGCTGCCCGGACATCCGGCGCCGCCGCCCACGGAGTCAGCTCCCCGCCGCGGCCCCGGCGCTCCCCGTGGCCGGGCAGATCAATGGAAAGCACCTGATATCCCTTGCGGCAGGCCGCCCGGGCAAAGGGTTCCGCCTCTTCCTTGCATCCCATCTGCCCGTGAAGGAACAGCCAGCCCCGTTCCGCCGGTTCTCCATACAGGGCAGCCGGGACGGCCCCGATTTCAAATCGTTCTGTTTTCATCGCTTCACCCCTCTGTCCGTCCCGCGGCAGAAATCATCTGCAGTCTATCGCCACCTTGATCACCCCATCCCGCCTGTTTTCAAACAGCTCGTAGGCCCCGGCGATGTCCTTCAGCGGATAGGTATGGGTCATCAGGGGGACAGTGTCCAGTTTCCCTTCGGCGATGAGCCGAAGGGTTTCCCCACAGTTGCAGCCGTCCACGCCGCCGGTTTTGAAGGTCAGGTTTTTGCCGTACATCTCCGGCAGCGGCAGAGCTTGCGCCTGATTGTAGAGGGCCACCACAGTGACAACCGCATTGGGCCGGGCACAATCCCAGGCCATGCGGAACGTGCTCTCACTGCCTGCCGCTTCCAGAACCGCATCGGCGCCGCCGTGGCTGCTGTGGACCAGTACAAACTCCTTGAGCCGGCCGGGGGCGGCGGTCAGGACGCCGGGGTAATGCCTGCGGACAAACTCCAGACGGCGTTCGTCCACATCGCAGACAATGACGCGCCGCGGCTCTTTCAAAAGCACACA
>JAHZEF010000071.1:8623-11956 GCA_019422005.1 Clostridiales bacterium
TTGGGCCGCGCAGAGGCCCGTGGGGCCCGCGCCCAGGATCAGCACGGTGTCGCCTTTTTTGATTTCGGAGATCTGCGCGGCCCAATAGCCTGTGGCCAGTACATCGCCCACCAGCAGGGCCTGCAGGTCCGTAACGGCGGCGGGGATTTTGTCCAGGCCCTGGTCTGCATAGGGCACCCGGACGTACTCCGCCTGACCGCCGTCGATCCGGCATCCCAGCGCCCAGCCGCCGTTGGGGTCGGTACAGTTATTGACCCAGCCGTGCCGGCAGAAAAAACACCGGCCGCAGAAGGTTTCCACGTTCACCGTCACCCGGTCGCCGGGCCGGACGCTGGTCACGGCGCTGCCCGCCTGCTCCACCACGCCCACCATCTCATGGCCCACCGTGACGCCGGGAACAGCCCGGGGGACGCTGCCGTGCCTGATGTGCAGGTCGCTGGTACAGATACTGGCCAGCGTCACTTTTACGATGGCGTCCCGGTCATCCAGGAGCACCGGCTTCGGCTTCCCGGTCAATTCAAATTTCCCGCGTTCCACATAGGTATAAGCCAGCATAAACATCCCTCTTTCCTATTTGCACCCTGAGCAGGTTTGGCTCATGGGGCGATCCTCCCCGCCCGCCGGGCCATATCGCGGCTGCTCAGAAAACGATCCGCCTCTTCCCTGGAGTGAAACACAAAAATTTCCAGTTTCTTTCGCTTCCGTTCCAGCAGTTCATAAATCTGCGGCAGCTGATTCCGGGGAAACTCCTCGATCCACCGCCGGAATTCCGGGTCAAATTCCCGCTCGATCCAGGGCATGTCCTCCCGGGGCGCCCCAATGCGGGAGGCAGCGCCCGCCAGGCAGACTGCGGGCGGATAATCCAGCAAAAACACGGTATCGCAGCGATCCAGGCGGCGCTCCAGCGTGCGCAGATAATTGCCGTCGATGATCCAGCAATCCCGGCAAAGGATCTCCGACAGCCGCGCGTCAAAGTCCGCATGGGACAGGCTGGTGCCGTCCGGCTTGTGCCAGATCCGGTCCAGATAGCAGAGCGGCAGGCCGATCCTGTCCCGCAGCCCCCGGGCAAAGGTGCTTTTCCCCGCGCCGGGGCAGCCGATCACCAGGATCCGCTTCATCCCGCCTTCCCCCCATGGGGAATGACCACCTTCTCCGCCCGGAGTTCCCCGTCTGACGCCTCCGCCATCATCATGGTGATCTCCTGATGGAACCGCCGGGGGCCGCAGGAGCCGGGATTGAGCCACAGCATGCCTCCCTGCTCCTCCTGCACATACTTGTGGGAATGGCCGAACACCACTGCATCCACGCCCGAAAGGCCCTCCGGGAGATCCTTTCTGTTGTGCACCATGTAAAAGGTCACGCCGCCCAGCGTGACGGTGAGGTCGTGGGGAATGGCCTCCGCCCAGTCTTTGTCGTTGTTGCCCCGGACAACGTACAGCGGCGCGTATCGCCGCAGCTCATCCACAATCGCCGGCCGGTTGACGTCACCGCAGTGAAGGATGGCGTCGGCCGCCTGCAGGCGCTCTGCAACCTCCGGGCGCAGGAGGCCGTGGGTGTCGGAGAGAATGGCAAGTTTCATACGGTTTTCCTCCCGTCACGGCCCGATGCGGCGGATCTGCTCCAGATCGCCGCTGCACAGGGCGCCCAGGTTGCGGAAGATCTTCTCCGGATCCCAGTCCCACCACCGGAGCTCCAGCAGATATTCTGTCAATTCCCGGTCAAACCGGGGGCGGATCACACGGCAGGGGTTCCCTGCCGCAACGGTATAGGGCGGAATGCAGCCGGAAACCACGGAATTGGCCCCGATGACGGCGCCGTCCCCGATCCGGGTGCCGGGCAGGACGGTGACATTCTGCCCCAGCCACACATCGCTGCCCAAAACCGTATCGCCCTTGAGCGGCAGTTCCTCCGGCGCAGGCGTAAACTTCTCCCACCCGTGGCCGAAGATATTGAAGGGATAGGTGGTTACGGAGCCCATGCGGTGATTGGCCCCGTTCATGATAAACTCCACGCCCCTGCCGATGGCGCAGAACTTCCCGATGATCAGCCTGTCCCCCAGAAACTCATAGTGGTGGGTGACATGGGCCTCAAAGTCCTCGCCGCCGGTGGCGGCGTCATCGTAGTAGGTGTATTCGCCCACCTGGATGGTGGGGCGGGTGATGACATTTTTGATATAGCAGACGCCGGGAAGCCCCTCATTGGGGTGGACGGCGTCCGGGTTCGGTCCAAACATGGCACGTCCTCCTTACTCTGCATCCTCGTCCAAGGCCTCCACCAGAAAGCTCACCGGCCGGAAGCCGTCGTTGCAGGAAAGCATGGCGGATCTGGGATCCTTCATCCAGCCGTTATAGAAGTTCTCCCCGCCGTGGCTCAGGGCCAGCACAAAGGGCGAGAGGGTATCCCAGGCGCTCTGGCAGAACCCCTCCGGTTTTTCCCAGCCGTTGGCGACGAAGGTCTGTCCCACCTTCATGCCGCAGGCGTGAGAGATGGGATTTTCATATTGCTCCATCAGGTCGTCATACCGGGCCATGCGCATAACGGTAATTTTACACTTTTTCATGGTTTCAATTCCTTTCACGGTGCCGCCCCTCCCGCGCGGCCGGACGGAGCACCCGGGGACGGTTATCGCGCCGGAGGATCACAAACAGCACGTCAAAACCGGCGGCCGGCGCAGAGGCCATCCAAAAGGCGGGGAACGCGCCGAACCGCATGGAGAATGCAAAGGACGCAAAGCGGGCCGCCGCACGGGCCCCGCGTACCAGCTCCGCCTGACACGTGGCTCCGGCGCCGCCCTCCCGGCTGTGAAGGGGCGGGTCAAACGCGGCGGGATCACAGGCGGGCATCCGCCGTTTCCAGCCCCTGGCCCGCAGCTTTTCTTGCAGCGCCCTCTCCCGGGGAGCCGTCTGATCCCATCCCTTCCGGCAGCTGATCCGGTTGCTCAGAAACCGGTCAAAGGCGCCGCCGGCCAGCAGGACGCCCCGCCGGAAAAGGTTTCGGAGGAGCGCCGCTGCCGGAGCAGCGCCCCGGACGGCAGGGCCCGGTATTTCACAGCCCGCTTCATCAGATGAGGACTCCCTCGCAGTGGTCGATCTCGTGCTGGATGATCTGGGCGGTCCAGCCGGTGAAGGTTCTGATCCGCACCTGAAATTTCTCATTCTGCCAGCGCACCTTGACGGACCTCCACCGCCTGGCCGGGCGGGTGCCGGTAAGGGAGAGGCATCCCTCCTCCGTCTGGTAGGGTTCCGACTTCCTGATGATCTCCGGGTTGAACATGACCATGGATTCGCCCCCGTGGTCAAAGGCGATGATGCGCTTATTCACGCCGATCATGTT
>JAHZEF010000072.1 GCA_019422005.1 Clostridiales bacterium
CATAGACGGCCGTGATCGTCTTACCCGTGCCCGCGTCCGCGTCCGCATAGGAAGCGGCTGCGGACGTTATCCGGACGTCCTCGCCGTTCTTCTGCCCCGTCACAATCCCATCGGTAATTGCAGCCTCGGCCGTGCCGTCATAGGGCTTCTCCGTGGTCAGATTGCCGGATACCGTCAGCTCCGCCGGGAGAATGCGGATCTGCACCGGGTCTTCGCCATAATAAACGGCGTGGGACGCGTATTCCACTCTGTACCAATACACGCCGGTCTGGCTGACGTTCCGAAGCTCGCCGGCAGCAATCCAGTTCCCGCTTTCCCCCGGATTTTCCTCCTCGCCGTCCTGCCGCAGCGCAAAGGATACTCCGGGATCCGTCACAGGCTCTCCGGTGGAACTGCTGAAGGTCCAGCCGTCCGTGAGGGGATGGCTGCCGCCGGTATAAACTTCCTCGTATTGTTCCTTCGGCGTCACTTCCAGCGCCGCATTGGTAATCTCCAGCTGGCAGCTGCCGGGCAGGATCTCAAAATTGCCGTAGTTTTCTTCCGCGTCCGCCTTCAAGCGGATGCCGACCGTATACGTTCCCACCTGGACTGCAGGATCCGAAGGGCTGAATGCAAACGCCACATCGTCCTGGCTGAGCGTCCGGTCGAAGACGGCGTCTGTGATCTCCGCCTCCAGGATCACTGCAGCGCCCGTATATCCCTTTGTGACCGTCCCGTTCACAGCGCCCTTTGCCGCAAGCTGCACCTGCGCCTTCCGGATCACCACGTCCACCTTGCCGGAGGCCGCGTCTGTGACCACCTGCCGGACGGCATAATTCCCTGCATCCGCACCGGCCAGCGTAACCGCCGTATTCAGGACGGCGACGTCCGCGGCGGGCGAAACGTCGGGAGCGGCGATTGTACCGGCGGGCGTGCTGAGAACCAGCTTCACATCGTCGTCCGGCAGAATGTCGGCAGACACCGGCTCGCCGGTCAGGCTGACCTGGCAGGTCCCGTCATACGGCCGGTCCACCGCGTCCACGCCGGTGACAGTAATGGGCTTTTGCGTAATGCTGCCGGCCTTCTGTACCGTCAGCGTCACACTGCCATCCGCGAGGACGGCGCCGGAACAGCTGTAATCGCCCCAGTCTTCCGCACCGCTCAGATCCAGCGTCAGGCTGACGTCCTTGTTCCGTCCGGCGTTTTCATCGGAATATGTGCCCGAAACGGCATCCACCTGAATCGGTTCACCGGAGACACCCGCCGCCGCAGCGGTGAGGCCCTCCAGCGTCCCGGCAAGCTGCCGGCCGCCGTCATAGGGTTTGGTAAACTGCCCGGGAATCCCCCGGATCTCCAGCTGTGCAGGCTTCATGTCAATCCGGAAGGAACCGACCTCCACCGCATAATTGTCCGCCTGGATCCGGTACCAGTACGTGCCGTTGTCCGCCACATGGCGGAACGAGCCCAGAGCCCCGGCATGCTCCCACGCCTCCTCCGACGGCTTCTCTTCGCTTCGGAGGAACGTCACGGCAAAGTCTTCGCCGGGCGTCAGAGCCGTACCGTCAATTCCCTGAACCGAAATTTGGCCGGAAAGCGGATGCGCCCCTCCATCATAGGCCTTTTCATAGTCAGAAGACGTCACCTGGAGAACCGCGCTGCCGACAGTCACCTTTACCACCCGGTGGGCCGGATTGTAGCTGCCGTCCCCATCGTACGCAATCCGCAGCCAGTATTCCCCCACAGCAGCCGGCGGTTCCAGTTCCTCTGCCGCCGTCTCTGTTTCGGCTCCGTTTTCCGTCCTGTAGAACTGATAGCGCAGCGCCCCTGACGGCTGATCCGCACCGTTGACGCCGGGTGCAAGGGAAGCCGTCTGATACTGCGCCTCACTGACGGCGCTCCCGGTATACCGGACGTTGAGATCGTCAGCCTGAATCACCGGATCGGCCTTCGCCACCGTAAGGGTGTACTGCGCCGTTCCCTCGCCAAAGTTCCCGGCAGGGCTGCCCGCCGCCGTAACGAGGATGGTGACCGGAGTCTCTCCCGTCGCCCGGTGAAGCGTTACCAGGCCGGTGTGCTCGTCCACGCTGGCGATCTCCGGCGCCGAGCTCTGATAAGTAATCTGCGCGCCGGTGGGGACATCCGCCACAAACCCTTTGCCGGCAACGGCAAACGGCCCGTCGCCCAGAGTTTTGGCCACGGTCTTCTGCGTCCCGTCCCAGCCTTCGGTATCCGACTCCAGCCCGACTGTCTGCCCGGCTTCCCCGATGATCACTTCATACGCTGCAATTTCCGCCTGATAATTGGCGGCGGACAGCGCCGGCTCAATCCGGTATCTTCCCGCTTCCGCAAGCCCGGGCAGCCCCGGATGGGCGGTATTGTCCTCCGACCATCCGCCGGCGCCTTCGTTCAGGCCGGGATCCCATTTGCGGCTGATATAGGCGATGGAATAGTCGCTCTCATCATCCTGCCCCTTCAGGCCCGCCGGATCCACCGTCACCCCCGGAATCTCCTGCTCCCGGCCGGTGTAGGTGAGACGGACCGTCTCCGGCACCGTCACAGTGAGCGGAGCCTTGCGGATTTCAAACTGGCCATAGTAGGACGGGAACGAATAGTTGGGGATCGAGTAGTTCCTCCCGTCAAACTCAAAATTGGGAAACACATAATAGGTGCCCGCGTCAATGGGCGTCACATTTTTCGCGCCCTCCGTCAGCCTGTCGTAATACAGATACGGCGTATCTGCATTGAGCTTCAGGATCCCGTCGGCAAACAGATCCCCCGTCTGATCCACCGTGACAAGGCCGCCGTCGTACACGCCGCCCGAATACTCCGCCGGCTCTGCAGATACCTCCGGGATCTCGATAATCAGCTGTGGGTCAATCGACCACTGCCCCAGCTGGAAGCTTCTGACCGTCTCTGCTTCTCCGACCCAGAAATAGTTGGAATTGGTGAGCACCGCCTCCGCCGTATATTCCCCGGCGTCTTTCGCGGCGGCCTGCGTGACGGTAAAAATCTCCTCAGACAGGATTGCGCCGGTCCGGTTGGTATAGTATTCTGCAGTCAGGGTGCGGGTACCGTCCGCTGCGTCCGAATAGCGGTACTGCACATCATGCTTATCGGGAGTCTCCATCCAGTCCTGCTCTGCGCTGGGATTGGTGACCGACTCCTGCACCGTCCCGTCATAGGTATTGTGCGTGGCCTTCAATGTGGGCTTCTGAACCGGCGCCTTTGTGACCGTCCAGGCAATCACGGCCTTCCCGCCGGACACAGAGACGCTGCCGGCTGTCGAACCGCCCGGAGCGGCCCACTGGTAATTGTCCGCATCCTTCAGCGTCAGCGTGACCGTATAGCTGCCGGCGTCCACAGCCTGATAGGTCCCCTCCGCGTCATACAGGCCGCTGGCCTCATCCACCTGTACGCCGGTCCGCACCAGCCCCTGATAGTAGCGGGCGGAGGGTACAATCCGCGGCAGCGAAACCTCGGCCTTTTCCACCCGGACCGGAACCGATCGGGTCTCCGTTTCATACCCGGCCAGACGGAACGTCACCTGAACCTCATAGTCGCCCGCCAGCGTGATGCTCGCGCCGGAGTAATACGCGTCATGCCCGGCCGTATGGGTCTCTGTTTTTTCCTGGCCGCCCTCTGTCCAGGCAAAGGTGATCTCCGTGCCCTCCGGCATGCCGCTGACCGTCACGGTTTCCTGGGGCGTCCCGGAATAAGTGCGGCCGGGCGTAATCGCCGCTGCCCGGGCGTCCTTCATGCTGCGCTGGCGAACCGTATACTCTGTGGTCAGTGTCGCCGTTCCCGTTCCGTGATCCTCCAGCGTATACCCGGCAGCTGCCTGCGGGGCGACGGTATACACCTCCGGATCATATGTAAAGGTCACACGGACCTGATACTCCCCGATCTCCGTATCCGCCGGCTGCACATCCGACCATTCGCTGCCTGCAATCACGGACTTCCATTCCGTCAGCCCTTTGGCTGCGCCGTCCGGAATACGCAGCACCTCAAACACCGGATTCGGGTTTTCCGCTCCTGTCTGCGTATAGCGGTCCGTCCCCTGAAAGGTGGTACCGGAAAAATTCAGCGCCGCTTTTTTCACCTGGATACGCAGCTTCAGCTGGCTGCCGGCGCTTTCCGATGCATCTTCAAAGATCCCGCCGCCGACGTTCGGCTGAAAGACAACCGGGATCTCATAAGTGCCTTCCTGCCGCGGCGCCGTATCCACGCCATCCCCCCAGGCCAGCTCTCCGCTGATCCCGCTGGCGCTGCTGACGGCAACATGATCCAGCAGATCCTGATCCAGGGCGTCGGTGGTGGTGATGACAAGGGGTTCCTGCAGGGTAAGCACCGCCTGCCTGGATCTGCTGCTCTCCTCCGTATGCTTTTCCCCGTTGGCGCAGGTATAGGTAATCACCGTGGAGGGGCCGGCGGCAATCACCGGATTGGTGAGGCCGGTTACCCTGTAATCATGCCGGAGCTGTGTGGAAGGCGCATCATACTGCTTGATCACCCTGTAGCCGCAGCTTTCCCGCGTACAGTAGTCGTAAGTATATCCATTGCTTTCGCAGGTGGCGTCAAAGTGCGCCAGCTCCTGTCCCAGATTCTGGTTCGCCAGCTGATGCCCCAGGGCGTCGATGTATTGAAAATAATCCTGTGTCAACCCTCCGAACGTAAAGGTATACGCCAGCCGCCCTCTGGTCGTACAGGTGGGCTCCACATCCTGATCCGGGTTCCGCACCATGGGCGTGACCTGTCCCAGATAACAGTTGACGGAATTTTCAAACAGGCCTGCCGTTTTCTCGTCCGGCGTCAGGAAGTCTGTACCGACGCTGACGGAGGGATAGTCTCCGACCGGCTTCGTGGTGGAGTATGCCGAGTAGGGATCCGTGCCAAACGCCGCGCTCTGCACCTCCTGCAGCGCACAGCCGCCCTCCGTACCGGCGCTCACCGTCACTGTCTTCAGGGCCTGGTAATTATAGAACGCCTCCGCTCCGATGGTGGACACCGTGGACGGGATGGTCAGCTGTTCCAATTTCCGGTTGGGCGCGCCCAGGCTGCGGTAAAACGCCCGGTCCCCAATGGAAACCAGCCCTTCACTGAGGGCGATTTCCCCCAGATTGCAGCCTGAAAATGCCGCCTCGCCGATCTCCCTGATTCCCGCCGGAAGACGGATCTCCGTCAGGCCGGTGCTGCTGAACGCATAATCGGGAATCTTGTTTTCCGTTCGCTCCACGGCGCTTCCTTCCGTTGTTTCCACAGCGGTGATATTGCCGCCCAGGGTCACTCCGGTCAATTTGCTGCAGTTATAGAAGGCATAGCTGCCCAGTTCTGTAACGCCCGAGAGATCCAGCGGCGCGCCCGCCCCGCCGGCTTCATCGGTAAAGACCGCGTTGTCATCATTATAAAAGGCCCGTTCCCCAATACAGGAAAGGCCGGAGGCGTCCTGAAACACCACCCTTTTCAGCGCGGACAGATTGGTAAACGCGTTGCTGCCGATACCGGCCACGCCGCCGGCAATATAAACCGCACTGGCGCCGCTGGCATTCCAGAGGCTGCAGCCTCCCGGGCCGTAATCCGGAACATCGCTTCGCTCCGGATCTGCTCCCGCGCCCGGCGCAAGGAAGACGATCATGTCTGAAACAGCTCCGGTCGGCCCGATTACCTGCCGGGAGGCCGCTCCCCAATACAGATCCGTATCCTCCAGTGCAAACCAGGAAAACGTCTCTGGAAATTTCGCCTCACCGGCCGGCAGCGAGTCGTTGAGTTCCCCGATTTTCCCGGTAAACCACGCCGTGGTCTCCGCTTCCGGCGGCCCCACCGCCGCCCGTGCCGCTGCCGGGAGCAGTGAGAACGCCATTGCGAAAACCAGCAGCATACTGAGTATCCTCTTCCCTATTTGCTTCATCGTCGTTTCCTCCTTGATCATCGTTTTGCCGGATCCGCGTCCGCCGCACCGTGTGCGCACGGCAGGCGTCCATACAGATCCCCCCGGGGGAACCGCCCCGGGCCCGGCACGGAACACCGTCCGTCACCCCGCTCATCGACACCCCATCCCACCCTTCCGGACAGAATCAGGCTTCTGTTCAGTTTTGCCGGACAGAATCAGGCTTCTGTTCCCAAACAATCCTGAAAAGCTTTCCAGTTCCCGAAGAGCAGGGATTGCTGCCTGTCTGTTGTGCAAAAACGGTGGATCAAAGCGGGAACTCGATGAAAAATTCCCATGAAAAAGCAGGCTGGCAACAAAAATACGTTGACGGCCTTTGGTTTTCCTGCGCCTGAAGCAAAAACACTTGATTTTGGAAATTTTAACTGGTAAAATTAACTATATATTTTATGTAATCAGGGAGGATCTTCCATGAAGTTGGAACAGAAGCCTGATTCTGTCCAGTGCTAGGAAATCAGCCTCAGCTGCTCCAGCGTTTTCGCGTGCTCGGCTCCGGTGGAAATCAGATAAATGCGCGTCGTCTCGATGGAAGAGTGCCCCAGCACATCCGCCAGCTTCGCCACATCCCGGGACACCCGGTAGAAGCTCCGGGCAAAGAGATGGCGTAAATTATGCGGAAACACTTTGCCGGGCGCTACCCCTGCCGCTTCGCAGACAGCTTTCATGTCGTACCAGATCTGTTTTCTGGAAAGCGGCCCCCCGCCTCTGGCGAGGAAAATCCCGCCGGAGGTGATTTTCTGCTTCCCTGCGTATTTCAGCAGCTTCCGTCACAGTTTCCCGGGCAGCAGGATGGTGCGGATCTTCCCCTTCATGGAAATTTCCGCCTTTCCCATACGCGCCGCCTCCACTGTGAGATAGGAAACCTCGGAAACCCGGATTCCGGTGCTGCAGATGCTCTCCATCAGCAGGGCCAGCCGCGCTTTTCCCGTATGCTCCGCAGCAGTGATCAGGCGTTCATATTCTTCCCTGGTCAATTCTCTGCCCGAATCCCGGAACAGCCTGCGCTGCAGCCGGAGATGCCTGACTCTGCAGTCCCCTCTGCCGAGGCAATTGAGGAACCGGTCCAGAGCCATCAGATTTCCGTTGACTGTGGCAGGAGCAGATCCCTACTGCAGCAGATGCGCTTTCCAGTCGGCTGCGGCAGCCTTTGAAACCGGCGCGCCATTGAGCCACACAAAAAACTGCGTCACCTCCCGAAGGTACTTTTCCTGAGTGGCCGCGCTCCTTTCCTCTTCCATCAAATAACGCTTGAAATCCGCAAGCTGCCCCGCGGTAATTACTTTGCTTTTCATATTGCGCTCCTTTCAGCCGTTTTTCCTAGTGTGCCGGTTTCCCGCGGCGTTATGCCCTCCTGCCGTCGCGCGCCGGGCCGCGAGAACAAGAAAGCGCTCAAACCCACCTGAAAGGTAGGTTTGAGCGCTTTGAAACATCTGATACCAGTTCTGTCGGGAACCGGCGCCTTCAAAACAGCCTGCAGCCGATGCAATCGCTCAGCCGCTTACTCCCATTCGACAACATATACTCCGTTTTGTTTAAAAGACTCTTTTCTCCCGCGTTCGCGGTGCTTCCGGTTATCTGCCGTCTCTATGGCCCCGCCCGTATGGGCTGATGGCAGCATCCACGGAACAGCTTTGGATAACGGCAGTATTTTCAATGTAATTATAAGCGGTTTCGCTCTGGAATGCAACCGGTTTTCCTTTATGAGCCGCTATCATCTTCCGCGGCCTCTGCAGGCCCATTGCCGGTGAACCGTTTCAGCTCATCAATAAACAATTTCATCAGCGGGCTCATCCATTTATTTTTGTGATAGGCGCAAACGGCGGATATTTCCCTGTGTTCAATATTGGTGGGGATTGCAGCCAAGCTGCCATCCATCAATTCCTTTTCCACCGTATAACGGGGCAAAAACGATATTCCCACATCGTTCATCACCAGATTTTTGATTGTGGAAATGCTGCCAAGTTCGATGGTATGATCCAGAATAATGGCATTCCTCTTTAAATACGCTTCAAATATCTGTCTGAAAATGCAGTTTGGCTCGTTGATAATAAGTGGTATCTGAAGCTGCTGTTCCGGCGTTGTGAAATCAGAAAATTTCCTTGCCGTATTCGGAGAGGCAACCAAAACAACAGGGTACACGCCGAGGGGGATTGTAACGAGAGTATCCCCCAATCCGCCCACGTCCTGATAAAAGATCCCGACATCCAGATTGCCGGCAATCAATTCATTCCGTATTTCATAACAATTCATGGAACGGATGAAAAGCTTTGCCTTCGGCGCCTGATTGGCGACCCCTTTCAGAACCTTCGGCAATTGATAGCACAGGTAGGTTTCTGCAGCACCGATATGCAGTGCACCGCAGCACTGCCCCATTTCCTTTTCAAAATAGTCCAGCTTATCAACGGCCCCCAAAATCTCTTTCACGTAAGGGATCAGCCTCTGCCCCGCAGAGGTCAGTACCATCTTTCTGCCGACTTTTTCAAACAGGGAAACCGACAGTTCTTTTTCCAGCTGGCCAATTTGAAAGGTAATCGTAGACTGTGTATAATTCAGCTTTTCCGCGGCAGCGGTAAAGCTGCCTTCTTCCACGATGGTTTGAAACGTAAATAAATTTTTGAACTCCATTCCCCGCTCCAATCATTCAAAAAAATCAAACTTAATATTTTATTCTTTCAATTTGTTTGAACTGTTTGCTTGTAGTATACTCAAAACACAAAGAAAGTCAAGGGGAGTATCTGTATGACAGGCATAGTTCAGAAAAACAAACCATCAAACGGATTCTTTTGCATTGTCCTTGTGGCCGCTGCCTGCATTGTTCACGGCATCATGCAGGGTGTCCACGACAATTATGGCATTATGATGAACGGGCTGGTTGGAACAACAGGGATTTCATACGCCTTCATCAGCTTTTGTATTGGCATAGGCGCCCTGGTGTATGGCGCGGCACAGCCTTTTCTTGGGATGCTGGCACTGAAAAAGTCCTTTGCGTTCGTGATCCTGTTGGGAATTGCCTTTACCGTATTGGGGTTAGTGATCACGCCAGTCTGCCGAACTGAGCTATCCGTACTCGTCTTCTTCGGACTCATGCTGCCTTTCGGCACAACAGGGCTTTGCTTTGGCATTGTGATGGGCGCTGTTACGCCATTCCTCGGAGAAAAACGAGCCGCGATTGTCTCGGGTATCGTCCAGGCCAGCGCGGGCATCGGAGATGCGCTGATGTCACCTGCGCTGCAGGCGCTGTCGGACAGGTTTGGGATCCGTACGGCGATGAGCGTCACAGCAGTTCCGTTCGTCATCATGATACCGATCGCTGTCTGGCTTGGTTGGATCAATCGGAAAAGCAGGGAGGCGGAAGCGGCAGAGCCGGAGGCGGCCGTCTCGCTGACAGCGATGTTGAAAAATGCGCTTCAGGAACGGGATTACCGGTTAATCCTGATTGGCTTTGCAACCTGCGGCTTTAATATGTCCATTATAGAAAGTCACCTGTATTCGCAGTACCTGTCATATGGAATTGACAACTCCGCCGCATCGCTCACGCTGACTGTCTATGGGATTGCGACTATGCTTGGCGCCGTTCTTTCAGGCTTCCTCAGTTCTAAATTTAAGATGAAAAATGTGCTGGGAACAGTATATGCTTTACGCGTATTCGTATCTTTGGCATTTCTTTTCGCGCCAAAATCAGTTTCGTTTGCCTTTATTGCGGCCGCTGTACTTGGGCTTTGCGGCGATTCGACGGTGCCGCCGACATCCGGTATTGTGCGCAAGCAGTTCGGCGCAGGAAATATGGCGGTGCTTTACGGCTTCGCCCTCATCGGGCATCAGGTTGGGGCATTTTTCAGTTCCTTCCTCGGCGGCCTATTCATAAATTACAATCTGGGATATGCGCCGCTGTGGGTTGTCAACCTCTGCCTCGCTCTCATTGCTGCAGCAGCAAGCTATCGGATAACAGGAAAAACTGCCGGGCGCACCCTGCAGCAATCCGGCAAGGATGTATGAACGGCAAGGGCTCTGCCTGTTTCCCCGGCATGGCTTGGCACCCTCCGGCGTCCCGGCCTCCGGCAGGCTCCCTTCGGAGCGGCCATCGCTTTCATCCTCTGTCCCCTCCTGGGATCCGGTGCAGGCAGATACTTGCCGCAGGCGCCTTTCTCCCCATGTATCCCTGTCCCGGAAGGTACAGCAAAAAGCCCGCCCTGCTGAACGTTCCCGTTCAGCAGGGCGGGTTTTGGGGTCTGTCATTCTGCGGCGGTTCCCCCGGAAGTACCGGAATGGACATCAATCATATCAATCCGGTAACAAGAGCCGGCGGCGGCAGACAAAAGCCTGCCGCCGTTCAGAACCCGCCCAAAATCCAAAAGGGCGGTTAATGGCAACGCACGAAGTGCGCCGTTCATCTCGACCATTGACGGCTCTGAGCGGATTTGCTCTCCCTTACCAGGAGGTGAAATGTGTTATTCTTCATTGAGCCGCTCAATTTTGAAAATTACAGGTCTCGTTCCATCAGAGCAGCAGGTAATCATTGTATTTTCCTCTTTCATCCATCCCTTCATAATTGAGCCGCCCTGAAGTCCAGTATAGATGTATCTGGAAATAGCGTCCCATGCCTCTGAACAATGAGGCATTTGGGGTCCTCCTGCCACAGTGGTTGGGTCTGCATCAGTTTTTGTCAAGGTATTCAAGCCCATATGCCAAAAATCATCTCGTTCATCATCACGATAGAAAACAAATTCATCCCCTACATTATAGCAGGGACAGACGCCAGAGTTCGGATCGGCGCAATATTGCGCCTGGAGTTCTGGATAAAGTTTCTTGTCTATCACGGTTACTTTTACTTTGTATTTCATTTTCGCTCCCTCATTTCACATAAAATACGCGATTTTCTTTTCGTTTTGGCGTTTTTGGATAATTACCATCCAAATATCCAAGGGCACAGTGACCAATGCCTTCATACTCGCCTTCAACTCCAAGGCTTTTCAAAAATTCTTTTCCCCATTCCGTTTCAAATTCTTCTTTCGCCCGATGAATCCAACAGCTTCCAATACCAAGGTCATGTGCGGCAAGCATGAGATTCCCCATCACTAAGCTACCGTCATAGACACGATTTTCCCAGTCTTTCTTTGCCAGCACGATCAACATGGCCGGTGCGCCGTAAAATGGGTCAACCCCTTCCTTCCACCCGCCGATCTTACAGTTCATCTTGGATATTTGATCCCGAACCGCCTTGTTCGTCACCTGAACAATGATCGTATTTTGGTATCCCATACCGTTGGCCGCATAGAGCCCCGCTTCAATAATCTGGTCGATAATTTCTTGCGGGATCATATCCGGTTTGTACTTGCGAATGCTCCGCCGAGCCTTTACTTGTTGCAGTACGCTACTCATATTCATTCCTCCGAAACACCTTGTTTTTTTGTCAGTAAAATTGTATCATGGAGTAGTTTTTACAACAAGTACGGTATTTTAATATATGTACTATATTAAAGTATAGTGTATTAGGAGGTATCCCTATGAAAAAAACCATAAAAGAGGAAAAAAGAGTTTTTGCGGCAAACGGTTTAAAAAATACAGGATTTTACTACACAAAAAAATTGTTGCAGGGGAAGTATAAACTTCCCATCTTATATTGCTTGCAACTGGACGGGCCGACACGCTATAATGAATTGTTACGAAAAATGGAAACAGCAACCTTTCGTTCTTTGACAAAGGCATTGAAAGAATTAGAGGAGGACGGCTTGATTCTCCGAAAAGATTATGGAGAAATTCCTCCCAAAGTTGAATATAGCCTCTCTTCCCGTGG
>JAHZEF010000073.1:0-3565 GCA_019422005.1 Clostridiales bacterium
GCGTATGCCCAGGCGGCAGCTATGCTTTGAAAGCCGTTTTCCCACCAAATCACAACCCGGCGGAGCGGTTGTGATTTGGAAAGGAGGAGCAACAGAATGCGTGCGCTCCGACTTTTGAAAAAAAGCCGGAGCAAACGGTATGTCGTTTGTTCCGGCGTATGCCCAGGCGGCAGCTATGCTTTGAAAGCCGTTTTCCCACCAAATCACAATCCGGCGGAGCGGTTGTGATTTGGAAAGGAGGAGCAACAAAATGAGTGCGCTCCGACTTTTGAAAAAAAGCCGGAGCAAACGATATGACGTTTGCTCCGACGTGGTGCGAGAGAGGAGACTTGAACTCCCACGACGGTTGTCACACGCACCTCAAACGTGCCTGTCTACCTGTTCCAGCACTCTCGCAGATCGATTCCGCGCGCTTATTATAGCTATTTTTGTAAACTTTGTCAACCGAAAATTTAGAGATCCGGTCTCGGCGCCATTCTGCATTTGATTTCTGTGCTGCATCCCGATCAGCGCGCGCAATCTCCCGGCTTTTTCAGGTTGCGAAACCCCCCGGTTTCTGGTATAATTGCATTTGCTGCAGTTCACAGAGTACGGAGGGATTTGGGTTGTCAAGATTTTTTTTGCCGCGTCATTCCCTTCAGGGCAGCTTTGTGGTTTTAACCGGAGAAAATGCCGCCCATGCGAGGGTGCTGCGGCTGAAGGCCGGCGACGAGGCCGTCGTATGCGACGGGGAAGGGAACGATTTCCACTGTGTGGTCAGCGACGTCAGTCCCGGCCAGGTCAGCCTGGTAGTCCGCAGCAGCTGCCCCGCCGCTGCAGAGCCGAAGCTGCAGGCCAGCGTATTGATGGCCTTCGCCAAAGCCGACAAACTGGAGCATGTCGTCCAGAAAGCGACCGAACTCGGCGCTTGTGAAATCGTCGCGTTTCCTTCCGCCCGCTGCGTCTCCCGTCCCGACGCGCAGGGGATGAAGCGGAAGCTGGAACGCTGGCAGAAAATTGCCGCAGCCGCCGCAGAGCAAAGCGGCCGCGGCCGCATTCCGCATGTACGGGCCGCGGAATCCTTTGGGCAGGCCCTTCAATGGGCCGCCGAAAAAGAGTTTTCCGCGCTGCTTTATGAAAATGAACAAAAAACCACGTTTCGCAGCCAGATTGAGCGCGCCGGTTTTTCCAGCGCAGCGGTCATGACCGGGCCGGAGGGCGGTTTCGACGCTGCAGAGGTATGTGCAGCACAGGAGGCGGGCTTGTCCATTTGCACGCTTGGCCCCCGGATTCTTCGCTGTGAGACTGCGCCGCTCTGTGCGCTGACGGCGCTGATGTATGCGCATGGCGAACTGGACTGAGAAGACGGAAAGAAGGATCGTATTATGGCTATGAAAAAGCGGGCTGTCCCGCAAAAGAAAACTCCCGGCAGCGACGCCGTCATTTATAAAATCATGATCGTCCTCGGCGTTCTCTGCATTCTCCTGCTGGCGCTGCAGCTCGTCCGCCGATATTACAGCATGATTGATTATTTGTTCGCCATCCGTACAGCCCTGGCCTGGTCGGCCGCTGTTTTCGGCGTCTTTTCTGTTGCCTGTCTGATCCTCCGTTTTCGTTTGCGGAAAAGCAGGCGCTTTTGGCAGTATGCCGGCATCCCGCTCTTCCTGCTGTGTCTGATCCTTGCCCTCAGCTGCGCTTTCCTGTACGCCACCTGGGTCTCTTACGTATTTGTTCTCTATTTCTTTTACATCGCTTCCGCAATCCTTTATATGATCGCGCTGCTGTATCAGCATGAGTTTTTCCTGCTGTCGCTGATTAACACCTGCGCAGGCTGCGTTTTTTATGCACTCAGCCGCCTGTATGGCCAAAGCGGCGTTTTCTCCCTGTATACGCTGCTGCTGAATGCGGCGCTGGTTGCGGCGGCCGCACTCGGCTCCGGACTGGTCTTTGCCGCCGCCGGGCGGGACGGCAGGCTGACATTGTTTGGGAAAGAGAGGCAATTATTTTCGCGCGGCTTCTCTCCCATCCCGATGTATATCAGCTGTGTCGTGTGGCTGATCTGCCTGGTTGTATCCGCCTTCCTGGGATCTGTATTCGCCTATTACTGCATCTTTGCAGCAGCTGCCTTTGAACTGGCGGCAGCCGTTTATTATACAATGAAGCTGGCATAAAAGCGGAAATCACAGCCTGCGGCGCGTAAGGAAGCCGCAGGCTGTTTTGTTTATTTTTGCAGCGGCAGGGGCTTGACTTTCAGGAAAAGCATGCTATATTATAAAAAACCGCCGGGTTGCGCCTTTTCTTCATTCCGTAGGCCAAGGAAGGGATGGAGACTGAGGCGTTTTATTTTTGTGGAGGAGGTATCTGGAAAGCGCCGGGCTTGATATGGGGATAAAACGTGCGTACCGATTGCAGCATCGCAAGCAGTACGATCGGCTCTGCCGGAAAGCGGCGGGAACATACCAGCTGAAAATGGATCGATAAAACCAACCCGCCGGGGTTTCATTTTATTGTGTAGTAGGCCTGTGTTACACAACACAGGCCCTTTTATTTTTTAAGAGGAGGCCATTTCCATGTATGAAGGGAAATCACATACCCTGTTTGCAAAGTATGCCATTCCGCAAATGATCGGTCTGCTGTTCAATTCCGTCTATATGATTGTAGACGGCGTTTTTATCGGGAATGTGCTCGGCCGTGACGCTATGGCCGCGGCAGCTGTCGCCGTGCCGCTGATTGAAATTCTGATTGCCATTTCTATGGCGGTTGCTTCCGGCGCCGGTATTATCATTTCCGGTCAGCTGGCACGGAACGAGAAAGAACAGGCACTGCAGGTGTTTGATACCGCTCTTATCTGCGCCGGCGGGATCAGCATTCTGCCTGCCGTATTCGGCAATTTGCCGATCCACCCTCTGGCAACTCTCCTGGGGGCAACGCCGCAAATACACAAGGAGGCGACGGAATATATCCGATATATTGTATCATTTTCCCCATTCCTCATATTCAGCTTTTTGTTAAGCGGTCTTGTGCGAAACGACGGCAGCCCCAAATTGGCGATGTTTGCCTTGGCTTTTGGCTCTGTTTCCAACATCGTGCTGGATTATGTCTTTATGTGCCCTCTCCATATGGGGATCGGTGGCGCGGCACTTGCCACAGCCATCGGCCCGGTATTCAGCGTACTCATTTTGCTCCCTCACTTTCTTCTGAAGAAGGGAAACCTGTATTTTGCCGTTCCAAGGCTCCGGCTTCCGACTGTGCGAAATATTTTTACCCTTGGCTTCCCCTCGTTTATCATGGAATTCACCATAGGAATCATTACCTTTGTATATAATATCGCCATCGTAAAACACGGATATGGAGAAATTGGATTGGCGGCTTATCTGCTGATCGGCTATCTGATGCTTATCATCCTCACCCTGTTCCTCGGCATGGCCGAAGGCTTACAGCCTGTTTTCAGCTATTTTACCGGCTCCGGTGAGGCGGTCCGCTGCGGTGATCTGCGCCGGTTTGCAGCAAAGGTATTTTTGGCTGCGGGGCTCGCCTGCTACGTTTTGATCGCCCTGTTTTCAAAGTATTTCTTTTCCATTTTTAT
>JAHZEF010000073.1:3575-11688 GCA_019422005.1 Clostridiales bacterium
CCCTGTGCCGCAGAGAAAAGCCTGTTGTATTTCTGCGCCTCTTTCCTCGCCGGATACAACATCCTGATGATTTCGTTCTGGCAATCAACGAAATGCACCGCAAAGGCGCTGGCGGTCTCCCTGAGCCGGAGCGTGGTCTGCCTGCCGCTCCTCGTGTGGATTCTGCCGCACATTTTCGGCGGCGGCATCATTTGGCTCTGCCATTCCTTCAGCGAGGCGGTCACCGCCTGCGCCGCCCTGATTCTGCTGGCCAGAAGCAAAAAAGCAGCATCTTCCAAATAAGCCGGAGCGCGGATCAGAGCCGCAGCCTCACTGCAGCCAGCTTCGAATGCCGCAAAACAAGGGAAAGCCATCCTGGAGCCGGTCAGAAATCCGTTTGTGTGGCTGCCGCTCACCGATTGCGGGAGCTGCCGCCGCTTCTCCGCTCCTTCAAAATCGGGAAACAATTTTCTTCATATCACACCGCCTTGTCCAATATGCTAGGACAGGGGGTGATCGATTGGCACGGCGTCATACACTGTTCCACGGCACGCTGCTGCTGACGGCGGCCAGTCTGGCCCTCCGGGGCAGTTCCATGTGCTTTCAAGTCTATCTGTCCAACAAAATCGGGGCCGCCGGAATCGGCCTTCTGCAGCTGATCACCTCTGTCAGCTTTCTGGCCATGACGCTGGGCTCCGCCGGCGTCCGGGTCGCTTCCATGTACCTGACCGCCGAGGAATACGGCGCGCGCCGCCCCGGCGGCATGCAGAAAGCGCTTCTCTGCTGTCTGTCCTATGGTTTCCTGGTCAGTACCGTCGGCGGCGCGGCATTCCACGCCGCCGCGCCATGGATTGCAGAGCACTGGATTCAGGACCTTCGGGCCGTCTCCAGCCTGCGCGTGCTGGCCTGGAGCATGCCAATCTCCTGCCTCTGGTCCGTGATGGCCGGGTATTTCACCGCCTGCTCCAAGTTGAAGCAGCTGGTCTGGGTGGAATTTGTGGATCAGGCCGTCTCCATGGTCTCCACCATTCTGCTGCTGCTGTTCTGGGCCGGAGCCGACACGGAACGTGCCTGCGTCAGCATTCATCTGGGCAACGCCATTGCCACCGCCGTCACTCTGGTGCTGCTGGCCGGCCTTGCCCTGGCCGACCGCCGCGCCCCGATCCCGAAAGGGCTTTCCATGTGGAAGCGGCTTCTCCGCCTCTGCGTTCCGCTTGCAGCCAACGACGCGCTGCGCTCCGGCCTCTCTACAACGGAGCATCTGCTGATCCCCCGCGGGCTCGCCCGCTCCGGCGGTTCCACGGAGTCGGCAATGGCCTCATACGGTACCATTCACGGCATGGTTTTCCCCATTATGATGTTTCCCTCCGTGCTGCTCTATTCTCTCTCCGACCTTCTGGTGCCGGAACTGGCCAAATGCCGGGCTGCCAAGGATTATCGCCGCATCCGCGCGCTTTCGGACCGCTGCCTGCGTATGGGAATGCTGTTTGCGGCAGCTGTGGCCGGCCTTTGCTACTGTCTTTCCGCGCCGCTTGGGACGCTGCTCTATCAAAGCGAGGAGGCCGGCTTCTACCTGCGTCTGTTTGCACCCCTGGTGCTGATCCTCTACATGGACGCCATGGTGGACGGCATGCACAAAGGAATGGGGCAGCAGGTATACTGCGTCCGGGTCAATACGCTGACCAACCTGCTGGACGTGGCACTGCTGTGGCTCCTCCTGCCCCGCTGGGGCATCACCGGATACTTTTTTACATTTACACTGACACATCTTCTGAACTTCTATCTGAGCATTGCGCGTCTGATGAATATCACCGGATACACGCCGCCGCTCCCCTATGTCATTAAAATCCTGCTGTCCGCCATCGGCGCGGCAGCCGGTACCGGGCAGCTCTGCAGCCTGTGGAGCAGCGCTCTGGCCGCCTGCCTTCTGGGCACGCCCCTCTACCTTCTGCTGTTCTTTCTGCTGATCCGGCTGACCGCCTCTCTGTCCGCCGCGGACCTGCAGTGGCTGCGCTCGGTTCTGCATCCCTGAAAAATCCATTGACTTCCGTTTGCGCGTGTCAGTATAATAGCCTTATCTGACATACAAAAGGATGAGGTACATGTATTTTCTTCGGAACGACTATTCCGAGGGCGCGCTGCCGCAGGTTATGGAAGCTCTGGTCCGCACAAACCTGTGCCCGACCACCGGCTACGGCGACGACCCCTATTGCCATGAGGCGGCGGAAAAGCTCAGGGCCCGTTTTTCCTGTCCCGATGCAGACGTTCATTTTCTGATGGGTGGCACGCAGACCAATCTGACGGTCATGAGTGCATTTCTGCGCCCCTGGGAAGCTGTCATCGCCGCTGATACCGGCCATATCTCCATCCATGAGACCGGCGCCATCGAGACCACAGGCCATAAAATCTGCACAGTCGCCTCCTCAGACGGGAAGCTGCATCCCGGCCAGATCCGTCAGGTCTTCGAAGCCCATGCGTGCGGGCATGATGAGCATATGGTTCTGCCGAAGCTGGTATACCTTTC
Organism: Clostridiales bacterium; assembly: GCA_019422005.1. Classification (GTDB taxonomy): domain Bacteria; phylum Bacillota; class Clostridia; order Oscillospirales; family Oscillospiraceae; genus Avoscillospira_A. Next base: position 6,079 of record JAHZEF010000073.1, read on the forward strand.
CGATTCCACGGAGCTCGGCACCATCTACAGCCGTTCCGAACTGGCCGCCATCTCCCGGGTGTGCAGGGAACTGGATCTGTACCTCTACCTGGACGGCGCGCGCCTGGCTGCGGCGCTGGCCTGCCCGGCGAATGACCTTCGGCCGGAAGACCTGGCTGACCTCTGCGACGCCTTTTATTTGGGCGGTACCAAGAATGGCCTTCTGTTCGGCGAGGCTCTGCTGATCCTTCGCGACAGCCTGAAGCCCAATTTCCGGCATGCAGTCAAGCAGCACGGCGCCATGCTGGCCAAAGGGCGGCTTCTGGGGCTGCAGTTTTCCACCGTTCTGGATGATGACCTTTGGCTGCAGAGCGCCCGCCATGCCAATGAACTGGCCGCGCGGCTGACCGACGGATTGGCCGCAATGGGGTATCCCCTGCTTGTGCAGTCCCCAACCAACCAGGTCTTCCCCATATTCCCCAATGGGCAGCTTGCCCTGCTGGACCAGTCGTTCAGCTTCGAACGCTGGGCTGCTGTCGATCCGGAGCATACCGCAGTCCGCCTCGTGACCTCCTGGGCAACCAGCCCCGAAACCGTAGAGGCATTTCTTGCAGCGGTGCGCCCATGACACAGAAGCATCCGATCCCTCCGCTTTATGACGCCGCTTCACAGGTGCTGGTACTGGGCAGCTTTCCCTCGGTCAAATCGCGGGAAGGGATGTTCTTTTATCATCATCCGCAAAACCGGTTCTGGCGCGTCATCGCAGGCGTATACGGCAGCCCGGTGCCGGAAACCATTGATCAGAAACGCGCGCTGCTGCTGGAAAACAGAGTCGCCGTTTGGGACGTCATTGCCAGCTGTGAAATTGAAGGCTCCAGCGACGCATCCATTCGCGCCGTTGTTCCGACCGACCTGACGCCGATCCTCCGGGCCGCGCCGATTCGCCGCATCTATTGCAACGGTTCCACCGCCTGGAAGCTGTATCAGAAGCATCAGCTGCCGCTTACCGGGATCCCTGCGGTTCAGCTGCCTTCCACCAGCCCCGCCAACGCCGCCTGGAAGCTTCCCGCGCTGCTGGATGCCTGGTCTGTGATTCGCGGAGGTTCATGAAATGGAACGGGAATTCATCTTCAGCGGCTATTGCCGCCAGCTGGATCAGGCAAGAACGGTGCTCTGTGAATTTTCCGAGTCAGACGGCCTGCGGCTGCTTCTTTCCGCGGATTGCCGCTATCCAGATTGCCGTTTTCTTTCAGAATGCCCGATTGCCGCAGAAATTGCGGGCAGTCAAAACGGAGGCTCTCAAGGATGAGAGCCTCCGTTTTTGCCTGGAACGGGCGGCAGCATGCCGCTCAGAGGCGGTACAGCGCTTCGGCATTGCGCCAAAGGATCCGGTCCGCCAGTTCTTCCGCCTGCTGCACCGTCATATGGCCGCAGTCGATTTTCTCCGCCAGCGCCGCCGCAATCACATCTCTTGCCGCAAGCAGGGAGCCGAAGCTCTCCTGTGCGGTCCAGGTATCACAGCCCCAGCAGACCTGGTCGGACGTTCCCACTTCCAGCAGTTCCACCAGGAGCCGCACTGCGGCGGACGGAGACAGCAGCGGCACCCAGGTCAGATCGGGATAGACGTTCGGGCAGGTCTGCGCCAGTGCGCAGACGTCCTGCGTCCAGGGGTAGCTGCAGTGCAGCAGCGCAAATTTGGTGTCGGGATGCCGCTGGATCAGGCTGTGCAGCTCCATGGCGCCGCAGCGGGTCAGAATCCCCATACCCGTATGAACCTGAACCGGCAATCCCAGCTGTGCCGCCAGATCGCACAGAATATCCATGATATAATCCTGAAACTGCTTTTTGGCCGTTTCATCCAGCCGTTCCTCCGGCACGCCCCATGCCTGCAGCGCCTGCATCCGGCCGGCCGGCCGGAAGTCCAGCCCGCGGTCCCAGGCGGCTGCGCACTTCAGCGCGCAGGCTCCCCGCTCCTTCTGCGCTGCAATCTGCCGCGCCATCTGGTCTACATAGTCCTCCAGCGTCTCCGGCGAGAAACCGTCGCAGCACTTCCAGGGGGAATTCCCGTTATGATCCACAGAATCCCGGTGGTACCCGAACAGGAACATGTTGATCCGGTAGGACGGCGCAAACAGTTCCGGATCTCCTGCACAATCCCCGGGATCCCAGTAGCTGTCCAGCAGCGACTTGCGATAATGGCAGATATCCCGAAAGATCCTGCGGTCATGCAGGGGATCAGACCGGTCCGCCAGGCAAACCGTCTCGGACCAGCTGTCCCAATTCCCCTCTGACAGCGGCTCCGTAAAATGATACAGCTGCCGCATGCTTTTTTCCCAATAGAGGAAATAGGAATTATGGCGCATCCGCTCCAGATACGTCTTCCGCTCAGCCGGATTTTCTCCCAGCTGTCCGCCCACCCAGCTGCAATAGCTGTTGTTCAGCAGACAAGCCAAGTCCGTCTGCCCCGGCAGGGCGGTTCTGTGATAGTGGCTGTGGGTATTGATAACCGGTCTGTCCGCCAGATACCCCAGCAAATACTGCCTGTTGTTCATGTTTCTTCCTCCTGCAGACGCTGAAATTCCAAAAACCTTGTTCCCTGAAAGGTCAGTTTCCCGCGGTCACCCTCCAGAATCACGCCATATGTCCGGGACGGCAACTGGAATTCCAGCCGGTCGCCGCTCTCCACTTCAAACGTAACATGGTACGAAGTGGAACTGGTCGTATGATGCATCGTTTCTCCCGCCATATGATGATGCATGTGCACATCCGCCCGTTTCGCCGCCACAACAGCCGCAACGGATAAAACCGGCTGCGCATTGTTGTAGCTCCGCTGCCGCGCACTGCTGACCACCGCCCGGATCAGCAGGCCGATCACCAGTATAAACACCACAGCCATCAGAATCGGAACAACCTGGAACATCATTCCCATACCGCCAAACCCTTCCATGATATGTCCTCCCAACCGTCTGCCGTCCGCTGCCAAAGCTTCCGCCCGGCAATCACTCCATCTCCGATCCGCGAAGTTTCGCGTACATACAGCTGTCCCGCACCACTCCGTTCTTCAAAACGCTGCGGCGCAGCACGCCCTCCATCTCAAACCCCGCATGCTCCAATACCCGCCGCGACGCAATATTTTCCGCAAACGGCGTTGCATAGATTCGTTCCAGCCCCAGCGCCGAAAACGCTTCCCTGCAAATTCTCCGCACTGCCGCAGACATGAGGCCGCGTCCCCAATAGGGCTCCGCCAGCCAGTAGCCCAGTTCTGCAGTCCGGCAGGCAATGTCACTTCCCTGCTGCACGGCGACGCTTCCCACGGCATGGCCATCGCAGACAATCGCGCGGCACAGCTGCCCGTGATCCCCCTGCCCGATACAGCTGCATATATATCTGCGCGCATCCTCCGGCGTATAGGGAAACGGGAAGATATCCCGCAGGAAGTCCGCAATTTTGCGGTTATTCGCATATGCCGCCACGGACGGGATATCCGCCATCTGCCAGGCTCTGAGTTCCAATATGAATCCCCTCCCCTTCTGCAGCAATTCTATCATTGCGCCGCCGGCTGGTCAAGCGCAGAAACGGTCGCGCACAGCTACGCCGTCCCGGAAACTTCCGGGACGGATCCGCATACGCCCCCACAGCAGATAAAGCCGAAGCCCCGCAAAGCGGGGCTGATTGCGGAAGGGGCGGCGCAGATTGCATTTTTGTCATGCCGCAGATATAAAAAGACGCCGGAGCAAAGCGGACTTTGCTCCGGCATGGTGCGCGAGGCGGGACTTGAACCCGCACGTGCGTAATGCACACTAGAACCTGAATCTAGCGAGTCTGCCAATTCCACCACTCGCGCATTTTTTCTGCGGTCTCTTGACTGCTCCGATATATTATCACAATCTTCCACGGAAGTCAAGCATGAATTTCAAAAAGGCCCTCTTTTTTTGCCGGCCCGGCGGCCGTCCCCGCAGCCCCAATGGATCTGGCCGCCCGCCTCTTCATGTTTGTGAAATCTGACAATAGATTTCATGCACAAATCATGTTATGATGCCAGTATCTGATCCTGGGAGTGTCGATGAGATGAAGCGATCCGCCCCTGCAGCCGAATACCGCTTTTTCAGCTTTACCTTTTTTGTGTCCGGTAAGGCTTCCTTTGGTTTGGCTGAATGAGGGTTGTTCGGTGTTCTGACGACAGCGGAAACAAGACAAGCAAACCCGCAGCTGAGCCGCTGCGGGTTTTTTGCATTGAAAAACGGAGGAATTTGCCATGATTGTTATTTTAAAAAAAAATCCCGATCAGCTGCAGCTTGAGCGGTTCCAGCACTGGCTGGAAGAGCGGAATATCAGCATCCACCCCACAGTCGGTCTGAATCAGACCATCTGGGGTCTGGTGGGCGACACTTCCCGTCTGGATATCAATCTGATTGCCGCCCTGGATGTGGTCGAGGACGTCAAGCGCGTACAGGAGCCCTACAAAAATGCAAACCGCAAATTTCATCCGCAGGACACGGTAATTCAGGTCGGAAATACCCAGATCGGCGGCGGCTCTCTGACGCTGATCGCCGGCCCCTGCTCCGTTGAATCGGAAGAACAGCTCTGCATCATTGCTCAGGCAGTCAAAAAAAGCGGCGCAACCATGCTGCGCGGCGGCGCATTCAAGCCCCGCACCTCCCCTTACTCCTTCCAGGGGCTCCGCGCCGAGGGGATCCGCCTGCTCTCGCTGGCCAAACAGCTGACGGGGCTGCCCATCGTCACGGAGATTATGGACGCATCCCAGCTGGAATATTTTGACGATATGGATGTCATTCAGGTGGGTGCGCGCAATATGCAGAATTTTGAGCTTTTGAAGGCGCTGGGCGAGCTGAAAAAGCCGATTCTGCTGAAGCGCGGGCTTTCCGCCACTTATGAAGAGCTGCTGATGAGCGCAGAGTATATTATGGCCGGCGGCAACGAAAATATCATCCTCTGCGAGCGCGGCATCCGGACCTTTGAAACTTACACCCGCAACACGCTGGATCTGACGGCCGTCCCGGTTCTCAAGCAGCTTTCTCACCTCCCGGTCATCGTGGATCCCAGTCACGCCGCAGGGCGGTACCAGCTGGTTTCTCCGCTGGCCAAGGCCGCCGTCGCCGCCGGAGCAGACGGCCTGGAGATTGAAGTGCACCATGATCCGGAACATGCGCTCAGCGACGGCCCCCAGGCGCTCCGGCCCGAAGGGTTCGACAAGCTGGCCGGTGAGCTTTACGCCATGGCCGGCATCCTGAGAAAAAACTGATCCCCCCATATGTTCATGACAACGCGAATTCTCCACATCCTAATAAACTGCAAACCGCTCAATTTCAGGAGGGGCTGTCATGCTTGAACGCGAACTGCTTTACGCCGCCATCGGCACAGGCTGTACATTTCTCGCCACTGTCCTCGGTGCAGCCATGGTTTTCTTCTTTCATAAGGATATGTCTCCCAGGACGCAGAAAGTCTTTTTGGGCTTTGCAGCCGGCGTGATGATTGCAGCCTCCGTATGGTCTCTGCTGCTGCCCGCCATGGAGCGGGCGGAGGCGGCAGGCGGCTCCATTGCGCTTCCTGTAGGCGGCGGCTTTATTCTGGGCGGCTTGTTCCTGATGCTTCTGGACCGGCTGCTGCCGC
>JAHZEF010000074.1:0-866 GCA_019422005.1 Clostridiales bacterium
GGCCCTTCCGCGTCTTCCCCGCTGACAACCTTCGGCGAGGTAAAGGCGGTGCTGCCGACTTCGTAGGACGCTTTCTTGACCACAGTATTCTGGGCCGCGGCGGCCGCAATTTCCTGTACGGACGCCTCGTGATCCGTCAGGCTCTTAAAGTGGTTAAACCAGGCGTCAAACGCGGCTTTCTCCTTCTCGTAGTCTGCCTTCTCTTCCAGATATTCCTCATACGCCGCCTCCAAATCCTCCTGATACTGGGCCGCAGCCTCGTCATAGGCCGCTTTTGCTTCGGTATAGTCGGCATAATCTGTGCCGTCCGCCGGCCGGCCGTAGGTCGAATCGTCAATCTTTGTATACTGGCTCTTCTGTTCCTCGGTCAGCGCATCATACGCTTCAGCCGTGATCGTCGTATAATACGCGCTTTCCACCGGTTCCACCGGCTCCGAAGGTCTCGCGCCGGGATCCTGCACCTCTGCAGGCGCAGTGGGAGGCGCGAAGGACGTATAGTTCTCCGCATCCATCGGCTCGCCGCCCTGCACCGGCTTGGGATGCACCGATGCATCCGGCTCAGGCAGTTCCGCCGTGGGCTGCCCGACAGTGGCGTAGCTGACCCACGCGGCGTGGATGGTATCCCCGTCCACCCAGGCGCTGAAGTCCAGGTCGCCGGTCCCGTCGTCGTCCAGAATGATATACGGCTGCGCTGCATCCGGATTGGCCGGATTGACCAGGCCGTATTCCTCCACGCCTTCCGTGCTGGTCAGGCGCAGGCGGGAGAGTACCAGCATGGTGCTGTCCACCGGATGCGCGGCGTCCTCCCGGCCGATGGTATACAGCAGGTAATTGTCGCTGCCCACCGTGATCACCTGATAGTCGTA
>JAHZEF010000074.1:908-5745 GCA_019422005.1 Clostridiales bacterium
GATGGTGACGCCGTAGATATTCCCGTCGGCGTCCTCGGCGCTGAGCGCTCCGATATCGTCGCCGTACAGGCCTCCCAGCGCAGACCAGCTGTGCTTCCACCCGTCGTCCTTATCGTACGTGATGGAATAGCTGATCAGATCCATCTCGTAGGAGAAGACCAGAAGCACCACCCGGAAGCCCAGCCCCAGGCTGAACTCAAACTCGTCAAATTCGAAGGGCTTATATTTTTCCGCTTCGGCATCCCAGGCGCCGAAGGTCATGGCGCAGCCCAGGCCGATCTTGATATAGACCTCAAACTTCAGGATCTCAATGCCGATGCCGGCGCCGGCCTCAATGAATCCCTCGGGCGACAGCTGGAAGCCGCTCCAGTAGCTCTTGGTCTCCATTTCCTCGACCCGCGCGATGCGCTTGAGCTCCGTCTTCTCCAGGGCGGTCACCCGGACGGTATATTCTTTGTCCAGCTCCACGCCGTCCTGATGGCGCATGGTGGCGGTAATGGGATCGCCGCCGTCGGAGTTGAGGTAGCCGCTGACGGAATCCGATACCCGGTTCCCGTTCCCGTCGGTCAGCTCCAGGGCCACTTTGCCGTCAAACGTGATATTGAACGCCTTATATCTGGTCTTGAATTCGTAGGTCTCCCCGGACTCCAGTGTCCTGGACTGGTTCAGCACCGGCCTGGATTCCTCCACCGTCTCGCGCTCCACCGTGGCGCCGGTACCCAGTTCGATCCCGAAGCCCACCTTGACATACAGATACACAATGGGGCACGGCGTCAGGCGCTGCTGGTAGGTATATTCCAGCTCGGCCGCCACCGCGATGGAGAACTGGCTGAAATAGTAGGTGTTGTCCACGGAATTGTATTTGAACAGGAACGCCATGGACGCCGAGAAACCGACCTCGAATCCGCTGGAACTCATTTCGCCGCCCTGCGCGGCGTCATAGGAGTCGTCCGCCGCCTGCGCGGTGCTCTTGGACGGGTTCGAAAGGAAGTCGCGCAGCTTGCCCATATCTTCGGCATTGGATGCATTGGCTTTCTTGGTGTCGAACCACTTGGAGTCCCCGGAGCCACCGGGGCCGCCTGCGCCGGCGTCGCCATTGGAATCATATCCGCCCAGCGGCAGGCCGATGGAGAAGCCCACCTCGTAGCCGTCCATGATCACCGTCACATAGTCGGTGACGCCGATATCCGTGCTGGGCAGTTCCACCCCCAGATCCACTTCGAATTCCTCGAAGTCGCCGTCGGCCTCCTCCATGTCCACCTCAGGCGTCAGCGGATCGCCGCCCGCGTCCATTTCCTTGAGCTAGTCGGCATTGGGGAATGTGCCGCGCTGGGCCAGCGTGGAGCTTTCCGGCTTGGGCGCTTCCGCCTCTGTGGCCGCCTGCAGCTCCAGGTCGCTGCCGCCGCTCAGATCCCCGCCGCTGGAAGCGCCGGTCGCCGCGGCGATCTCCTCCGTGGTCTGCGTCTGCTGCTGGATGCAGAGGGCAACCGTTGAATTCCCTGCGAAGGAACCCAGATACCCGTTCAGCCGGGCCACGGCGTCCTCCGTCAGAACCGCCTTGCCGTCCTGGATCTCAAAATCGCCGGCAATGGAAATATTGTCCCCCGCCAGGCTGTGGGCAATGAAGATCGGTTCCGGATTCTCAAAGGGATAGAGCAGATTGCCCTGGTAATCCGGCGTCCAGGCGTACCGCTCCTCTCCCTCCACAAGTTCAGCCGGGCTGGTGTCTCCGCCCAGCGGCACGTCGATCATCTGCGGCGTACCTGCGACCGCGCCGTACATCGGATGATTGTCCGCGGAGCGTCCGTATGCGCCCGCTTCTTTGTCATCGCGGCCCCTGGTCCTGTTTTGCCCGCTGATGATATAGCGGTAGGCCTGCTGTTCCCCGGTCAGCTTCGCATACTCGTCCGCATCGGTGACGTTGGTGACAAAGGCGGGCATTACCTGCGCCTTGTCGTTTTCATGCCCGGCCTCCGGCGTCAGCGCCCGCGGCGTCATGGTATACAGCACCTTGACAAAATACTGGGCGTATTGGATGGCGTTGCCGTCTGCATCCCACTTCACCGGTACCGGCGCAAACACGCCCTCGTCATAGTCCTTGCCCGCGTCCAGGTACATGACGAACTCGTCTTCCGTCCCCTCATCGAGCATGAAGTAGCCGATGGCCTCGTCATAATAGCCGTCGATCCGGCCGTTGCAGTTCACGTCCAGATACAGGCCCACCGAGTTGATGTCCGCCGTCATCACGCTGGTTGCAGACAGGAAATCCTTGTGATAATACCGGAAGGTGGCGTTGGGCAGCGCCAGATCCGCCACATCCAGCCAGATGGTCTCATTGCCGGCATAGATCCGGCCGTTGTACAGAATGCGGTCCTCCGCCGAGCGGTTGAAGTTGATATTCTGGATATTCTGAATTCCCAGCTTTTCCAGATTGTCTCCGCTCAGCAGCTTGACCGGGTCGCTGGAGCCGCCGCCCCATGCGCTGCTCTTCGTCAGGTTTGCATACGACAGCTTCGCGGTAAAGTGCGGCGCTGCAGACTGCACCGGAGAGTAGCCGACGGTGATGTGATCCGAACCGGAATTCCAGAAACGATCCCATCCCGCAGGCACTTTGGCGGTATCGATCTCCGCCAGCGGGCTGCCGTCGAGCACTTTCCGCTCCACAGACGGGCTCAGATCTAGCTTCAGCTCCTGATTGCGTACCATCACCACGTTAATGGTATAGGTATCGGTCAGGTCGCTGTCCTTCATGCCGTCCCAGAGCATGGTGACATTGTATGCGTTGCTGCCGCTGACCCGCTCAATTTTGGCGTTGACCGTGCTGCCGTTGGCCCGGGTCACATAGATCGCAGCGCTCAGCTTGTCGCCGGTATAGGGATCATAGCTGGGCGTGTTTTTCAGCTCCACCCGCAGGGTGCTGCCCACATACAGGTCGCCGCCCGACGTGACGCCGCCCTTCTGCGGCACCAGCGATACCGCCGGCTTCATGGCCCGATACACATCGGAATCGGAGGTCAGGGCCGCTGCGCCCGCCGGCGCGGTGGCCACGTTGCCGCCGCCGCTCTCGCCGTCGTTGGCCGTATGGATCCGCAGCTGCAGATCCTGCGTGAAGGATCTTCTCTCCAGCGCGCCGCGGTCGATGATGCAATGGCCGTCGTCGGAAGAATCGTGCGCGTCATGCCGGGACAGGCCGATCTGCAGGCCGCGCAGATCCGTCTCGCTCATGCTCCAGCTGGAATCCAGGGTTCCGCCTGTCTTCCAGTAGTAGTGGTATCCCGTGAAAAAGCCCCAGTCCCAGTCCACCGGGCAGTTCACCCGGTCCCGGTCGCTGTTGTCATAACGGACCACGGAGGCCCAGGGGTAGGTAAACTCCGCGCCGAACAGGTCGTGGTTCAGGATTCCCACGTCGAATTTGTAATGGCCCTTGTAGGACTTGAACATATACGACATATTGGGGATTTCCAGCGTGGCGGTAACCTTGTGGTCAGACTGCACCTTCCAGCCGCTTCCGGCCTTTTCACCGTCGCCGCTCCAGGTGGAGCCTGTAAATCCGCCAACGGCGCTGATATCCCCGCCATAGGTGGTCTCGTTGGCCACATAGGCCCAGTCGCGCCAATAGGAATTATTATAGTTGGAGATATTGCTGCGTCTCAGGTCCAGGATGGCACCGTAGTTGAACGTCAGGGGCTGGATGCCCTCCTCTCCCGGCTGGGAGATCACAGCCTCCAGCACCTCCGGCTCCCGGTTCTGGACGCCGGTAACCGTCTGGGACGTCACCGGCGCGGCGCTGCCCGGCGTCTCATCCACACTGCCGGACGCATCCACCGCTTCTCCGTCATAGAGCATGGTCGCCAGATTATCCTGCCCGCCGGAAGCAGAGTTGTAAAGCCGCACTTCCGCTTCCGTGTTGGTCAGGGTACAGATCCCCTCGCTGTCGCCCAGCAGGTCGCTGAGGACGACCCGGAAGGAAACCTGCTCCTCCGTCTCCACGCCGTCGTCAATCAGAGGGATTTCAATGGTCTGCTCGGTCACATCGGCATAAAACGCCAGCGTACCGGAAACCGCCGCGTAGTCCTTTCCGGCCTCCGCCGTACCGTCCTCGGTTGTATAGGAAAGGGACAGCACATTCTGCGTGCCTCCCGTGCGCTTCACCGTCAGCACGGCCGTCCCCGCCGACTTGTCCGCCTCGATCTCCGTCACGGTGAAGCCCAGTTCGCTGGCCTCGGCCGCATCGTTGTCGTAGACGCCCAGCGCCAGGGTATTGGCGGTGTCGTACAGGCTTCCGCCCTCACAGTCCACAATGGTAAAATAGCCGCCCTTGATCGCTTCGGAGATATCGTCCTCCGGCGCGCTCACGCGGATCTCCTTCACCCACTCGTCTTCGGCGAAGGTCATGCTGAATACATATCCCAGATACGGATCATCCGGATCCATCTCCAGGACGGAAAACGTCTGCTCCGGATTCAGATCCAGATCGTCCGGCATCGGCTCCAGCGCTTCAGCCTCCGGCTTCTCATAGGCGACGCCCTGAAGGGAGTCGGTGCAGTAGGACACGCCGTCTTTCGTATAGACACAGCGGAAATCATAATCCGCATAATCCGCTTCCGAAACGACAAACGTCGCCTCCGATGCGCCGGAAACGGCATTCCATGCGCTGCCGTCCCACAGATACCACTGGTACGACTCCGCCTCCGTATCGAGATACAGGCTGCGGTCCCCTTCCTCGGCGTCCTCGCCGGCATAGGCTTCCTCCAGCACCGCCGCTTCGCCGCGCTCCGGATCCGGCGCCCTTCCCACAGGCTGATACTGCGCGATGGGAAGCGGATCCTCCACCTCG
>JAHZEF010000074.1:5755-11663 GCA_019422005.1 Clostridiales bacterium
CACCTCGATGACTATGTCATTGGCGCCGGCTGCATTGGCATAGCTGATCTCGCCGCCGCCCATGTCCGCCGTCGCCGGTATGTAGGAGAGGTAGGCTGTCGCCCGCCCCTTGGTCCCGCCGAGGCGGTAGACCTGGATCACGGTCCCGTCGCCGCCCTCTTCCACCGTCGCTTCATTGACGGCAAACGCAAACGTACCGTAAGGGAACGTCGTCTGCCAGTCTTCCGTCACCGGGATGCTGTTGCCGCTGCCATCGAGAATCTGCACCGGCCGGTCCGCATCGCTGGCGTAATATGCCAGCGCCTGCATCGGCAGCGCAGAAAGCAGCATGGCCGCTGTCAGCAGCATTGCAACCAAACGTTTCATCCGTCTCATCACAAACCTCCAAATTCCTCATTTGCCAAACAATCCCCAGGATTTTATTCATTATAAAACGGGCAGGGCTTCTTTTCCATAGCCCCTGCAAAATCGGTAAAAAAACAGCAAAAACGGAACAGCACGGAGTTGACAGGGCCGCGCCCGGGCTGATACTCTAGACATGAAAGAAAGGGTGGGAAGTATGCAGATCATCTCAATCGTTCGAAACCGCGGCCTCTCCATCGCTGCTGCGGCGGTTATTTGTGCGGTGCTCTGCGCCGTATTTCTGCCTGTCCTTCTGCCCTACACCCAGCCGATGGACGACAGGATCTTCGATTTCAGCATGGATACCGGGGAAACAGAGGCTGCGGTGGAATGGGACGGAAACGGCTGGGAAGCCTTTACCGACGAGGGCGGCGTGCGCACTCCGCTCTCGCCGAGTATCGCCGGGTTTTCCAGCCTGTCCCGGCCCGGCCAGACCTGCTATTACAGCCGGGTGCTCGACCAGGACCTTCCCGACCCGCTTCTGAGCATCACCACAGCCAACCGAAGCATCGCGGTCTTTCTGGACGGCGAGCTGGTCCACACGGACTTTCCCGAACTGGACAACCGCATCGGGCATCTGACGCTCCCCATGCTGGATTGGGACCGCCAGGAGCCGGTCCGCCTCTCCCTGCCGCCGGACTATGTGGGAAAAACGCTGACCATCGCGCAGTCCACACCGCCGCCCGGGCAATCGGAGCTGCAGACCGACACGCTGGACGTCATGCCCTGCGGCGTGCAGCTCTACTGCGGCTATGCCTATGAGAGCCAGATCGTTGCCGGCGCCTCCCGCGCCGCCTATCCCGCCGCCGTCCTGGCCCTGGCGGCATTGGCCGTGCTGGCGCTTTTCTTCGGGCAGGTGCTTCGGGGAAGGCTCGACTGGGGTCTTGTCTGCTTTGCCGTCCTCCTGTTCCTGAACATGGTGCAGGTGATCTCCAGCGCGCCCTTCGGCGACCTCTATTTCCCCTTCCACCGGGAGCACGGCTTCTTCTTCCTCGGCGATACGGCCAGCGGCCTGGCCGCCGCCATGCTGCCGCTGTTCCTGGCCACGCGCATGTCCCCCCCGCGCCGTTACCTGCTTCTTTCCGTCGTCGGCCTGCAGCTGGCCAGCGTCCTGCTGTTCGCCCTCTCCCAGCTCCGGACAGACTGGGCGCTGGTCGCCTGGTATCCGGGGCTGATGACGACCGTACGGTGCCTGACGCTGCTCTCATCGGCCGTAGTCCTGATTCTGGGCGCGGCAGAGTGGAGGGCGGGCTCCCGCTTTTTCGCCGACTTCTGCAAAGCGCTGCTGACGGCGGCGCTGGCGGCAGCTGTGATATTTGCCGTGAAGCCGGCATATTGCCGGGAAGTGTTCACGGAGTATACCACCTATCAGTTCCCTGCCGGCCGGTTTCTGCAGTGCCTCACGCTGATCAGTTCCCTTTGGGCGGTTTCCGCTGCGTTTGTGGCGGAAAAAACGCGCCGCAGCGCAGAAACTGCAGCGCTGCGGGTCAAGGAGCAGATGGCGCGGGAAAGCTATGCGGACATACAGCGCCAGAGCCGGGAAACCGCCATCCTGCGCCACGACCTCAAGCGTCATCTGAACATGGTCGACGCGCTGCTGGCAGACGGGCTGACCGGTCAGGCGCGAAGCTATATTCAGGATGTGGCGGCGCAGGCCGACGCCGTCCGGCCGGTACTGGCCACCGGCAATTATCTGGTGGATACCATCCTCAACAGCCGTCTCTCCGCCGCCGCGGAGGCGGGCGTCCATGTCCGCATCCTCCGGGCGGAGGCGCCCAGGCAGCTGCCGCTTAAAGACGCGGATCTCTGCTCCCTGCTGCTCAACGCGCTGGACAACGCGCTGCAGGCTGCCGCCAATCCCGCTCTGGAGCACCCGGAAATCGTGATTGACCTGCATCTTCGCGGGCAGCTGTTCTGCTTCTCCTGCGAGAACAGCACGGCGGATCCCATCCCCCCGGCGGAGGCCGCACAGACAGAAACCGTGCCGAAGCACGGTTACGGGCTTTTCATTATGGAGCGCATTGCCGAGAAATACGGAGGCATTCTGGACACCGCGCGTACAGGCGGCCGGTTCCGCCTGACGCTCGTGCTGCCCGCCGCCGATTACAGCGAGGCGTAAAGCGTCAGCGCCCTTCTGGTCTCGTTATACCGGGATTTGCTGACCGGGAGCCGGATGCCGCCCTGCAGCGTCACCTCATAGCGCCGGATCAGCTCCACGCATCCCAAACAAATCAGGAAGCTCTGATGGCAGCGGTAAAACCCCGCGTTCCCCAGCGCCGCCTCCAGTTCCTGCAGGGAATTCGCCGCATCCACCGGCCCGGAGTCCAGAAACAGCCGGGAGCCGCGGCCGCGTGTCTCCACATAGCGCAGCGTCTCCACCGGAATCCTCCGCAGGCCGTCCGCCGTACGCACAATCACTTTTTCCCGCCGCAGGCGGAAGCGGTATACATGCAGCAGCGCCTCCCGCAGCCGCTCCGCATCCACAGGCTTTTCCAGAAAGCGGACGGCGCTGACCTCATAGCCCACCAGCGCGAAGTCACGGTTGGTGGAGACCAGAACCACCTCCGGCCTGCGGGCAAACGCGCCCAGCTCCCTGGCCAGGCTCACGCCGTCCAGCCCCTCCATCAACACATCCAGCAGCACCAGCTGGAAGCGCCCGCTGTCCTCCCGGAGCACGTCCAGCAGGGCCTTCCCGCTCAGGAATCCCGTCACCTCAAACGGAACCCCCTCTTCGGTCAGAAGCGTACGAACCATTTCCTGCATACGCTCCAGGTCTCCCCGTTCATCGTCGCAGACCGCAATCCGAAACTGATCCTGCATTTCCCTTCACTTCCCCCAAGCACGCCGTCCGTACCCTGTCTGCAGGATGATTCTCCTCATCCCCATGGGGATGAGGAACGCGGGATATCCCGCGTTCTCACAGCAGCTGCATCTCTCTGATTTCCGCCCGTTCTGTCTTCGCCCGGGCAATCATTTGTTATTATAGCACACTTTCCCGGAAAAGAAAGCCCCGGCACCGGTCTTCGCCGCCTGTATTTTTCAGCGCGGCCGTTTTTTTCCGGTCAAATCCGGGGGGGGGGAAATTCCCTGCGGAGACGCAGACGTACAGCGCTGTGCGGTATCCGAACCCTCACTGTCACGGCAGCTGGCTGCAAAGATCGGCACTGCAGGATACCCATTTCCCATGGATCCGGGCATATACCGCAGCGGACCGGGCCGGCGGGGCATACAGCGTATAGGAGCCGTCTTCCAAACCGGCCGGCGTGGCTTCGTAGCAGACGCCGTCCAATGCCACAAGCACAGGGGAATCTGCATCCAGTTCCGGCAGAAGTCCGGTGTAGCAGGCGAGCCCTTCCAGCGGCGAGGACTCCTGCATCTGAATCTTCACCGATTGCCCCTGCCCGGCCCCCTCCGGCAGCTCCCGCCGCGGCGCGGCCATCACCGGCGCGCGGGTGGCCAGCCAGGAGAGATTTCGTTCCACCAGCTCCATCACCACCGTGTCCGCCGCCGTCTGCTCAAGAAGGTCCATCCGCACCGGCATGGAGCGGGAGAAGCAAGCCCGGGAGAAGGATTCCGCCATGTCGGCGTACAGCGTGTTGCCGAAGGAATCCCGGAACATCAGGAGGCTGCCCAGGGCGCCGCCGCTCTCCGTCCGGATGGTCATGTCCTCCGGAGAACGGAAGCCGCCCAGATGGGTGAACTGCCGTTCCCGTGCCAGAACCGGGCCGTTTTCCGCAGCAGGATCTGCGGGATAGAGCATCTCCTGCAGGTCGCCCACGTGGGCGCCCACGGTGAACGCCTCATCCGCCAGGGCGGCTTCTGCGCCCAGGGCATTCAGAATGGCGTCGTGGGCCAAGGCCGAGCCATAGGGCGTCCAGTGGCTGTCGGTACGGTAATAGACCGGATCCCGCTCCGCCGACAGCACCGGGATCAGATCCGCATAGGCAACGCCCTGGGCGTCCAGCTGCTCCTTCAGCCGCGCCCAGTTGGAGCGCGTCTCTGATGCGGCGCAGCGCGGCGGCATATACTGGGGATAGAGGGTATTTTTGTTGGGAGCCATAACAAAAAGGAAGCGTGCGCCGGCCTCCCCGGCACACTCCTGCATCAGGGCCAGCACATGGGCCGCAGCCCAGACAGCGCGGTCGCTGAGCGGCGCCGTTCCCTGGTAGTCGGCCAGGGTATCGCTGTAGAAAAGCCATCCTTCCCGGCCGAGGATGACGGAATCGGTGGCGGATTCGCGGAACACCGCCGCCGTCATCCGGGCCTGCAGGGTGATCAGTTCCTGCCGGAAGCCAAACCGCTGATCCACATACCGGGACAGGTCGCTGAGATAGTTCCCATTGAGGCTTCCATCCTGATTGGTCAAATCCGGCGCCGCCGCCAAGACCTGGTTGGCCGCCGGCTCCGCCGGGCCCAGGATCAGCATGGCGGCCAGGGGGACGGCGCACAGCAGCAGGAACAGCACCGAAAAGAGAAAAGCAATCCGTTTCATAAGCGCCTCCTAGAACTGCTGATAGAGAAAGGGTTGGAAGGAACCGGCCGCCACGGCCAGGATACAGAGCAGCAGCAGCGCCAGGGCGGCCCCATAGCCGGCCAGGCGCCAGCCGGGACGCCCCTTCTGCCTCTGCCACCATCCGGCCAGGGGGTTGACCGCCGCTGCGGCGCCGAGAACCAGGGCGGCCCAGGCCCGGTTCGTGCCGTACCGGAGCAGCGCCAGGGTGGATTCGGCCTGCAGGGGGACGCCGGTGAACATGGCCCGGATGACGGCAAACCCCTGGCTCAGGGTATCGGCCCGGAAAATCACGAAGCCGGTCACCGCCACCAGCAGGACATAGAGATGCCCGTACCACCGGGGCTTCCGGCGGATGCGGGATTTCCAGGTTTCCAGCATGGAAAACAGCCCGTGCCACAGGCCCCATACCAGAAAGGTCCAGTTGGCGCCATGCCAGAGGCCCGTGGCCAGGAAGACCGCCAGTTTGTTCCGGAGGGTGCGGCCGAAGCCGCGGCGGTTCCCGCCCAGGGGGATATAGAGGTAATCCCGGAACCAGCCCGACAGCGATATATGCCACCGGCGCCAGAAATCGGTGATGGAAGCGGCGCGGTAAGGATAGCGGAAGTTCTCCGGCAATGCCACACCGAACAGGCCTCCCAGGCCCACGGCCATATCGCTGTAGCCGCTGAAGTCCAGGTACAGCTGCAGGGCATAGGAAACTGCGCCCAGCCAGGCGGTGCGCAGATCCAAGGCACCGGCGTCCAGGGAAAACATGCCGTCGGTCAGGGTCTGCAGAGTCCCGGCCAGCAGGAGCTTTTTGGCAAGGCCCGCCGTGAAGCGGCAGAGCGCCGCCGCCGTCTGGGGGCTGCCGGGCCGCTCCAGCCGCGCCAGCATGGGCTGCAGGGCCTGAAAGGGCGCCAGAGGCCCGGAAATCAGGTTGGGAAAAAAGGTCAGGTACTGGAGCACCGGGAAAAAGCGGCGGCTGGCCTGAGCCGGATCCCGGTAGGCATCCAC
>JAHZEF010000075.1:0-515 GCA_019422005.1 Clostridiales bacterium
AAATAATGTTTCCCTGGAACTGCTGGCGCAGCTGTTTTCAACGCAGCTGGTGACAAAGGGGGAAAAGCACCTGCTGGACCACAGCCGGACGTATTACAAACTGCTGCGGCAGATTGTTCTGCGGGGACAGGAACGGGGAGAACTGAGAGATGACCTTTCCGCCAATGAGATTACAAAGCTGTATGCCCTTTGCGAACGGGCCCCGATGTATGACTGGTGCATCTGCAACGGAGAATATTCTCTGAAAGGCTATGCAAAAACCGTAATGCCGATGCTGCTGTCCAGAATTCGGCGCTCCGGGGAAACTGCAAACTAAAAGTATAAAAACCGGTTCGGGATATCGTCTTGTAAAATTCTACTGATATTTCAGAGAATTTCAGGATTTTAATGTATAAAGTCTGTACTTCGTTCTGCATTGCGGTCTGGTTAAGAATGTGTTAAGATATCCTTGTTTCAGAAAGATTGCCGCAGCGGGCTGCGGCAGGAGAGAGAGGATATTTATGACGACTGCACAG
>JAHZEF010000075.1:534-5820 GCA_019422005.1 Clostridiales bacterium
TGTTGGCTATGTATGCTCCAAGAAAAACCGCGATACGGACGACTTTTACCTGGGCGGAAGAAAGCTGGGGCCTCTGGTGACCGCAATGAGCGCGGAAGCTTCTGACATGAGCAGCTGGCTGCTGATGGGGCTTCCCGGTGTAGCCTACCTCAGCGGGATTGCGGATGCGGGCTGGACGGCGATCGGCCTGGCGCTTGGAACTTACATCAACTGGCTGATTGTGGCCAAGAGGATCCGGCATTACTCGCATCTGACGGATTCCATTACGATTCCCACCTTCTTTTCGCGCCGGTATCACGACCAGCGGAACATCCTGTGCGGGATCGCTGCCGTTGTAATCCTGATTTTCTTTATCCCCTACACGGCGTCTGGGTTTGCCGCCTGCGGAAAGCTGTTTTCCAGCCTGTTCGGTGTGAATTATATGGCTGCCATGCTGATCAGCGCTGCAGTAATTGTGCTCTATTGCACCATGGGCGGCTTCCTGGCAGCTTCCACAACGGATTTTATTCAGTCGATTATTATGACGGTGGCCCTGGTTGTGATCCTTCTGTTCGGCGTCCAGGTGGCCGGCGGCTGGAGCAGTGTGATGGAGAATGCCCGCTCCATGTCCGGGTACCTGAGCATGACCATGACCCATGACGCCGCTACGGGGCTGGCCCGGCCCTACGGCGGGCTGAATGCATTTTCCATGCTGGCCTGGGGCCTCGGATATTTTGGGATGCCGCATATCCTCCTCCGCTTTATGGCGATAGAGGACGCGAAAAAGCTGAAACAGTCCCGCCGGGTTGCTTCCGTTTGGGTCGTGATCTCCATGCTGATTGCCGTGGTGATCGGCCTGGTCGGCAATGCGGCTTCCAAGGCAGGGGCGATTGAGACGCTGGAGGGGACTGCCTCGGAGACCGTCATCGTGAAGTTCTCTGCGCTTCTGAGCCAGTACGGCATCCTGGCGGCGCTGGTTGCAGGGCTGGTGCTGGCCGGTATTCTGGCCTCCACCATGTCCACCTCTGATTCACAGCTGCTTGCAGCGGCCTCCAGCGTATCCCAGAACCTGATGCAGGACTTTTTTGGCGTGAAAATGTCGAAAAGGGCCACGATGCTGGTTGCACGGCTGACGGTCGTGATCATTGCGCTGATCGGCGTCTTTATGGCCCGCGATCCCGACAGTTCGGTGTTTGGAATCGTTTCCTTTGCCTGGGCGGGCTTCGGCGCGGCGTTCGGGCCGGTTGTGCTGTTTGCGCTTTTCTGGAAGCGCTCCAACCGTTTCGGCGCTTTGGCGGGCATGGTATCCGGCGGCGCCATGGTATTCATCTGGAAATACTGCATCCGTCCCCTGGGCGGTGCGTGGGATATTTACGAATTGCTGCCGGCATTTTTGGTGGCATGTGTGATGATTGTGGTGGTGAGCCTCGCGACCAAGGCGCCCTCTCAGGAAATCTGCGATGAATTTGAGCGTGCGAAAAAACTGGAGTAATGCAGCAGCGGAGGAAGATTTCAAACATCTTCCTCCGCTGTTTTCAGATCGGGTTGTGCGGATGGCAGGCCGGCCGGACGGGCTGCATCAGACGTGCCAGGCCGCGCTCCAGGCGCTTGTACAGAAGGAGTGTCACGGCAGAAACAGCGATGCATTTCAGCAGGTTGAAGGGTACGACAGCCATCAGCACCAGCGTGGGAACGCTGACAATGTGGGGATTGACCGCGGTTCCCATTGCAACGATGGCGTCCAGAGGCATGCCGAAGAGCACAGAGAAGGTGGGGATCAGGTAGAAGGCGTTGAAAAGGCTGCCGAACACGGTCATAACGACGGTTCCGGCGGCCATTCCGGCAATGGCCGTTTTGCGGGTTTTACGGATATGATAGACAATGGAGGCGGGAAGGACAAAACTGCAGCCCACCACAAAATTGGCAAAATCGCCGACAAAAGCCGTGCTGGTTCCCTTGATCAGCAGCTTTACCACAACCTTGAGCAGCTCTGTGATGACGCCTGCGACCGGCCCCAGATAAAAGGAGGCGATCAGTCCCGGAAGCTCGCTGAAATCCAGCTGATAAAAGGGCGGGGCGAAAAACAGGGGGATTTCCAGGGACATCAGTACGCCGCCCAGCGCGGCAGACATGGCGATCATGGCAAGGTATTTGGCTTTGGACGGACGGCGGAGTTCGGCTTTGGCCAGGCGCTCGGCGACCCAGGCAACCAATAGAATCCCGGCAAACACGGCGAGACTGACCAGGAGAAAGGAGAGGTTCTCCGACATGGCCTGCAATAACGTTTTCATAGCAATCACCTCACATAGAATTGCAAAACACCTGAAAGGCATGCCTTCCAGGTGACGTTATCAGGACGCAGAGACTGCGCCGGACTCTTCTTCCATCCAGACTTTCACTGTCGGTACCGGAGTTGCACCGGTTCATGCGTTGCCGCTAGCGGACTTTACCGCCGATCGGGAATTTCACCCTGCCCTGAAGACACTTGATTCAGTTGTTTGCAGCCTCATTATAGCACGGTAAAATCAAATTGCAACCCTTTTTTTATGGCGCGTTTTGTGCTATAATGCCAGAAAGAAAGGGGAGGGGTCGATGATCTGTGCATTTTCTGGCCACAGGCCGCATCGGCTTCCCTGGGGAACGGATGAACTGGACCCGCGCTGCGGGGCGCTGAAGCTGCGGATGGAACAGGAGCTGCGCAGACTGGCGGAAAAGGGGACGGCCGTATTCCTCTGCGGCATGGCGCGCGGCTGTGATATGTATTTTGCAGAGGCGGTTCTGGCGCTGAAGCGGGAGTTTTCCCATCTGCAGCTTTGGGCGGTGCTGCCCTGCAGAAGCCAGACGGACCGATGGCCTGAGCCGGACCGCCGACGGCATGAGGCGCTTTGCCGCGCAAGCCAGCGCATCATATTGCTGCAGGAGGAATACAGTTCAGACTGCATGCTCCGCCGGAACCGATGGCTGGCGGAGCATGCAGACTGTTTGCTGACGGTTTATGACGGCGGGCCCGGCGGGACCGGATGGACGGTCCGTGCGGCCAGACGGAAAGGTGTGCCGGTGATTGCGCTGTGGCTTTGATCAGGCGTTGTTCGGATATTGCAGGCCCTGCATCAGGCCGTTTTGTGCGGCGGCTGAAACGTCTCCGCCAATGACTGCGTCCTGATAGACCAGAATGGTGGCAAAATAGCTGTCTGTGGTATCCGGGTAGTTGACAACTTCGTAAACGTAGCGCTTGACGGTCTTGCCTCCGAATTCGTTGAGATCAAAGCCCTGGGACTTTTGAAGCTCATTGTATTTCTGGAGTACCTCCGGCAGTTCTGCGGGGATCCTGACCTCCTGGGTTTCCACCGGCTCCGGATCCACTTCCCAGCCGAGGGACTTCAGATAGGCGACGCGGTCCTCGTTGCTCTGTACGGTGGTGGTGACGGTCTCTGTGGTTTCGGCGTCCTGGTTCCCTCCGGTACAGAGTGCGATCAGAAGCCCGACCACGACGACGACGGCCAGCAGGATTGTGATGAGCTTTCCCTTTGAGACTTTTGCAGTGAGTACAACCCCCGATCCTCAAATAATTAGGTGCTACAGCCTATTCTGCGGGTGGGACAAATATGACAAGCCGGGAGGTTGGGCCGATGCAGCGGCTGGACAAAATTCTGTCAGAGGCGGGGGTTGCTTCCCGCCGCGAACTGAAGGCCATCATCAGGGCCGGACGCGTCACGGTCAACGGTACGGCAGTTCGCGAGCCGGACGCCAGGGCGGACGGCGCATCCGACCGGATCTGTGTGGATGGGAAGCCGATCCGGCGGATGCGTACGGTTGTGCTGATGCTGCA
This sequence comes from Clostridiales bacterium, assembly GCA_019422005.1. GTDB lineage: Bacteria > Bacillota > Clostridia > Oscillospirales > Oscillospiraceae > Avoscillospira_A. The sequence continues at coordinate 4,343 of JAHZEF010000075.1, forward strand.
CAAACCGGCCGGATACGTGACTTCCACGTCGGATCCCCGGGATCCGACGGTGATGGAGCTGCTGCCGGAAGCGTATCGGAATTTGGGTCTGGCGCCGGTGGGCCGTCTGGACAAGGAAACGGAGGGGCTGCTGCTGCTGACGAACGACGGGGCGCTGGCGCACCGGCTGATTTCCCCCCGCAGCCGGATCCCAAAGCTGTATGAGGCGGAGCACGCCGGGGAGGCGGGCCCGGAGGATGTGGCGGCGTTTGCCGACGGGATGACGCTGCGGGACGGTACGGCGTGTCTGCCGGCGACACTGATTCCGGCCGGGCCGGGCCGCAGCAGGATTATCCTGCAGGAGGGGAAGTATCATCAGGTTCGCCGGATGATGGCTGCGCGCGGCATGCACGTGACGTATCTCCGCAGGCTTGCGGAGGGGCAGCTGGAGTTGGGAGGCCTGAAACGCGGCGAGTGCAGGGAGCTGTCGGAAGCGGAGCAAAAACTCCTGGAGCGTTAGGCATTGTGCACAATCGGCTCTCTGAAAACAAGCGCCATGAAAATCCTGAATTTTACAATTTGTGCTGGTTTATGGATAAAAGGAACAAATTTGAGGTCACAAATTGAAATAAATTGTCAAATGGCTCTTGAAATATTGACAAATCCGGTGTAGAATCTATGTGAATATTTGTGTATTCCGTTGTTAGGCGATATTTTAAAGGGAGGGCATATTATGTCCAGTCGTGTATTTCAGAGCGTCATTGTTCAAATGAAGGATGCAACAGATCGGATGATCGGCGTCATTGACTCTGACGGCAACGTGGTATCCTGCAGCGATACCGCCCTGATTGGCGAGAAATGGGCCGACGCCGTGATCAAGCTCAATGGGGCGCCCGACTCCATTGTCATTGTTGACAAAAAAACCTTCAAGCCGCTCTCCAGCTGGAGCGCATACTTTGACTATGCTGTGTTTACCGACGGAGATGATGAGGCCGCCCGTAGCGTCTGCATTATGGCCCATGTCGCTCTCAACGGAGCAAAAATGTATTATGAGGAAAAGCACGACAAAGGGACGTTTGTGAAAAATATTATCACAGACAATATCCTGCCGGGCGATATTTATATTCGCGCCAAGGAGCTGCATTTTTCAACGGATGTGCAGCGGGCTGTGTTTCTGATCCGTCAGGTCGGGCGCGCAGACGTGGCTGCGGTGGATGTGCTGCAGAACATGTTTACCGACAAACAGCAGGATTTCGTGCTCAGCATCAATGAAACCGATATCGCCATCGTCAAGCAGGTCCCTCCCAATGTGGAGAGCGCGGAACTGTTCAAAATTGCCCAGTCCGTGGAAGATACGCTGAAAGCGGAGCTGTTCATCAAAACGGCAATCGGAATCGGTACGATTGCCAACCATCTTCGTGAGCTGGCCGATGCCTACAAGGAGGCTCAGGTTGCCATCGAGGTCGGAGCCCATTTCCCAGTTGGCGATGCGGATGGTG
>JAHZEF010000075.1:5830-7702 GCA_019422005.1 Clostridiales bacterium
TCGCTCCTTTAAGGAGGCTCAGGCGGCGCTTGAGGTCGGCAAGGTGTTTGATACGGAGAAGAGCATTCTCAGCTATGAGAATCTCGGGATTGGGCGCCTGATCTATCAGCTGCCTACCACATTGTGCGAGATTTTCCTCTCTGAAGTGTTCAAGAAGAATTCCATCGATTCCCTGGATCAGGAAACACTGTTTACCATCAATAAATTCTTTGAGAATAACCTGAACGTTTCCGAGACCTCCAGAAAGCTGTTTGTCCATCGGAATACGCTGGTTTACCGCCTGGAGAAAATCAAAAAACTGACGGGTCTGGATCTGCGCGAATTTGACCATGCGATTATATTCAAAGTGGCGCTGATGGTTAAAAAGTATCTGGTGTCCCGCGAAAACCGCATGATCTGAACTGCATAACGACCCGGGAGAAAAGGCATGATTGATTTACAAAACGTAAAAAAAACTTACGACAATGGGACGAAAGCGCTGCGCGGCGTGGATATGCACATCGACGACGGCGAATTCGTTTTCCTGGTGGGGCCGTCCGGTTCGGGCAAATCCACCATTATCAAAATCCTGACGGCGGAACTGCGGCCGACAGGCGGTACGGTGTTCGTCAACGGCTTCAAGCTGGAGAAGATTAAAAGGAATTCCATTCCCTATATGCGGCGGACGCTGGGGGTCATTTTCCAGGATTTTCGGCTGATTGATAAAAAAACGGTCTATGAGAACGTGGCGTTTGCCATGCGGGTGATCGGCGCGTCGGAATCTGAAATCCGGAAGCGCGTGCCCTACGTCCTGGAGCTGGTCGGACTGGAGAACAAGGGCCGCCGCCTGCCGAACGAACTGTCGGGCGGAGAGCAGCAGCGTGTGGCGATCGCCAGGGCGCTGGTCAACAATCCGGCCATGATTATTGCGGATGAGCCCACCGGCAATCTGGATCCGGCGCGCTCACTGGAAATTATGATGCTGCTGGAGCAGATCAATGCCCTGGGAACGACCGTGATGGTCGTCACGCACGAACGGGATCTGGTCAACCGCTTCACGAAACGGGTGGTTGCCATTGACGAAGGAAAAATCATCAGCGACGGAATGGACGGGTACTATACTTATGAAGAAGAATAATTTCGGCTATCTGATTCGTGAGGGTATCCGCGGCGTGTTCCTGCACGGCTTTATGTCGTTTGCCGCCGTATGCGTAACCGTCGCGTGTCTGATTATTATGGGCAGTTTCAGCCTGATTCTCTACAACCTGAACCTCATGGTCAAGGACCTGGAAAAGGAAAATGAAGTCCTTGTATACATTGATGAAACGTATTCGGAGGCGGAAGCCAAGAGCGTTGGTTCGCAAATCAATATGATTGCCAATGTCTACAATGCGCAGTTTGTTTCCAGAGAGGAAGCGCTGAACAACTTTGTGGAAGAGCAGAACGACGCGGACTTGTTTCAGGGAATCGAAGCGGACACCTTCCGCGACCGGTTTGTGGTTACCCTGGTGGACAACACGCTGATGAAACAGACCGTGGAGGAAATCCGGCAGGTGGAAGGCGTGGCGGATATATCCGCCCATTATGAGATTTCCGAGGGCTTTACCACGGTGCAGCGCGTGCTCAACATAGCGTCGGTGGCGATTATCGCCGTTTTGCTGGTGGTATCGCTGCTGATCATCTCCAATACGGTCAAGCTGGCCATGTATGACCGGAAGGAAGAAATTGCGATCATGCGGATGGTGGGCGCGACCAACGGGTTTATACGCTGGCCGTTTGTTGTGGAGGGCTTCCTCCTGGGGGTTTTTGGCGCGGCGATAGCGTTTTTCCTGGAATGGGGCCTGTATGATCTGCTTGCCGCTAAGATTGCCAGCATTGACTCGCTGCAGCTGA
>JAHZEF010000075.1:7712-8819 GCA_019422005.1 Clostridiales bacterium
CTTTCTCAGAGGTGCTCCCGATCATGATTGCAGCTTATGCGGCAACAGGCTTTGTTGTCGGCGTATTCGGAAGCCTGCTGTCAATCCGGAAATTCTTGAAAGTCTAGGAACTGTTAGGAGGAAGCTATGAAGCATCGCAAGTTATGGGTATCCGTGGTCGCCGTCGTTCTGGCCCTTCTGATGGTTGGGGGCGTGGTCTTCAGCGCGCTTTCCGTAATGGTATCTGCGGCGTCTTCGTCCAGCCTGAAGAACAAACTGGATGATCTGAAAAGCCAGGCGGATGACATTGCGGCGCAATCCAGTGAACTGGAGCGCCAGATTGCAGAAAATGAATCGGAAACACAGTCGATTGTGGACAAAAAGGCCAATATCGACCAGCAGATTGAACTGACCCGCCAGCAGGTGGAGAACCTCAATGCGCAGATCCAGCAGTATAATCTGCTGATTGCAGCCAAGCAGGAAGAGCTGGATCAGGCCCAGGTTAAAGAGCAGGAGATGAATGAGCAGTATAAAACGCGTCTGCGTGCCATGGAAGAGTCCGGCGATATCTCCTATTGGTCGGTCCTGTTTAACGCCAGCAGCTTTACGGACCTGCTGGACCGGATCGATATGATCTCGGAAATCGCGGAGTCTGATCAGCAGATGATCGAGCAGATGAAAGAGGTTGCCGCGGAAATCGCTGATGCAAAGGCTGAAATTGAAAACAGCAAGGCGGATATGGAAGCGGCAAAAGAGGAGCTTTCGGTTCTGGAGGAGCAGCTGGCGGATCAGCGGGCCGAGGCAGACGCGATGATTACGGAACTGGTTGCCAGACAGGATGAGCTTCGGGCGGCTTCCGAGACGTATGATGCGCTGGAGGACGAAGTCAGGCAGCAGATTCTGGATGTCCAGAAGCAGTATGAAGATGCCCTGGCAGATGAAGAGGCTGCGCGCAAAATTGAAGAGGCGCGCCAGCAGGCCAGCAGCGGCAACGCCGGCGCAAGCAAACCTTCCAGCACCTCGAGCAGCGGCTTCCTGTACCCGCTGCCTGCGGGGACCTCCTATGTTTCCTGCGCGTATGGCTACCGGTACCATCCGATCTACGGATACTATGCCATGCACAATGGC
>JAHZEF010000075.1:8829-11416 GCA_019422005.1 Clostridiales bacterium
GATCTGGCGGCAGGTTCCGGAACGGCGATCTATGCCGCGAAAAGCGGTACGGTTACTGTTGCAACCTACAGCAATGTAAACGGCTACTATGTGACCATCAATCACAACGACGGCTACGCCACCCTGTATGCGCATATGACCAACTACATTGTTTCCCCCGGAGACTATGTGAATCAGGGAGACGTGATCGGTTATGTGGGTTCTACCGGCTGGGCCACCGGCGCGCATCTGCATTTCGAAGTCTTTTACGGCGGGGCAAATGTCAACCCGATGGATTATGTTTCCGTGCGCTGATACATATGCTTGCGTATGGAGTTCCTGTCCGGCGGTTGGCGCGGCAGACGGAGCAAAGGCCGCCGGGTGGAAAATCTGAAACAAAAGCACGAAGGGGAACCATCAGGGTTCCCTTTCGTATTCGGCCGCAGCACGCGGCCTGAACTGTCGTGGCAGCAATATTTTAAAAGAAATTGGGTGACAGTTTGAAACGATTCTGGAATATCTGTTTGATCCTGGTGCTGATGCTGGCAGCCGCAGGCGTTACGTTTTGCGTGACTTATCGGGAATTGGGAGGGCGGCAGGCATCTGTTCCGGCCTCCGCCAAAACTGAGGAAATTGCGCAGTATCTGGATTATTTCTTTATTGACGATTACGATGAAGGCCGCCTGGCAGACGGCGCTGCGGCAGGTATGATTGCGGCTACGGGGGATGAGTGGAGCTATTATATCAGCGCAGAAGACTATGCAAGATATGAAGAGCAGATGAATAACGCGTACGTCGGGATCGGCGTAACGATTCTGGAAGATGAAGCGGCCGGCGGATTTGCCATTACCTCGGTGACGGAGGGCGGGCCGGCGGCGGCCGGCGGCGTTGCGGTTGGAGATGTGCTGACCCGGGTGGAAGGGGAGTCCGCGCTGGAACTGGGGCCGGAGGAGACGGTCAATCGTTTCCGCGGTGAGGCCGGTACTGAGATTCAACTGACGTTTGAACGCGATGGAGTGCCGTATGACGTCACGCTAATCCGCGGCAGCATTCCGACGGAGGTTGCGGCTTACGCGATGACAGAGGATCGGATTGCCGTCATCACCATAGAAAACTTTGACAGCCGCTGTGCCGAACAGGCAATTGCCGCCGTGGAGCGGGCGCTGGACGAGGATGCGGTCGGAATTGTGTTTGACGTCCGGAATAATCCGGGAGGCCTGAAGACAGAACTGGTGGAGCTTTTGGATCGGCTGCTGCCGGAAGGGGTACTGTTCCGCAGCCTGGATTATGCCGGGAAGGAGGAGGTGGACCGCTCCGACGCCGTCTGCGTGGAGCTTCCCATGGCAGTCCTGGTGAATGAGGAATCCTATTCGGCCGCGGAATTTTTTGCTGCAGCGCTGCAGGAATACGATGCGGCGGCTGTGGTCGGGGCAAAGACCTACGGCAAGGGAAATTTTCAAAATACGTTCCGCCTCTCCGACGGTTCGGCAATTGCGATCTCCGTGGGGAAATATTTTACCCCGGAGGGAGTCAGCCTGAGCGGTGTGGGGATCACGCCGGACATCCCCGTGGAATTGGATGATGAAGCGTTTGCACGGTTATATTACGGTCAGCTCCCCATGGAAGAGGATGCGCAGATGCAGGCTGCTCTGGCGGTGGTGCGAGAATCCACTTGACAGACGGAAGCCGTATCCTCTATAATCACAACTACCGAAGATCCAGTGCATTTTTGCCTGAAAATATTTCTGAGAATTGGAAGGATCAAAGTCTATGGCCAAGGAATTTAAGATCAGCAGCGCCCGCCTGAAAGAACTGGAAGACGAACTGAATTATTTGAAGACAACCCGTGAAAAGGAAGTTGCGGAGCATTTGAAAGAGGCGCGCAGCTTCGGCGACCTTTCGGAGAACAGCGAATACGACGAAGCGAAGAACGAGCAGGCCAAGCTGTACGGCCGGATTGCGGAAGTTGAAAATATTCTGGCGCATGCAGTGATTATTGATGATACCGTGGAGGAGAACACGGGGCATATTGGCCTGGGCTGCACAGTGCGGGTGCAGGATTTGGATACCGGGGACGAAGAGACGTATGAAATTGTCGGTTCCCAGGAGGCTAATCCGATGCTGGGATGTATCTCTGACGATTCCCCGTTCGGGCGGGCCATGGTCGGAAAGGCCGAGGGGGAAATTGTGGAGGTGGACGCTCCGGTTGGCGTCCTGAAATTCAAGATCCTTTCCGTGGAAAAAAGGATATAGCTTGCCGCTAGGAGGAATTGCATTGTCAGAAGAGAAGAGAACGGCGGCGCCTGAGGTGTCGTATGGAGATCAGGTGCGGATTCGCCGGGAAAAATTATCTCAGCTTCAGGAAACCGGGCATGACCCGTTTCAGCTGACGCGGTTTGTTGTGGATTCCGACAGCGCTGCGATTAAAAAGGATTTCGACGCGCTGGAGGGGAAGCCGGTGTCTGTTGCCGGCAGGCTGATGAGCAAGCGCGGGATGGGAAAGGTCAGTTTCTGCGACCTGCAGGATAAGACCGGTCGCATTCAGCTCTATGTCCGCAGGGACGAAGTGGGCGAAGACTGCTATGACAGGTTCAAGAAATACGACATC
>JAHZEF010000076.1:0-2142 GCA_019422005.1 Clostridiales bacterium
AAACTGTCCTGCTCCGGCGGAAGGGCGGGGATCAGTTCTTCATATTTCTCGTCAAACAGAAACGAGAGCGAACTGAGCAGTGCATCCTTCCCCTCAAAATAGTGGTAAAATGATCCCTTCGAGGTACCGGAAAGCTCTATGATCTCGTCCACCGTGGTATTGTCGTAGCCCTGCTCATAGAACAGCCGCCAGGCTGCCGACACGATTTTTTTCTTCGTATTCCTGCCCCGCTTGTTTTGCATACCGCACCTTCTTTCGTTTCAGCCGCCGGAGATTCCGCCGGCTGCCCGTCCACGCCCTGTGCAGGTGAAGACTCCCCCGGGCCAGCCGTCAGCCGGCTTTTCCGGGGGAGTCGAATTGGATTTATTCCTGCTCCCAGTTGTGCCAGACGTTCTGGACGTCGTCGTCGTCTTCCATCATATCCAGAAGCTTCTCCATGTTTTTGATGTCCTCTTCTTTTTCAAGCTTTTGGTAATTCTGAGGCACCATCTCCACCTGCGCAGAGGCAAACACATACCCTTTTGCAGTCAGGGCATCCGCCACCATATTGAAATCATCCGGCGCCGTGGTAATTTCAAAGCAGTCGCCTTCATTGGAAAAGTCCTCAGCGCCGGCGTCCAGCGCATCCATCATAACGGTATCCTCTTCCAGCTCCTCATCCTCATTCTCAATGACGAAGACGCCCTTTCGGTCAAAGCTCCACGCCACGCAGCCGGAAGCGCCCAGGTTTCCGCCGTACTTGTCAAAGAAATGGCGCATATTGGCCGCCGTGCGGTTCCGGCTGTCCGTCATGGTCTCCACGATGACCGCTACGCCGCTGGGCCCGTATCCCTCATACGTAATGGATTCATAATTATCGGCATTTCCGGCGCCGGAGGCGCGCTCCAGTACCCGCCTGATATTATCATTGGGCATGTTGGCCGCTTTGGCCTTTGTAATCACTGTCGCAAGGCGGGAGTTGTTGGCCGGATCCGCGCTGCCGCCTTCCTTGACCGCCACGATCATCTCCTTGGAGATCTTGGTAAACGCCTGGGCGCGCTTGGCGTCCTGCGCTCCCTTGGTCTTCTGAATATTATGCCATTTGGAATGTCCGGACATTGCTATTCTTCCCTTCTTCACAAGATACAGTATTCCGTCCCGGCAGCCAGTCCACTGCCGCCGGGTCCGCCAAATGCGCGGCGGCATCTCTGCCTCCGCGCATCAGTTGTCAATATAAGAGAATATTATCACAATTACAGGAAGAAAACAACTGTTTTCACAGGAATTTTACAGCATCCTCATGTGTTTGCGACACCAGGATCTCCAAATCCGGAAAACGCCTGCGCAAAGATTCCGCCATTCTGCCGCAGATCAGGTTTTCCGTTGGAAAATGGCCTGCATCAATCAAATTCAGTCCCAGCTCCCGCGCTTCAATAAACTGATGATACTTTACATCCGCCGTTACAAAGGTATCGCAGCCGCACGCCGCGGCGCTCTGCAGAAAATCCCCGCATGCCCCGCCGCCCACAGCTACGCAGGCCACCGGCTTGCCGCCGTCTGCATAGCGGAGGCCGCCGCACTGCAGCGCGTCTTTGACCCGCTGCAGAAAACTCTGCAGGCTGCATGGTGCCGTCATGCCAATCCGCCCCAGGCCGTAGCTTCTGCCCTGTGCGTCGGTTCCGGCCGGCTGCAGCACCCGGAGCGCCTCCAGCCCCAAAGCTTCTGCAAGGCAGTCGTTGACCCCGCCGGGAGCTGCATCCAGGTTGGTGTGCATATTCACGGCGCTGATGCTGTTTTCAATCAGATACAGCAGCGTTCTGCCCGCCGCGCTCTGGTCGCTCACCGCCTTGATCCCGGAAAAAATCAGAGGATGGTGTGTCACCAGAAGCTGCGCGCCAAACGCGCGGGCCTCCTGCGCCGTCTGAAGGCAGGGATCCAGCGCCACCAGCACCCGCTCAACCGGCTGGTCTGCCCTTCCGCAAAGCTGGCCGATGTTATCCCAGTCTTCCTTCATGTAGGCCGGTGCCAGCTGAAACAGTGCATCTGTGATCTGCAATACGGTTTTCATATTCTTCCTCCATTTCCAGCACTTCCCGCAGCGCGGCTTCGTAGTATTCCCGGCGCTGTGCGTCTGTGTCAGACCTGGCACGGGCAATGCCGTCC
>JAHZEF010000076.1:2152-7370 GCA_019422005.1 Clostridiales bacterium
AGCGCGCTTCGATCGCCGTGTACAAAAATCCTCCGTCCCGAACCAGCGGTTCCCGTAAAATAGAAAAACCATTTTCTCCCAGCCAGCGGCGCAAATCGTTTCCGGAGGATTGCGGCTGCAGAATCAGCGACAGCCGCTCATCTCCGGCCCAGGGGCAGCGATCCAGAATCTTTGCGATGGTATCGCCGCCCATGCCCGCGCAGACCACGGTATCCACAGTTCCGGCTTCCAGCGCTTCCAGGCCGTCGCAGACGGCAAAAAACATGCGGTCGGCCGTGCCGAAGCGCACGGCGTTCTGCCGCGCCTTTGCCAGCGGCCCGCTGCGCAGATCCAGGGCGGCCACAAATGCGGCCGTTCCCTCCTGCAAAAGATGGATGCCGAGATATCCGTGGTCGCATCCCACATCCGCCACCCTGGCTCCGGACCTGACCATGGCCGCACAGCATAACAGCCTTTTTGAAATCGGAATCTTCATTGGTTCCCCACTGCAATAAAAAGGAGGCGTGCGCCTCCTTTTTACCGTTCTCCTAGTTGGACGCCTCGCCGGCGGCAATGAACTTGTTGACCTGCTCCAAAAACGCGTCGGCGTCCACGCCATGAACCATGCAGGCCTCTTCCACAGTTTCACCTCTGGAAGAAGGGCAGCCCAGGCAGTGCATGCCGATGGACAGGAAAAGCGGCGCCGTCTGGGGCGCAATATCCAGGATGTCGCCGATGATGGTTTCTTTTGTAATTTGGGTAGCCATAAAAATGACCTCCTGTCCTAGTAGATTGGCATTATTATATGCTGAATCGCTGTAAAAATCAAGGCAGGCATTTCGTATGATCCGGAAAATCGCTTTGCCGCAGGCCGTACCGCCTTTCTCCGGAACCCTGCCGGCGCTGTCATTGGGGGCGCTGCAGAACGCAGCGCCCCCGTTGGCCGGAATCACCGCGGCTCCGGGTCAGCCGGATCCGGGATCTTCTGTTCAGTTCCCTTCCCGGTTCTCCTGAAAGCGTACCAGGATTGCAGCCACCTGCGCGCGGGTCGCCCCGCCCTGCGGCCGCAGGGTCCCATCGCCCATGCCTGTAATCAGCCCGGCGCCGACAGCCCATTTCACAGCCTCTTCGGCATATCCGGAAACTTCACCGGCGTCTGAGAATGCCGCAAGGTCCTCCCCGGCTTTCGGATGGCCGGCATAGCGGTGCAGAATGGTCGCCAGCTGCTCACGGGTCAGCTTCCCGTTGGGGTTGCTGCCGTCGCTGATCCCTTCCGACACAACCCACTGCAGCGCCGCGGAATACCAGGTTTTTCCGCCCTCCGTTTTCTGGCCGTCCATGCGCGCCAGCACCGTAAAGAGCATTGCACGGGTCATGGCGCCGTCGGGACTGAAGTGTACGGCATCCGTGCCGTTCAGCAGGCCGCCGTGGTATGCGGCGACAACATCATGATAGAACCAGTCGTCCGCCGCAACATCAACAAACGGAAGCAGCCCCTGCGTCCCCTCCGGAACAAAGAACGCCTGAATGGTATGCGCCCCCGCAATATCCCGGAAGGTGTAGCTGGAAACGGCGCCGACGCTTTCACCATCCGCCAGAACATCCGCAATCTGATAGCCGTCGTCCGGCGTGATGGCATATGTCTGGGAAGCGTTCTCCGGAACCTTCAGCGCGCCGGAGGGTGAAATGGAGCCATGCTGCCCTGCAGAAGCCTGAAGGATATATTCCTCCGCTGCTGCAGCGCCGCCTCCGCCACCTCCTCCGCCGCCGGACTGGCGGCGCACGGTAACCGTATAAGTCACCTCATTGCCGTCCATGCTGACCGTAATCTGCACCGGCTTTTCAAAGCTGGTCTCCACGCCGGAAGGCAGGCTGACCTGGGCTCCCGGGCTGGCCGTGATCACAGGCACCAGCTTTGTCAGATCCGTTCCGGCCGGCATCTCCACCAGGATCGCCGTCCCCGTAATGGTGCTGCTCCGCTGGCCGGCAATTTCAAAAGATACAATCGCCAGCTGCTGCGGCACCGTGACGGTATTTGCATCCACCGCCTGCTCTGTTCCATCCACGGCAACCACGAGCGTCCAGACCACAGGATTCAGCGGATCCGTATTGGCCGGGATCTCCAGAACGGCGAGATAGGTTCCGTCTTCCTGCCGGACCGCCTGCGCGGCGACATCCTCACAGCCTTCCGCCCGGGCGGTAATCCGCATGGAATCCTGCATGTGATCCAGGTTCTCGCCCAGAATGCGAACCGTCAGCGTCCCCGCCGTGCTGGTCTGGAACGGGGTAAACTCCAGACCGGTAACCCTGGGCGCGCTTTCCCGCACAGCCTGGACCGTATAGGTTCTGTCGGGGTGGCCGGCCGTGGAAACTTTGTACTCCACCGGATTGCTCAGATCCACCGCCGCTCCGGAACCAGGCGCAACGGAGGCGCCTTCCGGCACTGTGATCACAGGGGCCAGCGCCGTGAGATCCGCATTGTACGGCATGGTCACGGTGATGACGCCGGAATCTGTGCCGTCCCCTTCGTCAATTTCCGCTTCCGCGGCGCTGCCTTCGACTGTAAAGGCCAGAATCCGGTTGTTGTTCTGCGGCTGCACAATGTCTTTCTGCGTGACGTCCAGGCTGGTCTGCTCCACGCCGTCCACAAACGCCGTCAGGATAAAGACCCGGTCTGCATGGATCAAATAGTTCTGCGGCAGATTGAGCAGCGCTGTAAAACCGTTGGCGCCGTTCGTCTGCGCCACAGCCGTCACGACACAGTCGGGATCGTCGGTCGCTGCGGCCTCAATCCGGATTTCCCGGGCGTTTGCCAGATTGACGCCATCCACATGAATCAACGTGCGTCCGCCCAGATTTCCCGGGTTGGCAAAGTCCATCAGGTACACTTCGGGCGTCGCCTGCCGGACGACTGCAATCTCATACGTCTTTTCCGCCGCCCCGTTTTCCGCCGTAATGGTAAGCTCCGCCGTACCGTCCACCGGGATTCCGCCGCTCAGATCCGTGACCGATGCATATGCAGAACAGGTAAACTGCGGAACCACCGTATCCGACGGGTAGTCATACGGCATTGTCACAGTGATCTGCCGTGTGATGGCGTTGACCTCTGTACTCACTGCGCCCTCCACCTGGAAGGTGAGCAATTCACACCCGGCCGCCGCCTTTTTGGGCACCGTCACCGTCTTGTCCGTCAGGGTTTCCACGCCGTCAATGGTATAGCCGATGGTGTAGACGGCCGGTTCCTCTTCACTGGAATTCTCCGGCACCGGCAGGCTGATTGTCACTGCGCCGGTGTCCGGATCCGACACGGCCCTGGCACGGGATACCTCCATGCCGTCCGCATTATACAGGGATACCGTAATTGACGCAGCATTTTCCAGGTGCTCGCCGACAATCTCTCCGGAAACAAATCCGCCGTTGGTCTCCAGCGTCACATCCTCGAAAGGCAGCTCTGCAATCACGGGAGCCGGCTGCAGCTCCAGCCGCAGCGTATACGTCTGCGCCGCTCCGTTTTCCGCCGTCACCGTATACGACGCAGTCAGCGCGCCATCCTCCATCCGGGGTTCGTCATGCGTTACGGCGGCCCCCGGGCTCACCGTCCAGGACGCTCTGGCATCCAGCGGGAACGCGGTCAGGTCGGTCTGATACGGCATCACAATCCGAATGGCGTCGACGCCAATCTCCGCAGCGCCCAGCTGGCCTTCCACATAGAAATCCAGGATTGCGCTGCCGCTGTGCGCAGCTCTGGGAAGCACCAGGGTAGGCTGCGCCCCTGCGAGCACCTGCGGGACGCCGTCAATCTCCACGGCCAGCGCATAGGCTTTGCTTTCCTCGGCACTCCCATTGGCCAATCCGGACAGCACCGCCACGTAATTGCCCGCAGCATCCGGCTCCGCCGTAGCGCGCACCGTTTCATCCGCATGGCTGGCCGTGACAATAATCTCATCCGCCTCGCCGAGATTGACGCCCAGGACGGTTACCGGGATGTCGCCGGGCACGGCACCGGACGGCTGGGTATAGCTCAGGCCCGTAGCCGATGGCTGGCTCTTCTGCGTTACCGTAAAGTTGACATACGCCGAGCCTGCCGCTTTGGTTGTGTCGTCCAGCGCATAAACCGCCGTGACTTTGACGCGGACAATACCGGTTCCCGTGACGCACAGCTGATTGCCCTCCACCGTAGCCGGCCCGCTTATAACCTCATAGGTGTAAACCGCCTGCGGGACCGCAGCCATTCCTTCATGGCTGGTGCAGCCGTTGTGGGCAAAGCTGCTCCCGGCACGCAGTTCCACCAGCTTCTGCGCTTCCCTGGCGTCCATTTCAATGGTCAGCGGCGTGGTCACTTCCACATCGGAAACCGTACAGGCGCAGGCGCTTGTGGTAAAGGTATTGGACGTGCCGTAGTGCATCTGATTTGCCAGGTTTCGGGCATAGACGCGATAGACATAAGCGGTATTGGGCTCCAGCCCGACCGCCCGGACGGAGAACGCAGATTTCTGCGTCAGATCCAGCAGCGGCAGCCGCACCCAGTTGGGAACCTCCTCCGCAGCGTTGTAATACTCAATTCCGCACTCCACCAGCAGGCTGTCGTCCATGGTGACCGTGCCGTACAGGGTGGCGGAGGTCTGGGTCGTTACAGCGCCGCCTGTCAGCACATCGCCCGTGGGCATCTCGTCGTCCACATTGACGTAGCGGCTGACTTCCGTCTGATTCCCGGCCCGGTCATAGGCCGTAATCACCAGCGGCCCGCGGAAGCCGTATGTAATCATAACGCTGTAGGTGTCGGCCTGGCCCTCCACCGGCTCCGCCGTGTAGACCCGGTCGCCGGCCGTCGCCGTGACCCGCTCGATGCCGCTCAAAGCGTCCGACGCATGGACGATGACCCGAAGCTGCTTGTCGGTCACGCCGTCTGTCTCCGAAGGGATCAGGCTGAGGGCCTTGAAGAGCGGAAGGTCGGTTTCCTCAAAGGCAACGTCGCTCTCTTCCATGACCGGGGCCGTTTGATCCAGGCCGATCTGCAGCTCTCCGGTGGTCCAGAAGCCCAGCGTATCGCTGATGGACACCTGCACCGTATGGACGCCTTCCTTGTCCGGCAGCGCGGCCATGACGGTTCCCTGGCTGCCGCCCAGCCAATTGCCCGGCGCGCCCCAGTTTTCATTGTCGACTTTGACCTTCACGCTCTGCGGCATGCCGTCAAAGGCCTCCAGCATCACGTCCACCGGCACTTTTCCGGACTGACGCG
>JAHZEF010000076.1:7380-10622 GCA_019422005.1 Clostridiales bacterium
CGGCGCCGACAGGTTCACATTGCTGTTGCTGATCCGCAGTGCCTGCAGCGTCACCGTATAGGTCTTCGGCGCTCCGGCCACCGGCGTCACGGTAATGGTGATGGTATTCGTTTCCGGCACATCCTGCCCCAACATCAACGGCACCGCACCGGCGGCAGAGCCCGTCTGCACCGCCTCCTGGTTGATCTGCACAGTCGCCCCGGGATTGGACGCCACCGCCTGAATTTTGGCGGCAAGCAGGTTCTGTACGTCAAAGGAGTACGTCTCCGTGTCCTTGTCAAACTGCAGCGGCACGCCGTCGATGGTCAGTGCCGACAGCGTATTGTCTGCCTCTTCCTCGCTGACCTGGACATAGCTGCAGAGCAGGGAGGTCCCCTTCTGCCCGAACGTGAATTCCAGTGTCTGTGAGCCCTCTTTCCCCAGTGCAATCAGGCTGTCCGGCCCCTGCAGGGTCTGAAGGGTTTCCAGAACGTTTCCGCTCTCGTCCAGAAGCGAGACAATCAGGTTGCCGGTTTTCTCCGTCTCTGCAAAGGCCAGATTGCTCACGGTCACAGAAGCCGTGGAAACGCCGCTTGCCTCGTCGTAGCCCAGCGTGGGCGTCAGCAGGAACTGCTGTCCGCCGTTGCGCCTGACCGGGTCGGTGAAGATGATACTTCCGGCGTTGTTGGCCTGATACGCCTCTGAAATCTCATTGCCTTCCGAATCCTCAATCCAGGCCCTGGCGTACAGCGTGATATCCCCGTCCTGGAAGCCGGTATCCGGCAGCGTGTAGGCAAAGCGGCAGATCAGCGCGCCGTGATCCAGGAGATTCATCTTGGAGGGATCCACGGTAAAGACCGGTTCGTTGGACAGCAGCGCCGCGTCGCCGTAGTCCAGGAAGCGCACACCGTCCGCCGGCGTATTGCAGGTGCTGTCCGTATAGAAGCCGATTTTAACGGAATAGCCCCGATCCTTCAGCAGATCCAGTTCGATATCGCTGCGGTTGTACAGCTTCATCTGCATCATCCGGTCGCCGTTCATCTCCAGATAGGTCTCTAGGGTGCTGATTCCCACATCCGGAATCTGCAGCCGGATGTCGCCCGTCAGCGCAGCGACGCTCTGATCCGTCCCAAAGGTGGGCTTCACGGTGTAGCGCAGATCCGAGATCAGCTCGCCTTCTTCCTCCAGATACTGATAAACCGTCAGCGTGACGCTGTTGTTGGGCGCCAGATTCAGGGAATTGAATTCCGTTGTCTTGGCCTCTTTTCCCTCAATCTTGATGGAAACCCCGGTCAGTACATCCTTGCCGGTATTGGTCAGGGTAAACTGGATGGGCAGGCTGTTGCCGTGGCGCACATCGGCATAATCCAGAATCGGGACGTCCCGGAGCTCCAGCGCGTTCTGATACCGGGCCGTGGCCGTCTGCATCGCGGAAATGGGTTCTGTCAGTGCGATGGAGGCGCCGTTTTCCAGGGCAATATTGACCCGGCGGCCGGGATCCTCCATATCGTACTCCGAAGACAGCAGCACCGCCTTGAGCTCCTCCCCGGATGTATAGGCGTCGAAGTGATCCACCTTGGTGTTTTCGCCCGCGCTGATCACAGGCAGCGGAGCGGAAAGATAGACCCTCCCGCCGGCATCCTGGCCGAACTTGACCGCAAACAGCTCGTCGGCGTCAAAGGCCGCCTTTTCCGCCTCGTCCTCCCGGTACTCCGCCGTGGGAGACACCCAGATCAGGGACAGGTTGTTCAGATCCTGTACTCCTTTGGCCTTGCTGAATTTGAACGCATTGCCGATACTGACGCCGCCGCCGTTCTGAACCTGGCGGAGATTATCCACAAAGTTGCCGTAGAGCGAGCCGTCCGGGTTGACCACGCGCATCTGGATGTCGCTGACTTCTGTGCCGGCGTCGGCGTCCAGAGACTGGCTGTGCCAGCCCAGCAGGAAGCGTTCTTCCCCATCCAGCGTTACCGTGGTAATCTGCGGGTTTTCGTCCAGATTGCTGTCGTTGGTCAGCCGCACTGTGGCGCCGGCCCTGCCCTCGTCCGCCGAAATGACGGCATAGGCAATTTCAAAGGTCTTGCTGCCGCCCTCTTCAGCCGTCAGCTGGACTTCCGGCGCTTCCTGGCCGATGTAGGAGGCGGTATCCACCGTATAGGTGACCACCGTGTTCCCCGCCTGGTCCATAGCCGCATTCAGGCCCTTGACCGCGCCCATGGTGCCGTTGTAGAGCACCTGTTCCTCACTCCACTTCTGCCCATCGTAAATCCGGTAGAGCAGGGCATTCTGGGCGTCAAAGTTCATAAAGGCCGTGTCCTGCGTGGTGGTGGACGCCATGCGCCGCCAGACTACCACAGCCCTGGAGCCGTTGGTCGCCACCACCGGCGCCATATCCGTCACCGAGTTGTCGGTGAGCTGCTCCACGGCCCATTTCCCATTTTTGTAAAGGCCCACACAGATTTCCGTCGCCTTCATCATGGCGTTCAGGTCGTCGGTATTGGCCTCCTGGCCGGCCTCCAGCTCCAGTGTGGCGTTCTGCCTCTGCCAGGCCGCCACCGCAAACGACTTGGAGCCCGCCAGGGACAGGCTGGAGTCCGGATACTGCGCATCGGGATCAACCCGCTGCGGGACGCCGTAAGCGCCGTCGGGCTGCATGGTGGTAAACTGCACCTGCGTCTGGTTCAGGTCGGCGCTGTCGCCGTCGGACAGGAACACAACCAGTTCGCCGTCCCCGGTGACCAGCGGCGCGGAATAGGGGTAGGCATTGGACTGCAGGTTCTTCAGCTTGTTTTCCTCATCCAGGGAGAACAGCGAAATTCCGGAATCTCCCCAGACGCGCTCCGCCATGGCAAGGTAATCCCGGTCTTCGGCGTACATGCCCTCCGCCAGCGTCTCAAACTCCGGCAGAGCCGCCAGCGCCATCATCATGGCCTGGGCATCCAAAGTTCTGGACTGATAGCCGCCGAAATCGCTGGGGAAGTTGGCTTTCTCCGTCCAATCCTGAATCTCATTCCACTTCCCGGTCTCCCAGGTTCCAATGTTGAAGCTGGCCGAGGCCAGGATCTTGCGGTACTTGATAAACAGGATTTTCAGGTAAAACTCAATGCCCGTCTGGCCGGACAGGGAGGTGCGCTGGCCATTGATATCATGAACCTTCCCGTTTTCGTCCATATAGTTCAGGAACGCGTTGTAGTTGGTCAGATCCACCTGGCCGAAAACGCCGAACTTCAGGGCCAGGACCGTGATGTCAAAGCCGATGCCCA
>JAHZEF010000077.1 GCA_019422005.1 Clostridiales bacterium
CCATGGGCCGCAGCGACGATATGCTGATCGTCAAGGGCGTCAACGTCTTCCCGTCCCAGATCGAAACCGTACTGCTGGAGCAGGGGTATCCGGCCAATTATCAGATCATCGTCGACCGCGTCAACAATTCCGACACGCTGGAAGTGATGGTCGAAATGACGCCGGAGAACTTCTCCGACACGCTGGGCAAAATCACCGAGATGGAAAAGGGGCTGGTCGCCGCGCTGAAGGCCATGCTGGGGATCTATGCCAAGGTCAAGCTGGTCGCGCCCAAGACCATCGCCCGCAGTGAGGGCAAGGCGGTCCGTGTCATCGACAAGCGCAAGATTTAAGGAGGAGGCAGTATGACCATTCATCAGATTTCCGTGTTTCTGGAAAACCGTGCCGGACAGCTGGCGGAAATTACCCGGATCCTCGCCGGCAGCGGGATCGACATGCGCGCCATTTCCATTGCCGAGACCGCAGACTACGGCGTGCTGCGCCTGATCGTGGATCAGCCGCAAAAGGCCACCTCCAGCCTGCTGGAAAGCGGCTTTATCCTTTCCATGACGCCGGTGACCGTAGTCGCCGTGCCGGATCAGCCCGGCGGCCTAGCGCCGGTGCTGCAGCTGGTGGCGCAGGGCAGTATTGATATTGAATATATGTATTCCCTGTTCACCCATACCGACGGGAAGGCCCATATGGTTTTCCGCGTCTCCGACGACGAAAAATTTGCAGCTCTGCTGGCAGAAGGCGGCATCGCCTGCGTCACCAGCGAGGAGCTTGGAATTCAATCTTGAGAGAGCAGAGGTTTTAACAATGCAGGAAATGAGCAGAAAGTGCAAACACTTCACCGACTCCGTCATCCGCCGGATGACGCGGATCTCCCTGGACTGCGGCGCCATCAACCTGGCGCAGGGCTTCCCGGACTTTGATCCCCCCAAGGCCATGATGGACCGCCTGGCAGAGGTCAGCCATCAGGGCCCCCACCAGTATCCCATCACCATGGGCGCGCCCAACTTCCGCCAGGCGCTGGCCCGCAAATGCGGCAGGTTCATGGGCAGGGAGCTGGATCCCAACACGGAAATGGTGGTGACCATCGGCTCCACGGAGGCCATGGTGGATACCATCTTTGCCCTGACCAATCCGGGCGACAAGATCATCATGTTCTCCCCGTACTTTGAGAACTACCGTGCGCAGGCCATCATGGCCGACTGCGAGCCGATCTTTGTCCCGCTGATTCCGCCGGCCTTCAATTTCGATCCCAATGTGCTGGAGGACGCCTTCAGGCAGGGCGCCAAGGCCATCCTGATCTGCAATCCTTCCAACCCCAGCGGCAAGGTCTTCACCGAGGCGGAGCTGAAGCTGATCGCAGACCTGTGCATCCGTTACGACGTATACGCCATTATGGACGAAGTCTATGAGCACATCGTCTACGCGGGGCATCGGCACATTTATATGAACAGCCTGCCCGGCATGTGGGAGCGCACGGTGTCCTGCTCCTCCCTGTCCAAAACCTACTCCGTCACCGGCTGGCGTCTGGGCTATGCCATCGCGCCGAAGGAGATCATGGACCGGATCAAGCAGTACCACGACTTCAACACCGTCGGCGCCCCCTCCCCGATGATGGAGGCCGCCATTGTGGGCCTGGATATGCCGGACAGCTATTATCAGGAGTTCGGCGATCACTATGCCCATATGAAGCAGCTGTTCACCGAGGGCCTGGACCGGATCGGCATTCCCTATACCGATCCCCAGGGCGCCTACTTCGTCCTGGCCGACATCAGCCCCTATCTGAAGCCCGGCCAGTCCGATGTGGAGTTCTGCGAAACCATGGCGCACAAGGTGGGCGTGGCCGCCGTCCCCGGTTCCTCCTTCTTCAATGAAGACATCAACCATATTGTGCGCCTGCACTTTGCAAAGCTGGATGAGACGCTCAACGAAGCGCTGGAGCGCCTGTCCAAAATCCAGGAAAAAATGGCCTGATCGGCCGGCAGCCAGACAGGGGAACCGGATCGGTTCCCCTGTCTGTATCTCCGCCCCGGATACCGGCCCCGCCGGCAGACGCAGGCTGGCCCCGGCCTGTTCCGGCGCTCTGCCGCGTTCCATACCGCACGCTGATTTCAAGGAGGAATTGCAATGTCCAAAGAGCGAATCGTTTCGTCCCTGCAGAATGGCTCCACCGCGCTGGGAATTGAATTCGGTTCCACCCGAATCAAGGCGGTTTTAATCGACCATACGCACACCCCCATCGCCTCCGGCAGCCACACCTGGGAAAGCCGATATGAAAACGGCGTCTGGACCTATGCGCTGGACGATGTGTGGGCCGGGCTGCGCAGCAGCTACGCCGAGCTGTCCGAACAGGTTTTTCAGCGCTATGGCGTCCGGCTGAAAACCGTCGGTTCCATCGGCATCAGCGCCATGATGCACGGCTACCTCCCCCTGGACGCCGAAGGGCGCCAGCTGGCAGAGTTCCGCACCTGGCGCAACACGATAACCGCCGGCGCGGCGGCCCGGCTGACGGAGCTGTTCCGGTACAATATCCCCCAGCGGTGGAGCGTCGCCCATCTGTACCACGCCATACTCAACGGTGAAGCCCATGTCAGGGAACTCCGTTTCCTGACCACGCTGTCCGGCTATGTCCACTGGAAACTGACCGGTGAAAAGGTTTTGGGGATTGGAGACGCTTCCGGCATGTTTCCCATCGACAGCCGCTCCGGCTCCTACGACGCAGCCATGCTGCAGAGCTTTCGCCGCATCACCGCCGCCGCGGGCCTTCCCTGGACCCTGGAAGAGCTCCTCCCCCATGTCCTGCAGGCCGGCCAGCCGGCAGGCAGGCTGACGGAAGCCGGCGCACATCTGATCGATCCCACCGGTACGCTCCGGGCCGGCATTCCGCTCTGCCCGCCGGAGGGCGACGCCGGAACCGGGATGGTCGCCACCAACGCCGTTTCCGTCCGAACCGGAAACATCTCCGCCGGAACCTCCATCTTTGCCATGGTCGTGCTGGAACACCCGCTCACGCGGCCCCACCCGGAAATCGATCTGGTCTGCACGCCGGCCGGTCGGCCGGCCGCCATGGTACAGTGCAACAACGGTACGCCGGAGATGGACGCCTGGATCCGCCTGTTCCGGGAACTGGCTGACGTCATGGGCGCGCATCTGCCCGACAGCGAGCTGTTTCCCCGTCTCTATCAAAAGGCCCTGGAGGGTGAGCCGGACTGCGGCGGCCTTGTGCTCTTCAACTACCTCTCCGGCGAACACATGACCGGGATCGCTTCCGGCAGGCCGCTGCTGGTCCGCACGCCTGACAGCCGGCTCAGTCTCTCCAATTTCATGCGCGCCCATCTCTGTTCGCTGCTGGCTTCCCTGAGGATCGGCCTGGAGATCCTGGAGCAGGAACAGGTGGCCATCGATACGCTGATGGGCCACGGCGGGCTTTTCAAAACGCCGGAGGTTGGGCAGCGTCTGGCTGCGGCCGCCGCCCGCTGCACCGTCGCCGTGATGGACACCGCCGCAGAAGGCGGCCCCTGGGGCAGCGCCCTCCTTGCTTCCTACCTGCAGCGTACACGGGAATACCGCTCTCTGGAGGACTATCTGAGCCGCGCCGTGTTTGCCGGCCGCGCCGTCACACGCCTGCCGCCCGACCCTGTCGACGCCGCCGGCTTCGACGCCTTCCTGGCCCGCTACCGCAGCGCGCTCCCCGTTGAGCAGTGCGCAGAGCGCTGCCTCCGCTGATCCCCAATTGTTGTTCCGTGCAGAAGGCAGCAGCCGCGGGGACAGGAGCCTGTCCCCGCGGCTGCCGATTTACCGAAACACAAAGTAACCTGCCTCGCAGAGGACGCCAAAGCAGTGGTTCACCTCTTCGTCTGTGAAGAGCGCACCATATTTCCCCGCCGTTACCAGCGCTTCCAGGCTCAGATCCAGGCGGCCCAGGCGCGCCAGGGCGTCAAATCCATCCGACAGCCGCCTTCTGCGCAGCAATTCCCTGGCGCAGGAAACGCCGCCATACCGCGCAGCTTCGGCGCTCAGGCGCTTTTGTTCCACGCCGCATTCCCGCGCCGCCGTCTCCAGCCGCCGCTGCAGCTCCTGCGCAAACTCCTGCTCCAGCTGCTTCATCCGGCATTGGCAGCCTGTCTGACTTCCGCCAGCTCCGGCACGCCGGAAATACCGCCCAGCTTTGTGGTGGACAGGCTGGCTGCCGTGCAGGCGAAGCCTGCAATCGACCGCAGTTCCCCGGCGGACAGCGCTTCCGGGCGTTTCCCCGTCTCCAGAATCCCATAGACTGCCGAGCCGCCGAAAATGTCCCCCGCCCCTGTGGTATCCACCACATTGAGGCCCGTCACACCGGGGACACGGCCCTCCGCCTGACCGTTGCGGTAATAGCAGCCATCCTTCCCCAGCGTCACAAAGACCAGCTTGACGCCGTACTGCTCCATCAGGATTTTCGCGCTCTCTTCGATGGAGGCGCCAAACAGGAACTCCACTTCATTGTCGCTGATCTTCACCACATCGGCATGGGCAAACCCCCAGAACATCTGCTCCCTGGCCTCTTCCAGGCTGCGCCACAGCGGCTCGCGGAGATTCGGGTCAAACGTGATCAGTTTTCCGGCCTTGCGCGCATATTCCACCACCTGATAATGGGTGGACCGGGCCGGCTCGTCCGTCATGCATACGCAGCCAAAATGCAGCACCTGCGTTGCGTCCACCATGGACAGGTCGATATCCGCCATGCTGAGCAGCGTATCCGCGCCGGGCTTCCGGGCAAATGAAAACTCCCGCTCGCCGTTGGCGTCGCGCGTGACGAACGCCAGCGTGGTAAACGCCTCGTCCGTAATCACCACTCCGCGGTCGTCAATGCCGCTCTCCCGGATCGTGGACGCCAGCTGACGCCCCAGCGCATCGTTTCCCACCTTGGTCAGAAGCGCCGTCGTCTTTCCGTATTTCGCCAGCGGTGCAAGAAAGTTGGCAACCGAACCGCCGGGATGCGCCGCCATGACAGGGTATCCGTCCTCCTGCACGCGGTCCATCGTAAAATCGATCAGCAGCTCACCGATTGCAATCACATCATACATGCCCAATTCCTCCATATGATTCTGTCACGCGAAGCGCCTGCGGCGCTTCTGCATTGGATTCAGGGTTATTATACAATATGATTGATCATTCGGGAACTATTTTTCCAATATTTCGTCGATCAAATATGGAATTCCGGCTGTCGTTTTTTCCAGAAACGACCAGATGAATTTCCGGAATTGCAGGTTGGAATCCCTTCCTTCTTGTGCTACAATAGAAAAAGATTCCTGCGCGCCCTGCGCACGGCCGGCCCTTGGGCCATACAAACCAATGAGAGGCGGAATGAACATGAAAAAACGGCTGCTTTCCCTTCTGCTCGCCATCACGCTGCTGACGTCCGCGTCGGTCACGGTTATGGCCGCCAGCTATTCTGATTTAAAAGGCCACTGGGCCGAATCCTATATCACGGAGCTGTCCGACCTGGGATACCTGACGGGATATACGGATGGCACGGTCAAGCCCAACAAGACCATCACGGCCTGCGAGGCCATTGCGCTGCTGTCACGGTTTTACTCCGTGGAGGAAGACGTGGCCCAGTGGATCCATGAAGACTACGGCGATTTTGTTGAAACCTATATCGACCCCAACCTGAGCTGGGCGTACGATGAAATCGAGATGTGCCTCGCCGCAGGCATCCTTTCGGAGAAGGAGCTGCGGAGCCTGCGCCTGACCGCTCCGATTGAGAAGGAGCTTTTGTCCGTCCTGCTGGTCCGCGCGCTGCAGCTGACCGATGAAGCGGCGGAACTGGTGGAAGAGGGCGTGGAGCTGACTTTTTCCGATACCGATGAAATTGCGGCCTCCTACCGCGGGCATATCGCCGTGCTGGTCAATAACGGCATCATAGAGGGCAACGACAAAAATCAGTTCACCCCGCATGCCGAGGTGACGCGCGGCGTTGTGGCGGCCATGGTCGTCCGCGGGCTGGAGTATGTGGAGCAGCAGGGGGGCGATTTGGCCCTCAGCGGCTATGAAAACTTCTCCAAGCGTACCGGTGTCCTGACCGGCTACAGCAGCTCAGTCCTGACGCTCCGCGATACGGACGGCGTCAGCCGCAGTTATACCATCCCTGCGACCGCATCCGTCACAGTCGGCGGAGAGGCAAAAGCGCTCAGCGACGCCTATGTCGGCTGTTATGTGACCATTCGTGTGGAGGACGCGTCCGTCACCACGGTGACCGTCCGCAATGAAGAAGGCATTTCCTGGACGCAGGGCAAGCTGACGGAAGTCGGCAAAACCTCCAACGGCTATAACCTGTACCTGACAGACCTGGACACCGGCAAGTCTGCCCGCCATCTGGCTCCCACCGATGCCACGGTGACCATCAACGGGGAAAAGAAAGCGCTGTCCGATCTGAAGGCCGGTATGTTTCTTACCGCAACGCTGAAAAATGACCGTATTTCCGACGTGGCCGCCGTGTCCGGCAGCAATTCCCTGACCGGAACCATCCAGACGCTGACCTTCGGCGCGCCGGTGGTTCTGGAGGTATCCTCCGAAGATGGGGGCTCCATCCGTTTCCTGCTGGATCTCGCGGACCTTCCCACCATCATGCGCGGCGACAACCAGGTCGGCATCGAGCGGCTGAGCGTTGGAGATGAAGTCACCCTGACCATCGATCAGTGTGAACTGTCCAAAATCTCCGCCAAGGCCAGCGAGGATACGCTGGACGGTATCCTGACCTCGATCGTCTCCACCGCTGCCGGCACCACCTGGATGATCACGGACGCGGAGAACCAGACCCATTCCCTGGTCATCGATCCGGCTGCCAACGCGTATCAGGGCAGCAAGGCAATCCTGATCGGCATCATCCAGGTCGGCGACACCATCTCCGTTGTCTCCGACGGCAAGACCATCACCGAGGTTTACCTCAAGAGCGCCGGCGGCGACACTGCCAACAAGCTTTCCGGCACTGTTTTGGTGGTGGATGCAAAAGCCAAGCAGATCACAGTGCTCAGCTCCACCAACAAGCTGGTTTACATCTCCACCCGTTCTGTCGGATCCATTGTCAATGCATCCACCGGCAAGACGCTTACGCTTTCCGAAGTTGGCAAGGAGGTCGAAAAGCGCCCCAATCTCCGATTGCTCGCCTACGGAGAATACACAGACGCATCCAATTTCAGCGCCACCTCCATCATCATCGAATAGCGGAACCGCCGCATCAAACATCCCCGTGCCGGCTGAGCCGGCACGGGGTCATTTTATCACGCCGGGGACGCCTGGCCGCATCTTCACGCCCCCGCCGTCCGGCGCCGCTCCTCCCGCTTGATTTCCTCCATCATAAGCGGCAGGACCTGCCCCGGCTCCAAATGCAGCACAAAGGCAAATTCCTCGCAGATCAGCTTTTCCGCCTCTTTCATAAAGCGTTCATCGCATGCGTGAAACTTCCTGCCGGTTCCCTTCAGGCCCTCCCGCCGCAAATGCAGGCCCTTCAGCAGGCGGAGCAGGCCCGCACTGTCCCCTTCCCGCAGGGTCTGCGCATACGCCTGCTTCCGTGCGGCCTCCTCTTCAATCCAGAGCGGCGCCTCGTCCGGCATCGCCCGGATCATGGTATAAACCTCATCGGCAGAAGGCAGGCGCCGCATTTTCTCCCGCAGCTTCTCGCTTCCGGTGGGGACATAAATGGTAGCCCGCCCGCTGTGCACCGGCCGAAGCACATAGTACTCCTGCATCCTGCCATGGAAAGACCGCTGCTCAATGCCTGCGACCACACAAATGCCGTCGGCGCCGTAAAAAATCGTATCGTTAACCTGAAACATCCTGGACTCCTCTCGCCGCTCCTTGAACCTTCCGATGAAAAATGTGCAGCCTGCTCAACCGGACTTACGTTCCGCCTTGCAAACTGCACGTTGATCTATTATTAGAATACCACAATTTTCCAAAAAAGTCATGGTCATTTTGCTGAATTTTCCTGATTTCGATGAGTTTATCGCTGCTCTTCCTTCTGAACCGTCAGAAACAGGATCGCCGCGCCGGCAGCAGCGGCCGCTGTGCCGGCCGCCAGCATCACGCCGACGCCCCATCTGTCAATCAGCTGTCCGCCCAAAAAATTGCCCAGGCTGCCTCCGAGGGTATAAAACGCCGCCACCATCGCCTGCCCTTTCACCATATCCGCAGGCGCAACCCGTTCCTTTGCATACCGTACAGAGGCCGGCGCATAAATCCCAAAGGACGCCGCCTGAAACAGCTGTGCGCCGTGCAGCATCCAGACGCTGGAGGCTGCGGCAAAACATACGGCCTTCGCCAGGAACGCCGCCGCCGAGACCTTCAACCATACATCAGTCCGCATCCGCGGCCCAAACCGGGAAAACGCCAGAATCGCGGCCATTTCCAACAGCGTGGACATGCTCAGGTTCAGCCCCATATCCCGCTCCGTCCCGCCTGCCCGCAGCATCATCTGATAGAGGTAGTGCTCCGTCATCAGATGGAAGCAGGCCAGGAAAAGGATGCCGGTCAGCGAGAGGCAGAACCTCCGGTACCTCCGAAAAAACTGCGGCAGGCTGCACGCCGTTTCCCGGCAGCCGCCGCCCGGTTCTTCCGGAGAAGAAGTGCGCCCCAAAACCGGGAAGCCCAGCGCCAGCAGGAAAAACAGCGCGTACGCCGCCAGGCAGCAAAGGAGCATGGCGTCGCTCCCTTCCCGTGCAATCAGCCACCCCAGCATGGCCGAAGCGGCCGCAAAGCCCAGGGAGCCGGCGCTGCGGCCAATGCTGAAATTCAGCGCCGCCCCCCGCTCTGCATAGTACACGCTCAGCGCGTTCATCAGCGGCTGGATCAAATCAATCAGCAGCGCGCCCAGCAGGAACAGCGCCGCCGTGGCCTGTTTGCCCGCATCCAGCCCATACAGCAGGGCCAGAGGCGCAGCTCCCAGCACAGCCAGAACCGCCAGCAGGCTGCGGATGCTGATCCGTCCGGTCCGGTCGGCAAACGCGGCCGCAACCGGCTGCAGCACTCCGGAGAGCAGCGTCGCCAGCGCCAGAACCACGCCGACCTCCCCCGCAGAGAAGCCTCCGGCCTGCAGATAAACGGCCGCAAAGCCGTATAACGCGCAGTTGACCACCCAATACGACGCCTGCAGGCAGGAATATCGGGCCGTCAGGCAGCCAACCCGGCTATGTATTCGCTCCATCGTATACCTCCACGTTCCATCCCCGTGTTCCATCATGGACGGAACCGGCGGGGAAATCCGGAAAATCCCGGTTCTTCCTTGCGCAGCGCGCCGGAGTATGATATAAAAGGACTGTATTGTACTTTCAGGAAAGTCAGGAAGGATTCCCTATGAATTATGCCAGTATCAAGCCCTGTGACATCGCTAACGGCCCGGGCGTCCGCGTCACGCTGTTTGTCTCCGGCTGCACACACCACTGCAAGGGCTGCTTCCAGCCGGAAACCTGGGATTTTTCCTACGGTTCCCCCTTTACGGAAGCCGTTCGGGAAGAGGTGCTGCGCCTGCTGGCGCCGGACTATATCCGCGGCCTCACGCTTCTGGGCGGGGAGCCGTTTGAACCGGCGAACCAGGCCGGCCTGCTGCCGCTGCTGCGGGAGGTCCGCATCCGTTACCCCTCCAAAACCGTATGGGCGTTTTCGGGATATACGCTGGAGCAGATCCGCTCCGGAACGCTCGGCCCTCCGTCCGTGACCGAGGAAATCCTCTCCTGCGTGGATGTTCTGGTGGACGGGCCGTTTGTGGAGTCGCTGAAAAATCTGCAGCTGCGCTTCCGCGGCTCGTCCAACCAGCGCCTGATCGATCTCAGGCAAACACTTGCCGCCGGAACCGTCGTCCTGTGGGACGACGGCCGATAAAGGAGGAATTGCCATGCTCATGCAGCCTGTTGCCGTAAAAAAGCTCAATCCAAACGCGCGCCTGCCCCGATACGCCTCCGAATGCGCCGCAGGCGCAGATCTCTGCGCCTGTCTGGAGCATCCTGTCACAATTGCCCCCGGTGAAACAGCCCTGCTCCCCACAGGGCTCGCCCTGGAAATCCCCGTCGGCTTCGCCGGCCTGGTTTACGCCCGCAGCGGCCTGGCCACCAAACGCGGCCTGGCGCCGGCCAATAAGGTGGGCGTAGTGGACGCCGATTACCGCGGCGAACTGATGGTCTCTCTCCACAACCACGGCGCCGTCCCGCAGACCGTGGAGGACGGCGAACGAATCGCCCAGCTGGTCATCACACCGTTTTTAACAGCCCGGTTCACAGAAACCGAAGAGCTGACACAAACCGCCCGCGGCACCGGCGGGTTCGGTTCCACCGGCCGGAAATAGGCGCCCCCCCTGTCCCGGCGCCGGTATGGGCGCGCCGGGCCCTGCAGGCCCAACGGGCAGCTTGCACAGGCCGCCCGGATCCCAACCGGTTTGGGGCCGCACCGCTGCGCGGTGCGGCCCCGGTTCGTCAGGACAGCCTTCGGCAGGCCGCGCAGCCATACCGCGCCCCCCGTTTATCCAAAGCGAACCTCAACGCCGAGTTCCCTCAGCTTTTCGCAGACGTCCCGGGGGCTCTCCTGGTCAGTCACCAGCATCGCAATCTGCGACGCCTCACAGATCAGGGAAAACC